>NZ_JBKFTN010000009.1:7500-210570 GCF_050432945.1 Pseudomonas sp. 18173
GAAATCAATGGCGTGGCCAATACCCTTGGTCGCTTGTGCGACGGCTTGCGCGCGCGCGGGCATCAAGTGGAACTGGTGCGACCGCGCCAGGGCTGCGACCAGCAGTTGGGCAGCGACGATGAATTGCTGCTGTGCCGCGGCTGGCCGCTACCGGGTTATCCCGGTTTGCAATGGGGCCAGTCGTCGATGCACAAATTGCTGCGGCGCTGGACGCGTCATCGCCCGGACGTGCTCTACATCGCCACCGAGGGCCCGCTGGGCCTGTCGGCCTTGCGGGCAGCACGAAGACTGGGGATTTCCGTGGTCAGTGGTTTCCATACCAATTTCCAGCAGTACTCCAACCAGTACGGGCTTGGTTTGCTCACGCGCCTGCTGACTCACTACCTGCGCTGGTTCCACAACCGCTCGACCATGACCCTGGTGCCCAGCATCAGTCAGCGCATGGAGCTGGAGCGACGGCATTTCGAGCGACTGGCGTTGCTGTCCAGAGGGGTCGACAGCGAATTGTTTCACCCGGCCAAACGTTTGAATGCCCTGCGTGAGCAATGGGGGCTGGCCGAGGAAGACATCGCCGTCATTCATGTCGGACGCCTGGCCGCGGAAAAAAACCTCGGACTGCTCAAGCGCACTTTCAATACCCTCAAGGCGAGTTATCCCCAGCGCATCCTGAAACTGATCGTGGTCGGCGACGGCCCGCTGCGCCAGGAACTGCAAAACGAAATGCCCGAGGCCATTTTCTGCGGCACCCAACGGGGTGAAGCCCTGGCGTGCCACTACGCGTCAGGCGACGTGTTTCTGTTTCCGAGCCTGACCGAAACGTTCGGCAATGTGGTGCTTGAAGCACTTGCCTCGGGGCTCGGCGTAGTAGCCTACGATCAGGCAGCAGCGGCCCAGCATTTACGCCATGGCTACAACGGAGTGCTGGCGATGCCGGGAGATGAAGAAGCGTTTTGCGACGCAGCGGCATGGCTGCTGGAAGAAAGGGAAACCTTGCGCAATGTGCGTCTCAATGCGCGCCAGCATGCCAGTCGCCAGGGTTGGGCGACGATCATCGAGCAGTTCGAGGGACAGTTGCGCGGGGCTTGTGCCGGGGAGGCGGTGGTGCCGAATGCACCGACCTTGCCGTAAATCCTTGTGACCTTGAGTCAGTCTTCGCGAGCAGGCTCGCTCCCACAGGATTTGTGCATAACGCTTAACCACTGTGGGAGCGAGCCTGCTCGCGAAAGGGCTGTTCCGGTTTCTGCTTAAACCAGCGTCATCAACGCATCACGGCTGAACGGAAGAATGTCTTCCTCGCGACCGTCGCGCACTTTCTGCGCCCAGTCCGGGTCCACCAGCAACGCACGACCGACCGCCACCAGGTCGAACTCGTCGTTGTTCAGGCGCTCCAGCAGTTTTTCCAGGCTGGCCGGTTGGGCGACCTTGTCGGTGTTGACCATGAACTGCAGGAACTCGCCGTCCAGGCCGACGCTGCCCACGGTGATGGTTGGTTTACCGGTGAGTTGGCGGGTCCAGCCGGCCAGGTTCAACTCGGAACCGTCGAACTCCGGCTCCCAGAAGCGGCGGGTCGAGCAGTGGAAAATATCCACACCCGCATCGGCCAACGGCTTGAGGAACTCGCCCAAGGCTTCCGGGGTTTGCACCAACCGCGCGGTGTAGTCCTGCTGCTTCCACTGGGAGAAACGGAAGATGATCGGGAAACCTTCACCGACCGCGGCACGCACGGCCTGAATCAATTCAATGGCGAAGCGCGAGCGGTTGGCCAGGCTGCCGCCGTATTCGTCGGTACGCTGGTTGCTGCCTTCCCAGAAGAACTGGTCGATCAGGTAACCGTGGGCACCGTGGATTTCCACGCCGTCCATGCCGATGCTCTGCGCATCCTTGGCGGCCTGGGCGAACGCGGCGATCACGTCCTGGATATCCTGCCTGGTCATGCCGTGCACCACGACCTGACCTTCCTTCACTTTTTCCGACGGGCCATAACCCGGCACGCTGGCGTCCGGCTCGGTGCCGATACGACGTACGCTGCCCACATGCCACAACTGCGGCACGATCTTGCCGCCTTCGGCGTGAACGGCGTCGACGACTTTCTTCCAGCCGGCCAGGGCCGCTTCACCGTAGAAATGCGGAACGTTGGGGTAGCCGTTGGAAGCCTTGTGACCGACGGTAGTGCCTTCGGTGATGATCAGGCCGACGCCCGCAGCGGCACGGCGACGGTAGTATTCGATCACCTTGGAGTTCGGCACGCCGCCCGGAGAAAAGGAGCGGGTCATCGGCGCCATGACGACGCGGGTCGGCAGTTCGAGGGTGCCGAGGTGGAACGGTTTGAACAGGGCTTTGACGGGCATGGGACGCTCCACGGGAGTTAACTTTATGACGGCGATAATATGGAGAGAGCCGCTGCTTGAACAGCATTATTGATTTCGGTGATGCAGGAGCAGGCTTGCTCGCGATGGTGGTCAACGATAACGCAGGCGGTCTGATGCCCCGCGGTGTTCCTGCAACCATCGCGAGCAAGCTCGCTCCTACAGAGAGAGGGGGGATGTCAGCTCAGGGCTTTTTCGATCGCGTGAACAATGGTCGGATCATCCGGCGCCGTGCGTGGCGAGAACCGTGCCAGTACACGGCCGTCCTTTCCCAGCAGGAACTTCTCGAAGTTCCAGGTGATATCGCCGGGAAATTCCGCGCCCTCACCCGCCAGCAAACGGTACAACTGATGACGGTCATGCCCATTGACTTCCAGCTTGCTGGACAACGGGAACGTCACGCCATAGTTGAGGCTGCAGAAATCCTTGATCTCCTGCTCGGTTCCCGGTTCCTGCCCGGCAAACTGGTTGCACGGCAAGCCCAGCACACTGAAGCCTTTGCCTTTGAATTGCTGGTAGAGGTTTTCCAGCGCCGCGTACTGCGGGGTCAAGCCGCATTTGGAAGCGACGTTGACCACCAGCACGACTTTGCCCTTGAAAGGCGCCAGAGGTAGCTCCTGACCATCCAGGGCTGTCAATTTAAGGTCGTGAAAAGCACTCATGACGTACTCCAGATTCCCGTGTTCTTTTCGAAACAGCCACTTGGCGGTGTCGTCAGGGACAGCCGCAGACTAAAAAGGCGCCCACAGGGCGCCTCTCCAGTTATCTGAGCTTAGCGCAGAAATCAGTGGTGATGGCCACCTTCGCCATGGACGTGGCCATGAGCGATTTCTTCCTGGCTGGCGTCACGGATAGCAACGATCTTGACCTGGAAATTCAGGCGCTGACCGGCCAACGGGTGGTTGCCGTCAACGGTGACGTCGTCGCCGTCCAGATCACGGATGGTCACGATCTGCATCTGGCCGTCCGGAGCGGAAGCGTGGAACTGCATGCCCACTTCCAGTTCGTCGACGCCTTCGAACATGCTGCGGCTCAGGGTGCTGACCAGTTCTGCAGCGTATTCGCCGTAAGCGTCTTCCGGTTCAACGGCTACGGTCAGTTCGTCGCCGACAGCCTTGCCTTCCAGAGCCTTTTCCAGACCCGGGATGATGTTGCCTGCGCCTTGCAGGTAGACCAGCGGCGCGCCGCCGGCGGAGCTGTCGATGACCTCACCAGCGTCGTTGGTCAGGGTATAGTCGATGGAGACAGCCTTATTGGCGGCGATCAGCATGGGGCGAGACCTTTTGCATAAGAAGATTGAAGGGCCAAGTTTAGCGAAGCAATCGTCCGAAAGCGAACACAACCCGGACAGACGGATTTCGACGGTCACAGGCTTTCATCAGGACGCGGATGGGCATTGGGTGGCCGAGCTTTCCTGCGGCCACACCCAGCACCTGCGCCACCAGCCGCCCTGGCAATCCCGCGCCTGGGTCACGGACCCTGCGCAGCGCCAGGAAAAAATAGGCCAACCCTTTGCCTGCGGTTGGTGCGCACAAGGCTCGGTTAGCGATAACCTTGGCGACTGAATTTCGGTAGATCGCCAGTCATAGGCGCTCACCATTGCCTGCTCCCTTAGAGAATCCGCATGCAAACTTTTTTTATCGCGCCCACCGATTTTGGTGTGGGTCTGACCTCCATCAGCCTCGGGCTGGTGCGCACCCTTGAACGGGCCGGGCTCAAGGTCGGCTTTTTCAAACCGATTGCCCAACCGCATCCAGGCGACACGGGCCCGGAACGCTCCACCGAACTGGTGGCGCGTACCCACGGCTTGAAACCGCCTCAGCCATTGGGCCTGGCCCATGTCGAGCGCATGCTCGGCGACGGTCAGCTCGATGAGTTGCTCGAAGAAATCATCACCCTGTACCAGCAGGCCGCCATCGGCAAGGATGTGCTGATCGTCGAAGGCATGGTGCCGACCCGCAGCGCCAGTTACGCCGCGCGGGTCAACCTGCACCTGGCCAAGAGCCTGGACGCCGAGGTGATCCTGGTCTCGGCGCCGGAAAACGAAGTGCTGACCGAGCTCTCCGGCCGCGTCGAGTTGCAGGCGCAATTGTTCGGTGGCCCGAAAGACCCGAAAGTCCTCGGCGTGATCCTCAACAAGGTCAAGACCGAAGAAAGCATGGAGGCCTTCGCCACGCGCCTGAAGGAGCATTCGCCGTTGCTGCGCAGCGGTGATTTCCGCTTGCTCGGCTGCATTCCGTTCCAGCCGGAACTGAACGCCCCGCGCACCCGTGACGTCGCCGACCTGATGGGTGCGCAAGTGCTCAACGCCGGCGATTATGAAACCCGGCGCATGACCAAGATCATCATTTGCGCCCGCACCATGCGCAACACCGTGGAGTTGCTCAAGCCTGGCGTGCTGGTGGTGACCCCCGGCGACCGCGACGACATCATTCTCGCCGTCAGCCTCGCGGCCTTGAACGGCGTGCCGCTGGCCGGCCTGCTGCTGACCAGCGACACCCTGCCCGACCCACGCATCATGGACCTGTGTCGCGGCGCCCTGCAGGCCGGGTTGCCGGTGCTGTCGGTGAGTACCGGCTCCTACGACACTGCCAACCTGCTCAATGGCCTTAACAAGGAAATCCCCATCGATGACCGCGAGCGCGCCGAAATCATCACCGATTTCATCGCCAGCCACCTCGATGCCAACTGGTTGCACCAGCGCTGTGGCACACCACGGGAGATGCGCCTGTCGCCAGCGGTGTTCCGCTATCAATTGATCCAGCGCGCCCAGGCGGCCAACAAGCGCATCGTGTTGCCCGAAGGCAGCGAGCCGTTCACCGTGCAGGCCGCCGCGATCTGCCAGGCCCGTGGCATCGCTCGCTGTGTGTTGCTGGCCAAGCCCGAGGACGTGCAGGCTGTCGCCCGTGCCCAGGGCATCGAATTGCCTCCGGGCCTTGAGATCATCGATCCGGACTTGATTCGCGAGCGCTATGTCGAGCCGATGGTCGCGCTGCGCAAAAGCAAAAGCCTCAACGCGCCGATGGCCGAGCAACAACTGGAAGACACCGTGGTGATCGGCACCATGATGCTGGCCCTGGATGAAGTCGACGGCCTCGTATCGGGCGTGATCAACACCACCGCCAACACCATCCGCCCGGCCCTGCAGCTGATCAAGACGGCGCCGGGCTGCACCCTGGTGTCGTCGGTGTTCTTCATGCTGTTTCCGGAAGAAGTGCTGGTTTATGGCGACTGCGTGATGAACCCGCACCCAAGCGCCAGCGAACTGGCCGAGATCGCCCTGCAAAGCGCTGACTCGGCCGCCGCATTCGGCATCACGCCAAGGGTGGCGATGATCAGCTACTCCAGTGGCGATTCAGCCAGCGGTGAAGAGGTCGAGAAAGTCCGCGAGGCGACCCTGCTCGCCCACGAACAACAGCACTCGCTGCTGATCGACGGCCCCTTGCAGTACGACGCCGCCGCCAACGAAAACGTCGCCCGCCAATTGGCACCGAACAGTCAGGTGGCTGGCCGCGCCACGGTGTACGTGTTCCCCGACCTCAACACCGGCAACACCACGCACAAGGCCGTGCAGCGCAGCGCCGACTGCGTCAGCCTCGGGCCGATGCTGCAAGGCCTGCGCAAACCGGTGAACGATTTGCCGCGCGGCGCGCAGGTCGATGACATCGTCTACACCATCGCCCTGACTGCGATTCAAGCCGCCAACCGACCTATGGATGTGTAAATGCTGGATTTTCTACCTGCCCCGTTGCGCGGCGTGATCGCCGCGCTGCTGTTGGCACTGAACACGATATTGCTCTGCTCGTTCCTGTTCTGCGTGGCGCTGGTCAAGGCGTTGCCGTTCGCCCTCACCCAGCGCATCGCACGCTGGCTGATGAGCCATACCCATGAAGCCTGGATCAGCATCAACAAAGGCTGGATGAACCTGGTCCGTCGCACCCGCTGGCATATCAGCGGCCTGCAGGGTCTCGACTACCGGCACTCGTACCTGATCACCAGCAACCACCAGAGCTGGGTCGACATACTGGTGCTGCAATACGTGCTCAACCGACGCATCCAGCCGCTGAAGTTCTTTCTCAAGCAGGAGCTGATCTGGGTCCCGGTGATCGGTCTGGCCTGGTGGGCGCTGGGCTTTCCGTTCATGAAGCGCTACTCCAAGGCGTACCTGGAGAAGCACCCGGAAAAGAAAGGCAAGGACCTGGAAACCACCCGCAAGACCTGTGCGAAGTTC
Source organism: Pseudomonas sp. 18173 (assembly GCF_050432945.1). NCBI lineage: Bacteria > Pseudomonadati > Pseudomonadota > Gammaproteobacteria > Pseudomonadales > Pseudomonadaceae > Pseudomonas > Pseudomonas sp. 18173. The sequence goes on from NZ_JBKFTN010000009.1 coordinate 14,098, forward strand.
CGCGACAACCCGGTGGGCATTTTCAACTTCGTCGAAGGCACGCGCTTCACCGAGGGCAAGCATGCCCAGCAGCAATCGCCGTTCAAGTACCTGCTCAAGCCCAAGGCCGGCGGCATTGCCTTTGTGCTGGATGCGATGGGCGAGCAGCTGGAATCGATCGTTAACGTGACCATCCACTACCCCGCCGGGCGTCCCGGTTTCTGGGATTTGTTGTGCGGGAACGTAGCGGACGTGGTGGTGCACTTTGATGAGCTGAGGATTCCGCCACAGTTCATTGGCAAGAACTACGACCAGGACGGTGAGTACCGCCTGCAATTTCAGGGCTGGATCAACCAGATGTGGCAGGACAAGGATGCGCTGCTTGCGCAGATGCATCGCGAGTATCCAGCCAAGTAGTTCGGTGAATGTTCCGGCCTCTTCGCGAGCGGGCTCGCTCCCACAGTTGATCTTTGGTGAACTCTGACCTTGTGGGAGCGAGCCTGCTCGCGAAGGCGTCCTCCCAAACACAAAAAAAACCGCCGGTGATTACTCATCGGCGGGTTTCTTTTTTGCGGCTAGGGCTTAGATCGCCCCACGCTCGCGCAGCAGACCCAGCACTTGCTTGACGCCGTCTTCCAGCGACACGGACTGGGTGTCGATGACCAGGTCGGCATCCAGCGGTACGTCGTACGGGAAGGATTCGCCCGGGATGTTATCCCCGGCCGCCGCGTACAGGCCTTGCGGATCACGCTCGGCGCAGACCGTTGGCGAAGCCTGGACGTAGACCGTCAGCAGACGCTCCTTGCCGATCAGTTCCCGAGCCTGTTCACGGCCTTCGGCACTCGGTGCAACGAACGCCGCCAGGGTCAGCAGGCCGGCTTCGTTGAACTGACGCGCCACGTGCGCGGCACGACGCCAGTTTTCGGTACGCCCGGCGCGATCCTGTGGCAGACCTTTGTTCAGGTCGTGACGCAGGTTCTGGCCATCGAGCACGAATACCGCACGACCCAGGTCGAACAGCTTGCGCTCGACCGCATAGGCCAGGGTGCTTTTGCCCGCGCCGGACAAACCGCTGAACAACACGGTGGCCGGTTGCTGGCCGAAGCGCTGTGCGCGTTCTTCGGTGGCAACGTGGGCCAGTTTTCCGTGGTGCGTGGCGCTGCCGTGCGCCAAAGGCTGGGCGACGATCATGCCGGCGCCAACGGTGCCGTTGGTCAGGCGGTCGATGATGATGAAGGCGCCGGTGGTGCGGTTGCTGTCATAACCGTCGAGGGCAATCGGCGCATCGAGCGCGATCTTGACCTTGCCGATTTCGTTCAGCTGCAACGCGCTGGCCGGGCCTTCTTCCAGGGTGTTCACGTCGACCTTGTTGACGATGCTGGCGATGGAGCCCGGCACGTAACTGGTGGCGCGTTTGATGTCGTATTTCTTGCCTGGCAGCATCGGCTCTTCAGCCATCCACACCAGCATGGCTTCGAAGCTGTCGGTCACCGGCGGCACGTTGTCGGCGTGAACCAACAGGTCGCCACGGGAGATGTCGATTTCGTCTTCCATGGTCAGCGTGACTGCCTGACCTGGACCTGCATGTTCCAGCTCGCCTTCGAAGGTGACGATGGACTTCACGCGGCTGCTCTTGCCCGACGGCAGCACCACGACTTCGTCGCCTTTCTTGACGATGCCGCTGGCCAGCGTACCGGCGAAACCACGGAAGTTAAGGTTCGGACGGTTGACGTACTGCACCGGGAAACGCAGGTCGGTGAAATTGCGATCGCCCGCCACTTCCACGGTCTCGAGGATTTCCATCAGCGACTGACCGGTGTACCACGGCGAGCGCTCGGACTTGTTCACGACGTTGTCGCCCTTCAAGGCCGACATCGGCACGAAGTGCATGCTGGTCGGCTTCATCTTCAAGCCTTCGGCGAACTGCAGGTAGTCGGCCTTGATCGACTCGAACACGCCCTGGTCGAAGTCCTTGAGGTCCATCTTGTTGATGGCCACGACTATGTGCTTGATGCCCAGCAAGGAGGCGATGAAGCTGTGGCGACGGGTCTGGGTCTGCACGCCGTAACGGGCGTCGACCAGGATGATCGCCAGGTCACAGGTGGAAGCACCGGTGGCCATGTTGCGGGTGTACTGCTCATGGCCGGGGGTGTCGGCGATGATGAATTTGCGCTTGGCGGTGGAGAAATAGCGGTACGCGACATCGATGGTGATGCCTTGTTCACGCTCGGCCTGCAGGCCGTCGACCAGCAACGCCAGGTCGATGTCCTCACCGGTGGTGCCGACTTTTTTCGAGTCGCGGGTAATCGCTTCCAGGTGATCTTCGTAGATCATCTTGGAGTCGTGCAGCAGGCGCCCGATCAGGGTGCTCTTGCCGTCGTCGACGTTACCGCAAGTCAGGAAGCGCAGCAGCTCTTTACGTTCGTGCTGGCCCAGGTAGGCGAGGATGTCCTCGCTGATCAAATCAGATTGGTGCGACATGACAACCCCTTAGAAATAACCCTGACGTTTTTTGTCTTCCATCGAGCCTGCGCCATCGTGGTCGATGACCCGGCCCTGGCGCTCGGAAGTTCGCGTCAGGAGCATTTCCTGAATGATGTCCGTGAGGCTTTCGGCCTCGGACTCCACCGCGCCCGTCAACGGGTAGCAACCAAGGGTACGGAAACGCACTTTCTTTTTGACGATACGGGCTTTGTCTTCATCGCTCAGGTGTTCGAGGATGCGCTCGTCGTCAATCATGATCAGCGTGCCGTTCTTCTCGATGACTTCACGCTCGGCGGCGAAGTACAGCGGAACGATCGGGATGCCTTCAAGGTAGATGTACTGCCAGATGTCCAGCTCGGTCCAGTTCGACAACGGGAAGACGCGGATCGACTCGCCCTTGTTGACCTTGCCGTTGTAGACATTCCACAACTCTGGACGCTGGTTCTTCGGATCCCAGCGGTGCTTGCTGTCGCGGAACGAGTACACACGCTCCTTGGCGCGGGATTTCTCTTCATCGCGACGGGCGCCGCCAAAAGCTGCGTCGAAACCATACTTGTCGAGTGCCTGCTTCAGGCCCTCGGTCTTCATGATGTCGGTGTGCTTGGCGCTGCCGTGGGTGAACGGGTTGATGTTTTGCGCCACGCCGTCCGGGTTGACGTGGGTGATCAGGTCCAGGCCCAGCTCGGCGACCATCTTGTCACGGAAGGCATACATCTCCTGGAATTTCCAGCGAGTGTCGACGTGCATCACCGGAAACGGCAGCTTGCCCGGGAAGAACGCCTTGCGTGCCAGATGCAGCATCACGGCAGAGTCTTTACCGATGGAGTACAGCATCACCGGGTTGTCGAACTCGGCGGCCACCTCGCGGATGATGTGGATGCTTTCCGCCTCCAGCTGTTTCAGATGCGTCAGTTTGTCGACCATGGCTACTCACGAAAGCTTTCTTATGAACGGCCAGCGGGCCGTGTTCGAGCGGGGATCCTAGCACAGCGACCTCTTCTAATCAGGACGCCAACTAGATCGAAAGAGCATATGAATATGCTCGTGCGTTTGGGCAAAACGCGCCCCCCCCTGTAGGAGCGAGCCTGCTCGCGATCAACCTGAGAACACCACGGGGAGTCAGACTTCCAGCGTTATCGTTGACGACCATCGCGAGCAGGCTCGCTCCTACAGGGACAGCGTTTGGCTGTCAGATAGGGTTAGGGCAATCGATGAAGATGTGCTCCAGCGCAAACCGCCGCGCCAGGTAATCCCCCAGCGCCTGAACGCCGTAGCGTTCCGTCGCATGGTGACCGGCGGCAATGAAGCTGATGTCGTTTTCCCGGGCGCTGTGGAAAGTTTGCTCGGAAGCTTCGCCGCTGAGGTACAGATCGACGCCAGCCAGAATGGCCTGATCGATGTAACCCTGGCCGCCGCCGGTGCACCAGCCGACGCGGCGGATCATGGCGCTGCCTTCGATCAACAGCGGCTCACGGCCCATGACTTCCTGCACGCGGCGGGCGAAATCCCGGGGCATCATCGGCTCATTCAGCGAGCCGACCAGGCCGACAATCTTCAGGTTGTCCGGGTCCAGCGGACCTTCGACGGTGATATCGAGCTGTCGCGCGAGCTGTACGTTATTACCCACGTCCGGGTGCAGATCCAGCGGCAGGTGATAGGACAACAGGCTGATGTCATGCTTGAGCAAGGTCTTCAGGCGGCGCTGTTTCATGCCGGTGATGCACGGATTCTCACCCTTCCAGAAGTAGCCATGATGCACCAGCACCAGGTCGGCATTGGCCTCCACGGCGGCGTCGAGCAAAGCCTGGCTCGCGGTGACGCCACTGACAATGCGCATCACTTGCGGGCGCCCCTCGACCTGCAGGCCATTGGGGCAATAATCGGCAATCCTGGCACTGTTAAGGTAGCGGTCGGCTTCTTCGACCAGGGTGTTCAGGGCGACGGCCATAAAAGACTCCTAAATATCCCGTTCAGAGGCGCGTGCGGCCTCGTATAATGCGCGTCATTATGAGCGGTCCCAGACCGCCTGCAACTCTCTCAGGAAGTGCTTAATGCTCAAGGCGCTGCGTTTTACCGGCTGGCCGCTGTTGGCCGGCGTGCTTGTCGCTCTTTTGATAATCCAGCGTTACCCGCAGTGGGTCGGGCTCCCGAGCCTCGACGTCAATCTGCAACAAGCGCCGCAAACCACCAGCATGCAGCAGGGCCCGGTGTCCTATGCCGACGCGGTAACCACCGCGGCGCCGTCGGTGGTGAACCTGTACACCACCAAAGTCATCAACAAACCCAACCATCCGTTGTTCGAAGATCCGCAGTTCCGGCGCTTCTTCGGCGACAACTCGCCCAAGCAGAAACGCATGGAGTCGAGCCTGGGCTCCGGCGTGATCATGAGCCCGGAAGGCTACATCCTGACCAACAACCACGTGACCAGCGGCGCTGACCAGATCGTGGTGGCGCTCAAGGACGGCCGGGAAACCCTGGCGCGGGTGATCGGCAGCGACCCGGAGACCGACCTCGCGGTGCTGAAAATCGACCTGAAAAACCTGCCGTCGATCACCGTGGGGCGTTCCGACAACATCCGCATCGGCGACGTCGCGCTGGCCATCGGCAACCCGTTCGGCGTCGGCCAGACCGTGACCATGGGCATCATCAGCGCCACCGGCCGCAATCAGCTGGGCCTGAACAACTATGAGGACTTCATCCAGACCGACGCCGCCATCAACCCCGGCAACTCCGGCGGTGCGCTGGTGGATGCCGTCGGCAACCTGACCGGCATCAACACCGCGATTTTCTCCAAGTCCGGGGGTTCCCAGGGCATCGGTTTCGCGATCCCGGTGAAACTGGCGATGGAAGTGATGAAGTCGATCATCGAGCACGGCCAGGTGATTCGTGGCTGGCTGGGTATCGAAGTGCAGCCGCTGACCCAGGAACTGGCCGAGTCGTTTGGCTTGTCCGGGCGCCCAGGCATTGTCGTGGCGGGGATTTTCCGCGACGGTCCGGCACAGAAGGCCGGCCTGCAGTTGGGTGATGTGATTCTCGCCATCGATGGCGAACCGGCCGGTGATGGCCGTCGCTCGATGAATCAGGTGGCGCGGATCAAGCCGACCGACAAGGTTGCGATCCAGGTGATGCGCAACGGCAAGGAACTCAAGCTGACCGCGGAAATCGGTTTGCGTCCGCCACCGGCACCGGCCCAAGACAAGGAAGAAGCAGAGTAAGCGGCTAATACAATCCCTCTGTAGGAGCGTGCTTGCTCCGGGCGGCGATCCGAAGGTGGTGTGTCAGTGACACCGTTTAACCTGACACTCCATCGCGAGCAAGCTCGCTCCTACAGGGGGGGCGGCGATGGTTTAGAGGTCGCCGAGGCCGTCGATCAACGCCTGATTCTGCTCTGGCGTGCCGATGGAGATCCGCAGGAACTGGGCAATCCGCTCCTGCTTGAAGTGCCGCACGATCACGCCTTGCTCACGCAACTTCGCTGCCAGGCCCGCCGCATCATGCCGGGGGTGACGGGCGAAAATGAAATTCGCCGCCGAGGGCAACACTTCAAAACCCTTGGCCTGCAATTGCCCGACGACCTTGTCGCGGCTTTCGATCACCATCGCGCAAGTCTTGTCGAAGTACTCGCGATCTTCGAACGCAGCCGCCGCCCCCACAATCGCCAGACGATCCAGCGGATAGGAGTTGAAGCTGTTCTTGATCCGCTCCAGCGCCTCGATCAGGTCCGGATGCCCGACCGCCAGGCCAACCCGCAGGCCGGCCAGGGAACGGGACTTGGACAGGGTCTGGGTCACGAGCAGGTTCGGGTAACGGTCGACCAGCGTGATTGCCGTCTCGCCGCCGAAATCGATGTAAGCCTCATCCACCACGACCACCGAATCCGGGCTGGCCTTGAGAATCTGCTCCACCGCTTCCAGCGCCAACAGGCAGCCGGTCGGCGCATTCGGATTGGGGAAAATGATCCCGCCGTTCGGCTTGGCGTAGTCCGCCGGGTTGATCTGGAATTGCTCGTCCAGCGGCACCGCGTCGAACTGGATGCCGTACAACCCGCAGTAGACGGGGTAGAAGCTGTAGCTGATGTCCGGGAACAGCAGCGGCTGATCGTGCTGCAGCAAACCGTGGAAGATGTGCGCCAGCACTTCATCGGAACCGTTGCCGAGGAACACCTGATTGCCTTGCACACCGTAGTACCTGGCGACGGCTTGCTTGAGCAGATCGCTGTTCGGGTCCGGGTACAGACGCAGGTTGTCATTCAGTTCGGTTTGCATTGCGGCCAGCGCTTTTGGCGATGGGCCGTACGGGTTTTCGTTGGTATTGAGCTTGACCAGTTTGGTCAGCTTAGGCTGTTCGCCCGGTACGTAAGGCACCAGATTCTTGACGAACGGGCTCCAGAATTTACTCATGCTCAGTTCCCCTGCTTATCGTCAACGATGCGGTATTCGGCGCTTCGCGCGTGCGCGGTCAGCGACTCACCACGGGCCAGCACGGAAGCGGTCTTGCCCAGTTCGGATGCGCCCTGCTCGGAGCAGTAAATGATCGACGAGCGTTTCTGGAAGTCGTACACGCCCAGCGGCGAGGAGAACCGCGCGGTGCCGGAGGTCGGCAACACGTGGTTCGGGCCTGCACAGTAGTCGCCCAGGGCTTCGGAGGTGTGACGACCCATGAAGATTGCGCCGGCGTGGCGGATTTGCGGTAGCCAGGCCTGTGGATCGGCAACGGACAATTCGAGGTGCTCCGGCGCGATGCGGTTGGCGACTTCGATGGCCTGTTCCATGTCACGAACCTTGATCAAGGCACCACGGCCGTTGATCGAGGTTTCGATGATCGCGGCACGCTCCATGGTCGGTAGCAGTTTGGCGATGCTGGCGGCGACCTTGTCGAGGAACTCGGCGTCCGGGCTGACCAGGATGGCCTGGGCGTCTTCGTCGTGCTCGGCCTGGGAGAACAGGTCCATGGCGATCCAGTCCGGATCGGTCTGGCCGTCGCACACCACGAGGATTTCCGAAGGGCCGGCGATCATGTCGATCCCGACCTGGCCAAACACGTGGCGCTTGGCGGTCGCCACATAGATGTTGCCCGGGCCGACGACCTTGTCGACCTGCGGCACGCTTTCGGTGCCGTAGGCCAGGGCCGCGACAGCCTGGGCGCCGCCGATGGTGAACACGCGGTCGACACCGGCGATGCAGGCGGCGGCCAGTACCAGCTCGTTGATTTCACCGCGCGGGGTCGGTACGACCATGACCACTTCGGTGACACCGGCGACCTTGGCCGGAATCGCGTTCATCAGCACCGACGACGGGTACGACGCCTTGCCGCCCGGTACGTACAGACCGGCGCGGTCCAGCGGCGTGACTTTCTGGCCCAGCACGGTGCCGTCGGCCTCGGTGTAGCTCCAGGAGTCCTGCTTCTGTTTTTCGTGGTAGCTGCGCACACGAGCCGCGGCGACTTCCAGGGCTTCACGCTGGGCCACGGAGATGCGGGTGAGCGCCAGCTCCAGACGCTCACGCGGCAGGATCAGGTCGGCCATGGACTTCACGTCCAGGCCGTCGAACTGGCGGGTGTAATCCACCAGTGCCGCGTCGCCACGCTCACGCACAGACTTGATGATGTCCAGCACCCGCTGATTGACCGAGTCATCAGACACACTTTCCCAGCTCAGCAGATGATCCAGATGATGTGCGAAATCCGGGTCAGCAGCGTTGAGTCGGCGAATTGCAGTCAGTGCGGTCATAGCGAGAGCCTCATAGGAATGGCAAAAACTCAGGCGCCCGAAGGTGCGCTGACGTTTAACAACGATCGCGTTGGTACTGTGGTCGTGCCAGGCAAGGCGCGGGACGAAGGTAAGGGTTGTTTCCTTACCGAGTCCCCCAACGCAGCATGGCGCGGGCACAGTGCCAACCCGCAGGGCCTTGCTCCAAAAGGCAGGACACTGCGCGATCTTTATTTCTGAGTAATTTTTTCTACTACTGAAAATTGCCTTTTGGAGTAAGGCGCGGTCGTTATTAAACGTCAGCGCACCTTCCCCTGCCAGTCGTTTCCGCTTGGGCACCTGAGAATTCTGGCTATGAGGCGGATAGACGGGCGCGACTTAACGTCGCGCAGGTGAATCAGCCGCGGTGTCGAGACTCCACTGCCTTGCGCAGGGTGTCGATCAACGCCTGGATACGGGCGTGCTGCATCTTCATCGAAGCCTTGTTGACGATCAACCGGGAGCTGATGGCCGCAATGAAATCCTGTGGCTCCAGGCCGTTGGCCCGCAGCGTGTTACCGGTGTCGACCACGTCGATGATCTTGTCCGCCAGACCGATCAGCGGCGCCAGTTCCATCGAGCCGTAGAGCTTGATGATATCGACCTGACGGCCCTGTTCGGCATAGTAGCGCTTGGCAACGTTGACGAACTTGGTGGCGATACGCAGACGGCCCTTGGGCTCGATCGCGCCTACTTTGCCGGCGGTCATCAGCTTGCACTGGGCAATCTGCAGGTCCAGGGGCTCGTACAGGCCCTGGCCGCCGTATTCCATCAGCACGTCTTTACCGGCGACACCGAGGTCGGCAGCACCATGTTCGACATAGGTCGGCACGTCGGTGGCACGCACGATCAGCAGACGTACGTCTTCCTGGGTCGTGGGAATGATCAGCTTGCGGCTCTTGTCCGGATTCTCGGTCGGCACGATGCCCGCTTCAGCCAGAAGCGGCAAGGTGTCGTCAAGGATGCGGCCCTTGGACAGTGCGATAGTCAGCATGGGAAACGCCTTAATCAGGAATCTTATGCCCGGTCGCAATCGGCGCCGGACACGCGTCGAGCCGGAAACCGGCTCGACCTCTACAACAATTCAACGGGCACCTCCCTGTGCCCATGCAGCAGAAACTAGCCCGGAACGCGACGGATCTTGGCGCCCAGCATCTGCAGTTTCTCTTCGATGCACTCGTAGCCACGGTCTATGTGGTAGATGCGATCGATCAGCGTGTCGCCGTCGGCGATCAGGGCCGAGATCACCAGGCTGGCCGAAGCGCGCAGGTCGGTCGCCATGACTGGCGCGCCCTTGAGCTTTTCGGTGCCGGTAACGATCGCGGTATTGCCCTCGACCTGGATCTTGGCGCCCATGCGGTGCAGTTCGTAGACGTGCATGAAACGGTTTTCGAAGATCGTCTCGATCACCGCGCCAGTGCCTTCGGCAATGGCGTTGAGGGAGATGAACTGCGCCTGCATGTCAGTCGGGAACGCCGGGTACGGAGCGGTCCGCACGTTCACGGCTTTAGGCCGCTTGCCGTGCATGTTCAGCTCGATCCAGTCTTCGCCGGTGGTGATTTCGGCACCGGACTCGCGGAGTTTTTCCAGTACGGCTTCAAGGATGGTCGGATCCGTATCCTTGACCTTCACACGACCGCCAGTCACGGCTGCGGCAACCAGGTAGGTGCCGGTTTCGATACGGTCAGGCATCACTTTATAAGTGGTGGTGTGCAGACGCTCGACGCCATCGATGGTGATGGTATCGGTACCGGCGCCGGAAACCTTGGCGCCCATGGCGTTCAGGAAGTTCGCCAGGTCGACTACTTCAGGCTCGCGAGCGGCGTTTTGCAGGACGCTGCGGCCCTTGGCCAGGGCAGCGGCCATCATGATGTTTTCAGTACCGGTCACGCTGACGGTATCGAAGAAGAAGTGCGCACCGCGCAGGCCGCCTTCAGGCGCCTTGGCCTTGATGTAGCCGCCTTCGACGTCAATGACCGCGCCCATGGCTTCCAGGCCACGGATGTGCAGGTCAACCGGACGCGAACCGATGGCGCAACCGCCAGGCAAGGCGACTTCGGCTTCACCGAAACGGGCAACCATCGGGCCCAGCACCAGAATCGACGCACGCATGGTTTTAACCAACTCGTACGGTGCGATCAGGGTCTTGATGGAACGCGGGTCGATTTCGACGGCGAGTTTCTCGTCGATCACCGGTTCAATGCCCATGCGACCGAACAGCTCGATCATGGTGGTGATGTCGTGCAGGTGCGGCAGGTTGGCCACGGTCACCGGGCCATCGCACAGCAACGTGGCAGCCAGGATCGGCAGGGCAGAGTTCTTTGCCCCGGAAATGCGGATCTCGCCATCAAGACGAGCGCCACCGGTAATAATCAATTTATCCATAAGAATCTCGACGCCCTTGGGCTCAGGTGCGCTCGGCCCAGGCCGCGCTGCTGAAAAATTTCATAGTGACCGCATGGATGCTGCCATCGGTGATCCATGGGTTCAAATGGGCATAGATCTGCTGCTGACGCTTGACCGGGCTCAACGCCGCCAGTTCATCGCTAATCACGTTCAGCTGGAAATTGCAGCCTTCGCCCTCGACTTCTACCTGCACTGATAAAAGCGTCTCGGACAGCTTTCCTTCAAGAAAGCTCTTAACTTCGTTGGCCTGCATGCTCAACCTCAATCGGCGCCCTGTGCGCGCGGGTCGGACATCATACAAAAAAAGCCCCGCGCCTGCGAACCCCGCCAAGCAGGACTCGGACGGGGGGCTTCCTTATAGATGCGGTTCAGGGTTGCGCCAACAGCTCGGTCAGCTCGCTGACCTGAGCGATTTCACGCATGTCTTCCGGCATCCCGCGGATGCTCAGGGCCTTGCCGGCCGCCTGTGCATCGCGGATGAAGCACAGCAGCAACGACAAACCGACACTGCTGGACTTGGTCACCGCCGAGCAATCGACCACCAGCGCTGCAGCCTTGCTGGCCTTGATCAGCGTTTTGCCCCGCTCGCGCAGGCCAGGGCCAGTGCGGTAATCCAGCACGCCGCTGAGTCGCAGCTCGCCCGCTTCGTCCATCTGGACTGCCGACTCACTCATTGGGTCTTTTTCTCGGTGGATTCCTTGGCCTTGGCGACTTCCCCGGCCCAACCATTGATGGTCTTGTCCAGGTCATTGCCATTGCGCTGCATCGCATCGGCGAACTGATCGCGGAACAGCTTGCCAATATTGATGCCGTTGATGATGACGTTACGCAGCTTCCACTGGCCGTTGATCTTTTCCATGGTGTAGGACACTGGATAGATCGCGCCGTTGCTGCCCTTGACGGTCATGCCGACGCTGGTGCGGTCGCCCGACTCGTCCTTGGCCGGATCAACGGTGATGCCCTGGTTGTTGTACTCCAGCAAGGCATTGCCATAGAACTGGAACAACCCCTTCTTGAAGTTCTCTTCGAAGGCCTTCATCTGCGCCGGCGAAGCTTTCTTCGAGTACTTGACCGTCATGATGCTCTTGGAAATACCCTCGGCATCCACAACCGGCCCGACGATGGTGTCCAGCGCCGTATAAAAGTCCTGCGGGTCCTGCTTGTACTTTTCCTTGTTGGCCGCCAGGTCGGCGAGCAAACGGTTGGTAGTGTCCTGTACCAGTTCATGCGCCGAAGGCGCCGCCACGGCGTTGGCCACCAGCGGCAGCGCCGCGAGCAGTACCAACAGGCCACGTCGCAAGATAGAGATCATTTATACACTCCTCATTTGGCGTCTTTGCTAACGGTATTGAGCAGGAATTTACCGATCAGGTCTTCGAGCACCAGCGATGACTGCGTGTCATGAATGGTTCCACCATCCTTGAGCAGGGTGTCTTCCCCGCCCACGCTGATACCGATGTACTTCTCACCCAACAGGCCAGCGGTCAGGATAGATGCAGTAGAGTCCGCCGGCAGATTATCGATGCGTTTTTCCAGCTGCATGGTCACCCGACCGGTAAAGCTGTCGCGATCCAGATCGATGGCCGTGACCTTGCCGATGGTCACACCGGCCATGGTCACCTTAGCTCTGACAGTCAAACCGGCGATATTGTCGAAGTAGGCGTAAAGTTTATAGGTGTCGGTGCTCGGACTCGGGGACAGGCCACTGACCCGCAACGCCAACAAGAGCAAAGCCAGGATGCCGGCCAGCAAGAAAAGGCCGACACCGATTTCCAGGGTGCGGTTTTGCATCAGAAATCTCCAAACATCAAGGCGGTCAGAATAAAGTCCAGGCCGAGCACTGCCAACGAGGCATATACAACGGTCTTGGTAGTGGCACGACTGATCCCCTCGGAAGTGGGTTCGCAGTCATAGCCTTGGAATACGGCGATCCAGGTCACGACAAAGGCAAAGACGACACTTTTGATGATCCCGTTGAGCACATCGTCGGAGAACGTCACGCTGTTCTGCATGTTCGACCAGTAGGAACCTTCATAGACGCCCAGCCAGTCGACAGCTACCCACGAGCCGCCCCAGATTCCCACCACGCTGAAAATCATCGCCAGCACCGGCAGGGAAATGAAACCGGCCCACAAGCGTGGCGCGATAATGTACTTGAGCGGGTCAACCCCGATCATTTCCAGGCTGGACAGTTGCTCGGTGGACTTCATGTTGCCGATTTCGGCGGTCAGCGCCGAACCGGCGCGCCCGGCGAACAGCAAGGCGGTCACCACCGGCCCCAGTTCACGCAGCAGGGTCAGGGCAACCATTTGCCCGACAGCCTGCTCTGAACCATAGCTGGAAAGAATGTTGAAGCCCTGCAGCGCCAGCACCATGCCGATGAACACCCCGGAGACCACGATGATCACCAGGGACATCACGCCCACCGAATGCAGCTGCTTGATCAGCAGCCCGAAGCCGCCACCGATGCCGCCCCGGCCCAGCAAGGCATGGAACAGGAACAACGTCGAACGCCCGAACACCGCCAGCGCATCGATGCCGGCCTGACCGAAGCGGCGAACGCGCTCTATCAATGAAATTCTGCGCATCAGCGCTTCCCCAGGAGATCTGCGCGGTAATCCGTCGCTGGAAAGTGGTACGGAACCGGGCCGTCGGGTTCGCCGGTCATGAACTGACGAATGCGCGGCTCATCCGAGTTCATCAACTCGTCCGGAGTCCCCTGCCCCAACACCTGACCATCGCCCACCACATAAATGTAATCGGCAATGCTCGCAGTCTCGGCCAGGTCGTGGGATACCACGATACTGGTGATGCCCAGCGCATCGTTGAGCAAACGAATGAGGCGTACCAGGACACCCATTGCGATGGGGTCCTGACCGACAAAGGGTTCGTCGTACATGAGAATCTGCGGGTCGAGCGCAATCGCCCGGGCCAGCGCGACACGGCGCTTCATGCCGCCGGAAAGCTCGTCGGGCATCAGGTCGATGGCACCGCGCAAGCCCACGGCCTGCAGTTTGAGCAGGACGATGTCGCGGATCATTTCATCCGGCAGTTGCGTATGAACCCGCAACGGAAAGGCGACGTTCTCGAAGACATCGAGATCGGTAAACAGTGCGCCACTCTGGAAAAGCACACCCATATGCTTGCGCGCATCGAACAGGTCGCTGCGCGACAGTTTTGGCAGATTCTGACCGTTGACCCAGACTTCGCCCTTGGTGGGCCGCAACTGGGCGCCCATCAGGCGCAAAAGCGTGGTCTTGCCACACCCGGAAGGCCCCATGATGCCGGTGACCTTACCGCGCGGGATACGGATATCGACATTGTTGAAAATGCTGCGCGCACCGCGCTTGAAGGACAGTCCCTTCAGCTCGACCGCGTAGGCGTTATCGGCACTCATCTAAACTCCTTGCGATGCAGCCTCTCACTCGGACGCCTGGCTTTCTGACAAAAGCACATACCTCCCGGGCAGGCCGAACTGGCGGCGAACTATATCACTGCAAAGGCTACGCGCCCAAGGCCAAAGCCGGCCAACTTCACCTGCATGACAGGTTGAAAGCCCCGTTTAGACGGTTTTCGGTAACCGGGAATGACAATGCGCGACGAACTTGCGTGAGGGATTCGATCATTACCGCTATAATCGCCGCCTTTTCATCAGGCTATACGATTTCTGACATGAGCCAATCCAGCGACCTGATTCAATCAGCACAACGCACCATCCGCCTCGAGGTAGAAGCCGTGCAAGGCCTGCTGCCCCATATCGACGCAGATTTCGTACGCGCTTGCGAGATGATTCTGGCCAGCAAAGGCCGCGTGGTCGTGGTCGGCATGGGCAAGTCGGGGCATATCGGCAACAAGATCGCCGCCACCCTGGCCAGCACCGGCACCACGGCATTTTTCGTGCACCCGGCTGAAGCCAGCCACGGTGACATGGGCATGATTACCCGCGACGACATCATTCTGGCGCTCTCGAACTCCGGCTCCACCAATGAAATCGTTACCCTGCTGCCACTGATCAAGCGCCTGGGCATTCAACTGATCAGCGTGACCGGCAACCCCGACTCGCCGCTGGCCAAGGCCGCCGAGGTCAATTTGAATGTTCACGTCGAACATGAAGCCTGCCCGTTGAACCTGGCACCCACTTCGTCGACCACCGCCGCCCTGGTCATGGGCGACGCCCTGGCCGTCGCGCTGCTGGAAGCCCGCGGATTTACCGCCGAAGACTTCGCCTTTTCCCATCCCGGCGGCGCCCTCGGCCGACGCTTGCTGCTGAAAGTGGAAAATGTCATGCACGCAGGCCAGGAACTGCCGCAGGTCCAGCGCGGCACCCTGCTCAAGGATGCCCTGATGGAAATGACCCGCAAGGGCCTGGGCATGACCGTCATCCTGGAATCCGACGGCAGACTGGCGGGAATCTTCACCGACGGTGATTTGCGCCGCACACTGGACCGCAGCATCGATATCCACAACGCTATCATCGACCAGGTCATGACGGCCCATGGCAAGACCGCACGCGCCGAAATGCTCGCCGCCGAAGCCCTGAAAATCATGGAAGACCATAAAATCAACGCACTGGTGGTGGTCGACAGCCAGGACCGCCCGGTCGGCGCCTTGAACATGCACGATTTGCTGCGCGCAGGAGTAATGTAATGAGTGCGGACCTGTTGCAACGTGGCAAACAGATCAAACTGGCGGTGTTCGATGTCGATGGCGTGCTGACCGACGGACGCCTGTACTTCCTCGAAGACGGCAGCGAATTCAAGACGTTCAACACACTCGACGGCCAGGGCATCAAGATGCTGATGGCCGCCGGCGTGCAAACCGCCATCATCAGTGGTCGCAAGACCCCGGTGGTCGAGCGGCGAGCGAAGAACCTCGGCATCCCGCATCTTTATCAGGGACGCGAAGACAAACTGGTGGTGCTCGACGAGCTGCTGGCCCAGCTGGACCTGAGCTATGAGCAAGTGGCCTACCTCGGCGACGACCTGCCGGACCTGCCGGTGATTCGCCGCGTCGGCCTCGGCATGGCGGTGGCCAATGCCGCCAGCTTCGTGCGTGAACACGCTCACGGCATCACCCTCGCCCGTGGCGGCGAAGGTGCCGCTCGCGAATTCTGCGAATTGATCCTGCGCGCCCAGGACCGCCTCGATGCGGCCAATGCGGCGTACCTGTGAGCCCATTATGCTGAGCAAAAAGTTTCGCAACACCCTACTGTACAGTTGCGTCGCGGCGATATTCGCTGCGGCTGGCTACTGGAACATCAGCCCGGAACGCTTCCTCGACAAGCCGGTAACGCCGATCGATGAAAGCATGATCGACTATTACGCCATCAACGCCCACAGCGTGCAGTACCTGCCGGACGGCAAGCTGCAATATGATCTGGTGTCCGACAAGGTCGAGCACCTGAAGGCGACCGAGGTGACTTTGCTGACCAACCCCGACCTGAACGTGTTCCGCGGCACTGAATTCCCGTGGCACGTCCAGAGCCTGCAGGGCGAGGTCAACCCTGACGGCACACAGGTAGAACTGATCGATGACGTGCGCATCACGCGCTTCGACGAGAAAAACCGTAAAACCCTGATCACCAGCACCCGCATGACCGTGTTCCCGCAGCAGCAATATGCGCAGACCGAGCAAGACGTTAGAATCGACGGCGCTGGCGGTGTATCGACTGGCAAGGGAATGAAAGCGTATTTGAAAGAAAGCAGGATACACCTGCTATCGAACGTAAGAGGACAGTATGAGGCTCGTTAAAACCCTCCCGATTTTGCTCAGTCTGGGCGCAGCACTGGGAAGCGTGAGCGCCTGGGCTCTGCCGAACGATAGTGAACAACCCATTCGCGTCCAGGCGGACGACGCCCAGCTGGACGACAAGCAAGGCGTTGCCACGTACAAGGGCGATGTGATCATCACCCAGGGCTCGATGATTGTTAAAGGCAATACCGTCACGCTCACCCGCACTCCGGCTGGCGACATCGATGTCGTGACTTCGGTGGGCAACCTGGCGTATTTCGAGCAGAAGCAGAAAGTCGACTCGCCGAAACCGATCCAGGGCTACGGCAAGACCATTCAGTACCATGCCCAGCAAAACCGCATCGTGCTGATCGACCAGGCCAAGGTCATCAGTGATGACGGCAGCACCACCGAAGGCGAGAAAATCGTCTACGACACGGTAAAACAGGTTGCTACGGCCGGCCGTGCGACCGGTGCCTCCGTGACCGCACCACGTCCGCGTATCGACATGGTGATCCAGCCGAAGAAGAAAACCGACGAGAAAAAGGCCCAGTAATGGCAACTCTGAAAGCTCAGCATCTGGCCAAGAGCTACAAGAGCCGCCAGGTCGTGCGTGATGTCAGCCTGTCCATCGACAGCGGCCAGATCGTCGGCCTGCTTGGCCCGAACGGTGCCGGCAAGACCACTTGCTTCTACATGATCGTCGGCCTGGTGCAAGCCGACCAGGGCCGCGTCCTGATCGACGACCTGGACGTCAGCCACCAGCCGATGCACGGCCGCGCAAAGGCCGGCATCGGCTACTTGCCGCAGGAAGCATCGATCTTCCGCAAACTGTCGGTGGCCGACAACATCATGGCCATCCTCGAGACCCGCAAGGAACTCGACAAGGCCGGCCGTCGCAAGGAGCTGGAAAGCCTGCTGCAGGAATTCCACATCAGCCACATCCGCGACAACCTCGGCATGAGCCTGTCCGGCGGCGAGCGCCGGCGTGTGGAAATCGCCCGGGCCCTGGCCACCAACCCGAAATTCATCCTCCTCGACGAACCCTTCGCCGGCGTGGACCCGATTTCGGTCGGGGACATCAAGCAGATCATTCACCACCTCAAGGCCAAGGGCATTGGCGTGCTGATCACGGACCACAACGTTCGTGAAACCCTGGATATCTGTGAAACCGCCTATATCGTCAACGACGGCCAACTGATCGCCGAAGGTGACGCAGAGACCATCCTGGCCAACAACCTGGTCAAGGAAGTGTATCTGGGCCATGAGTTCCGCCTGTAAAGGCAGCGGCATCTGGCAGGTCGCCCGAGCGCTTGTCCCGATAAAAAATCAACACTTTTTTATTGTTACAGCGCTCTAGGCAAACGCTGCAGTTTCGGGCATATAATTTGCTTATGTTTGGCGCCCCGGCGCCCTGTAGTGGATGGCGCATGTGCGCCGGCGAATAAGGTGTTAAGCCCCAGCCATGAAACCATCGCTAGTCTTGAGAATGGGCCAGCAGCTGACGATGACACCGCAGCTGCAACAGGCCATCCGCCTGCTCCAATTGTCGACCCTGGACCTGCAACAGGAAATCCAGGAGGCCCTGGAGTCCAATCCGATGCTCGAACGCCAGGAAGAAGGCGACGACTTCGACAATTCCGACCCCCTGGCCGACAACGCCGAACAAAAGCCCAACACCGACATCCAGGAACCCTCCTACCAGGAAAGCGCGCCGACGGTGGATAACCTCGATGAGGGCGACTGGAACGAGCGCATTCCCAACGAACTCCCCGTCGACACCGCATGGGAAGACGTTTACCAGACCAGCGCCAGCAGCCTGCCCAGCAACGATGACGACGAGTGGGACTTCACCACCCGCACCTCGGCCGGCGAAAGCCTGCAAAGTCATTTGCTGTGGCAACTGAACCTGGCTCCGATGTCCGATACCGATCGCCTGATCGCCGTGACCCTGATCGACTGCATCAACAATCAGGGCTATCTGGACGAAACCCTCGAGGAGATCCTCGAAGCCTTCGATCCGGAACTGGACATCGAACTGGACGAAATCGAAGCCGTCCTGCACCGCATCCAGCAATTCGAGCCCGCCGGCATCGGCGCCCGCAACCTGGGCGAATGCCTGCTGCTGCAATTGCGCCAGCTGCCGGCCAAGACCCCCTGGCTGGCCGAGGCCAAGCGCCTGGTCACCGACTACATCGACTTGCTCGGCAGTCGCGACTACAGCCAGTTGATGCGCCGCATGAAGCTCAAGGAAGACGAGCTGCGCCAGGTCATCGAACTGGTCCAGAGCCTCAATCCGCGTCCGGGCTCGCAGATCGAGTCCACCGAAGCCGAATACGTCGTGCCTGACGTCATCGTGCGCAAGGACAACGAGCGCTGGCTGGTGGAGCTGAATCAGGAGTCGGTGCCACGGCTGCGGGTCAACGCCCAGTACGCCGGGTTCGTGCGCCGCG
Source organism: Pseudomonas sp. 18173 (assembly GCF_050432945.1). Classification (NCBI taxonomy): domain Bacteria; kingdom Pseudomonadati; phylum Pseudomonadota; class Gammaproteobacteria; order Pseudomonadales; family Pseudomonadaceae; genus Pseudomonas; species Pseudomonas sp. 18173. The sequence continues at coordinate 32,896 of NZ_JBKFTN010000009.1, forward strand.
CCGACACCAGTGCCGACAACACCTTCATGCGCAATCAGTTGCAGGAGGCCCGCTGGTTCATCAAGAGCCTGCAAAGCCGTAACGAGACCCTGATGAAGGTTGCCACCCAGATCGTCGAGCATCAGCGCGGGTTCCTCGAATATGGCGACGAAGCCATGAAGCCGCTGGTCCTGCATGACATCGCCGAAGCGGTCGGCATGCATGAGTCGACGATTTCACGGGTGACCACCCAGAAGTTCATGCACACCCCCCGGGGCATTTATGAACTGAAATACTTTTTCTCAAGTCACGTAAGCACCTCCGAAGGCGGCGAATGCTCGTCCACGGCGATCCGGGCGATTATCAAAAAACTGGTTGCCGCGGAAAATCAGAAAAAGCCGTTGAGTGACAGCAAGATCGCTGGTTTACTGGAGGCACAAGGCATTCAGGTGGCCCGCCGCACCGTCGCCAAGTACCGCGAATCCCTCGGGATCGCGCCTTCGAGCGAACGCAAGCGGTTGATGTAGGGCCACGCCACAGCGTTCCAGTGGTAGATCATCTGGTCTACCGCTTTATGCACTGGCAACGAAGGAGAAGCTGTATGCAAGTCAACATCAGTGGACACCAACTGGAAGTGACCGAACCTCTTCGCTCCTACATCGGCGAAAAACTCGAACGATTGGAGCGTCATTTCGACAAGATCACTAACGTGCAGGTCACGATGACCGTCGAAAAACTGAAGCAGAAAATCGAAGCCACGCTGCATATTCCCGGGAATGAAGTGGTCGCAAACGCGGAACATACCGATATGTACGCCGCGATCGATGCACTCACCGACAAGCTGGATAAACAACTCAAAAAGCATAAGGAAAAGACCCAGAGCCTCCTTCAGGGCGCAACCGGTCGTTAACACTCCCAACCCATGATCCGACTTGAAAGTATCCTGACCCCCGGCCGTTCCCTGGTGAACGTGCCGGGTGGCAGTAAAAAGAAAGCCCTCGAACAAATTGCCAATCTGATCGCCCGCGAAGTGCCGGCTCTGGAGATGCAAGATGTCTTCGAGGCGCTGATTGCCCGTGAAAAACTCGGTTCCACAGGTTTTGGCAACGGCATCGCTATTCCACACTGCCGTCTCAGGGGCTGTGTTTCGCCCATCAGCGCCTTGATGCACCTGGACGCCCCGATCGATTTCGACGCCATCGACGGCGCGCCGGTTGACCTGCTGTTCGTGCTGCTGGTCCCGGAAGCCGCCACCGATGCGCACCTTGAGCTGCTGCGCCAGATCGCCAGCATGCTCGACCGCAAGGACGTGCGCGACAAACTGCGCAGCGCCCCAAGCAATGAAGCCCTGTATCAGGTTGTCCTGGACGAGCAAAACGGTCAGTAATCATGCGCTTGATCATCGTCAGTGGCCGTTCCGGCTCAGGTAAAAGTACCGCCCTCAACGTCCTTGAGGACAACGGGTACTACTGCATCGACAATCTGCCTGCCGGCCTGCTGCCGGAACTGGCCGAACGAGCGCTGATTCATACCGAACTGTTGCAGCCGCTGGTCGCCGTCTCCATTGACGCCCGCAACCTGCCCAGCCACCTGTCACGCTTCCCCGACCTGCTCGAAGAAGTCCGCAACCGCCATATCCAGTGCGATGTCCTGTACCTGGACGCCGACGAAGAAACCCTGCTCAAGCGCTTCTCGGAAACCCGCCGGCGCCACCCCCTGAGCAACGCCAATCGCTCGCTGGCCGAAGCCATCAACGTCGAGAGCGTGCTGCTCGGGCCGATTGCCGACCTCTCCGATCTCAAGATCAACACCACCAACCTGAACCTGTATCAACTGCGCGATGCCATCAAGCTGCGCCTGTTGAATCAGCCGGAACCCGGCACTGCGTTCCTGGTGGAATCCTTCGGGTTCAAACGCGGCATGCCGGTGGACGCCGACCTGGTGTTCGATGTGCGTTGCCTGCCCAACCCTTACTGGAAACCGGAATTGCGCGAGCAGTCAGGGCTTGATCAACCGGTTGCCGAATATCTGGCGGCACAGCCGGATGTCGAAGAGATGTTCCAGGACATTTCCACATACCTGCTAAAGTGGCTGCCTCGTTTTGCCGCCAGCAACCGCGCCTACGTCACCATTGCCATTGGCTGCACTGGCGGACATCACCGCTCCGTCTACCTGACCGAGCGTCTGGGGCAGACGCTGCAAAAATCCCTGAAGAACGTCCAGGTTCGCCACCGCGACCTCAGCTAAAGGATTCACATCGCGATGCCTGCTCTGGAAATCGAAATCATCAATAAACTGGGTTTGCATGCCCGGGCGTCGGCAAAATTCGTTGGTGTTGCCGGCCAATTCAAGGATTGCACGATCCGCGTGGGTCGCACCCCGGAATCCACCGTCGATGGAAAAAGCATCATGGCCATGATGATGCTCGCTGCCGGCAAGGGCACGAAAATCCATCTGAGCACGGAAGGCGAGCAGGAACAGGAAGCGATGGATGCGCTGGTAGCCCTGATCAACAATTACTTCGACGAAGGCGAGTAAACGCCGCGGCTTTGTGGTGAGGGGGCGCCGTATCCATCACCATCATCAAGCAAATCGGCGTTCTTGTTTCTTTGTTTCTCCAGACTCCGTGAAGAACCATAAAAAAGGCGCGCCACCCATTGGGTGGCGCGCCTTTTTTGTCACGGGAGATTAACTGCCCGCTACGGTCATCCGCTCGATCAGCACCGAACCGGTGCGGATGTTGCTGCGAAGTTCGAGATCATTACCGACCGCGACGATCTGCTTGAACATGTCGCGCATGTTGCCGGCGATGGTCACTTCCTGGACCGCGAACTGGATTTCGCCGTTCTCGACCCAGTATCCCGCCGCACCCCGGGAGTAATCGCCCGTGACCATGTTCAGCCCCTGGCCCATCAACTCGGTGACCAACAAGCCGCGCCCCATGCGCCGCAGCAAGGCCGCCTGGTCTTCATCACCATGGGTGACGAACAGATTGTGCACGCCGCCGGCGTTGGCCGTGCTCGGCATGCCCAGCTTGCGACCGGAGTAGGTACCGAGGATGTATGACACCAGCTCGCCTTTTTCGACGAATGGTTTGGCGTAGGTTGCCAAGCCGTCACCGTCGAACGCTGCGCTGCCCATGGCACGCATCAGGTGCGGACGCTCGTCGATGGTCAGCCACTCCGGAAACAGTTTCTGGCCGAGAGTACCCTCAAGGAACGAAGACTTGCGATACAGGCTGCCACCGGAAATCGCCGACAGGAAACTGCCGAACAGCCCCCCGGCCAACTCTGCGGAAAACAACACCGGCACCTCGCAAGTCGGCACCGGACGCGCGCCCAGACGGCTCGCCGCCCGTTGCGCAGCGCGCTGGCCGATGCTGACCGGGTCGGCGAGCAGATTGCCCTGGCGGTTCACGTCATACCAGTAATCGCGCTGCATCTGGCCGTCCGCTTCGGCGATCATCACGCAGCTCAAGCTGTGACGAGTCGATGCGTAACCGCCGATGAACCCGTGGCTGTTGCCATAAACGCGGCAGCCCTGATGGGTACTGAGGGTCGTGCCGTCGGCGTTCTTGATCCGGCTGTCGGCGGCAAACGCCGCGGCTTCGCAGGCCAGGGCCTGTTCGATGGCTTGTTCCGGAGTAATGTCCCACTGGTGGAACAGGTCGAAATCCTGAATGTCCCGCGCCATCAGCGCAGCATCCGCCAGGCCCGAGGCTTCGTCTTCCGAAGTGTGCCTGGCGATGGCCAGTGCAGCGGCAACCGTTTCGCGGATCGCTTCCGGACCACTGGCCGAAGTGCTGGCCGAGCCTTTGCGCTGGCCGACGTACAAGGTGATGCCAAACCCCTGATCGCGGTTGAATTCGACCGTTTCGACTTCACGCTGGCGCACCGAAGTCGATAAACCCTGCTCCAGTGACACCGCCACTTCACAGGCACTGGCCCCTTGGCGTCTGGCTTCAGCGATGATCTGCTCGACTTGTTCCTGCAGTGCCGGCAACGCTTGTGGGCCGACGCTTTCAACTGCACTCATGCTGTTCTCCACTCAAATTCTGCTTTCGGTAACGGTCATCGAGCGACCGGGCCGGACAAGCGGCCCCCGACTGGTTATCATGGCGGCGTTTCTTTGCGGACTGCCACCATGGTTGATTCTTACGACGACTCCCTCGATACGGGAGAAAAAAGCAAATCCCAGGTTAAACGCGAGCTTCATGCTCTGGTTGACCTTGGCGAGCGCCTTACAACACTCAAGCCTGACTTGGTTGCAAAGCTGCCCTTGACCGACGCCTTGCGCCGGGCCCTGGCCGATGCGCCCAAGCACACCGCGAACATCGCGCGTAAGCGACACCTTCAGTTCATCGGCAAGCTGATGCGCGATCAGGACACTGACGCCATTCTGGTCTTGCTCGATCAACTCGATGCCTCCACTCGCCAGTACAACGAGCGTTTCCACAACCTGGAGCGCTGGCGAGATCGCCTGATTGCCGGTGACGATGCCGTTCTGGAAAAATTCGTCGTCGACTACCCTGACGCCGATCGCCAGCAACTGCGTTCCATGATCCGTCAGGCCCAGCATGAGGTTGCGCAAAACAAGCCTCCTGCTTCCAGCCGTAAAATCTTCAAGTACATCCGTGAGCTGGACGAGACTCAACGCGGCCTGCGTTGAATCCCTGATCGGGTGAGTTGCCCTGCAACTCACCCGAAGCTCCACTGTTGCAAAAGCCGCTTACGCGCCCGTGCCACCCACGGTGATCGCATCAATCTTCAGCGTTGGCTGGCCGACACCCACCGGCACCGACTGCCCATCCTTGCCACACGTGCCCACGCCACTGTCCAGCGACAGGTCATTACCGACCATCGACACCTTGCTCATGGCTTCCGGCCCGTTGCCGATCAGCGTTGCGCCTTTGACCGGTGCCGTGATCTTGCCGTCCTCGATCAGGTACGCCTCGCTGGTGGAAAACACGAACTTGCCGCTGGTGATGTCCACCTGACCGCCACCCAGGTTGGCGCAGTAGATGCCGCGTTTCACCGAGGCGATGATTTCCGCCGGATCGCTTTCACCGGCGAGCATGTAGGTATTGGTCATGCGCGGCATCGGCAGGTGCGCGTAGGACTCGCGACGGCCATTACCGGTGCGAGCCACGCCCATCAGACGAGCGTTGAGCTTGTCCTGCATGTAGCCTTTGAGCACGCCGTTTTCGATCAGCGTGGTGCACTCGGTCGGCGTGCCTTCATCATCGACGCTCAACGAGCCGCGGCGACCGGCCAGGGTGCCGTCATCGACGATGGTGCACAGCTTCGACGCAACCATCTCGCCCATGCGCCCGCTATAGGCAGAGCTGCCCTTGCGGTTGAAGTCGCCTTCCAGACCGTGGCCGACCGCTTCGTGCAGCAGCACGCCCGACCAGCCGGAACCGAGCACCACCGGCAAGGTACCGGCCGGTGCCGGGATGGCCTCAAGGTTGACCAGCGCCTGGCGCAACGCTTCACGGGCATAACCCATGGCGCGGTCTTCGCCGAGGAAATAACGGTAGTCGGTCCGACCGCCACCGCCATGACCGCCGCGCTCGCGGCGACCGTTCTGTTCGACGATCACGCTGACATTGAAACGCACCAGCGGCCGCACATCCGCCGCCAGGCCGCCGTCGGTGGAAGCCACCAGAATCCGCTCCCAGACACCGGCCATGCTCACGGTGACTTGCTGGATGCGCGGGTCGAGGGCACGGGTCGCGGCGTCGACTCGCTTGAGCAAATCGACTTTCTCGGCACGGGTCAGCACTTCCAGGGGATTGTCCGGCGCATACAACTGCGCGACGTCCTGGCTGGTGAATGCCTGTACCGTGCCGTGCTGCCCGGCCCGGGAAATCGAACGGGCGGCACGCGCCGCTGCGCCAAGGGCCTCAAGCGTGATGGCATTGCTGTAGGCAAAACCGGTTTTTTCACCCGATTGCGCACGCACGCCCACACCCTGGTCAAGGTTGAAGCTGCCTTCCTTGACGATGCCGTCTTCCAGCGCCCAGGACTCGGAGATCTGCCCCTGGAAATACAGGTCGGCGGCATCGATGCCCGGCCCGGCCAGATCGCCGAGCACGCCTTGCAGGCTCTCGATCGTGACGCCACCGGGCGCCAACAGGTGTTCACTGACTGAGGACAACAACTCGCTCATATGCTTTACGCCTTAAATTCGTCGTTCTGATGCAGGCCGCTGGGCGCCCTGCGAGAAAAAGCGCCGGTGACTGGACACCGGCATCCGCGCCCGGATGGACGCCTGTTCGCTGCTGTCGCGTTCGGCCAGCAGCACGGCTTCGCCTTGGTCCCGCTGCGCCAGCACACGCCCCCACGGGTCGACGATGGCGGCATGCCCGAATGTTTCCCTCGGCCCCGGATGCGTCCCGCCTTGGGCAGCCGCGAGCACATAACACTGGGTTTCGATGGCCCGCGCGCGAATCAGCACGTCCCAGTGCGCAGCGCCGGTCACGGCGGTAAAGGCCGATGGCGCGGTAATCAGTTCGGCCCCGGCCGCGCGTAATTCGCTGTAAAGCTCGGGAAAGCGCAGGTCATAGCAGACCGTCAGGCCAACCCGGCCGACCGGTGTGTCCGCCACGACCACCCCGTTGCCATAAGCATAGTCATCGGATTCACGATAACGGCCACGATTGTCCGCCACATCGACGTCGAACAGGTGCAGCTTGTCGTAGCGCGCCACCGTTTCGCCCTGGTCGTCGACCAGCAACGAACAGGCATGCACTTTGGCGCTCGGCTGATCCACCGGCGGCAACGGCAACGTGCCGGCCACTATCCATAACTTGAGGTCGCGTGCGGTCTGTTTCAACCAGGGCAGGATCGGGCCTTCGCCCAGTGCTTCGGCGCGCCCGATGTCGGCAATGTCACGCCGACCCATGGCGGCGAAGTTTTCCGGCAATACCGCCAGTTTCGCACCACCTGCTGCCGCTTGTTCAAGCAACCGACGGGCCTGGGCCAGATTGGCCAGCACATCGCTCTGGCTGACCATTTGAATCACCGCGACAGACATGACCTTTTCCTTATTGAAATCAACACAGACCGTGTAGGAGCGAGCTTGCTCGCGATGGACGTGAACGATGACGCAGGCTGTCTGAAAAAACGCGTCGCGTCCAAACTCATCGCGAGCGAGCTCGCTCCTACAGGGGGCGAGCCGCAACGGCCATGCTACTCCATAGGCTCGAGGGATGGCGTTTCAAAAAGGCTTGTCGAAGGTGATTTTCGGTTCTTTCCATGGCCCGTTTACGGTGTATTTCACACTGGCGAAGCGGGAGACCCGATCGCCAATCAACTTGTCGATCAGGAACAGTGCCCCGCCGACCGCCGGTGCACCGACGATCAGTGCGGCGATCGGCAGGTTATTGGTCACCGGCAAGGTCACCAGCAGTTTTGCATCGATCTGATCGGCCACCATGTTCAGGGTGCCGTCGAGCTCAATGGTGCTCGACGGCCCCGTCAGCCGGATCGGCTCACGGGTGACATACACGCCATTAGTCCCGACCAACAGCCCTTTGACCTTGTCATAACTCAGGCCCTTGCCGAACAGGTCGGAGAAGTCCAGGCGCAGGCGCCGGCCGATGGAGTTGAAGTTGAGCAAACCGAATACCCGCAGCGCCTGGGCACTGCCTTCCACCTCGACGAACTGGCCCTGATTGAGCGTCGCATCGAGCGAGCCGGAGAAACGTTTGGTCGCCACCCAGGCCGGCGACCCGGGCCAGCGGCCATCGACATCCATATAAAAGTCCTGGCTGGTGACGCTCGGAGCATACCCCCAGTTCTTGAGCACATCGGCGAGGTTCTTGCCGCTGATGCGTCCCTTGTACCAGCTTGAGCTGGCGCCGGGCACGCCTTCCCAGCCACCGCTGCCCACCAGCAGAATGCCCTTGAGGCCCAGGTCCAGCGCGTTGAATACGATGCCCTTGGCCGTCGGGCGAATTTTCAGCGACCAGCCGCCCACCAGATCCTGGCCCTGGAACAACTGATTGATGGTGATGTCCATCGCCGGGATTTTCGACGGGTCCACCGACGCCAGCGGATCCGGCGAGTTTTCATCGGCCTGCACGGCCGGGTCCGGTGCGGGCAAGCGCACGGTTTGCAGATTGATCGTGATCGGCACCGCGCTCGCATCGGGCAGGTTGGCGTTGCCCTTGATCTGCTGGCTGTCGAGTTGCAGCGCCCAGGCGGAAGCCTTGCGCGTCAGCTGGATCGAGGCCTGATCGAGCGTAGTACCGATACCGCTGAGCTTGCCCACCTTGAAATCAGCGCCGCTGAGCAATTGCCTGGCGCTGCCGCCAGGGTCCTGGCCGGCGTATTTATCCACCAGATCCTTCCACGGGCCAACGTCCAGCTCCGACAGCACGCCTCGCACCCGCAGGCCTTTGCTGCCAGGCAACACCGCCTCGCCGCCACCGAGGGACAACTCCCCGCGGCCGTCGGCGAAATTGCTGGCCGGGGCCGCGAACGTGAAGCTCGCCAGGTCCCCGTAGCTGCCCCAATAACGCCGTTCGTCGCTCTGCAAGGTCATGCGGAACATCGTGTCGCGTCCCGTATCGGCGGTCATGCCGAACGGTGCCGGCAAATCGACGGCCACGCCCTTGAGGCTGGAATTGACCTGCAACTGGCTGTCGGCGCCGTTCAGGGTCAGTTGCAGTTGATAAGGGATCACGCCACTCACCGGCAGCGGCTGGGTTACCTTCAGCCAGTCGGTCAGTTTCTTCACTTCGACCTGGCCCGACGCAGTCACCCGGGTATTGAGTTTACCCGGGCTGCCATCAGCAAAAATCTGTGCGGTGACCGGCTTGTCGAATGCCCGTGCGCTGATGTTCTGCCCGCTCAGGCCCTTGGCGCTGTCGAAACGGAAATCACCTTTGAGCTGGGTCAGCTCCAGCACAGGTTCGGCCAGTTTCAAGCGCGCCTTGGCGGTCTTGAAATCGACGAGGATCTTCGGCTCCTCGCCTTTTGCCAGTGGTATGTCCAGCTTCAGCTTGCCTTGCAGGTCCCCCTCGCCTTCCCAGCCGGCGAACGTTGCCCCGGTACCGATCGGCGCTTCCTGGAGGATTTTCAGGCCATCGCCCAAACCGCCGGCAAATCCGCCATCGAGGAACAAATGAACGTTCTGCCCGGCGGGCACATGGGGAATGTTGACGTAGACATCGCTGACCTGGGTGTCGAGCAATTGGCCCTTGCTGGCCAGAATCCGCACGCCGCTGTCTTCGACGAACACATCGCCGCTGACCTTGCTGACATGGGGCCAGCCCGGCTGGAAGGCCAGTTCGGCATCGTGAACCTTGAAGTACAGGCTGATGCTGCGATCCTCGTCTGCGGCACCGTGGTTGAGCGACCCTTGATACTGGAAGAAACCCTGGTCCACCGCGCCCTTGAGAATCGCCGTGCGCAGCCATTCGTCCAGCGCCGGGCTGAGAACCGCCGGCAAGTACTTGGCGGTGTAGCGACCGTCACCGTCCACCAGGCCGACCCGCAGGTCCATGTAGTCTTCCTGGGTGTGGTCGAAATGCAGGCGAATCAGGAAGTCGCCGGCGATCTTGCCTTCCTCTCCCAGCACTTTCAGGTACGGCGCGATCAGGGTGAAACCTTCTTTATCGAGTTTCCAGGTCAGCCGTGCATTGGCCTGAATGTACTGCCATGGCTTGGCGAAAATCGGGTCCAGGTGCAGCATGAAGTCCTTGCTGTCCATGCGCAGTTCGCCATGCCCCAGGTCACCGCTGATGCTGCCGCTGACGTTTCGGGCCGCCGGTGCACCGTGATAGGCATCGAAGCCTACCTGGTCGAGGTTGGCGGCAAAGCTGAACTTGCTGTCATCGACGGCATTCGGGCGCAAGTCAACCAGCACATTGCGCAATCCACCCGTGACCTTCAGCCGCTCGACGACCGTGGCAAAACCTTCCGGCAACGGCGCCATGGCATTGAGCAGCGGGGTAAGCGGAGTGAGATCAACCCGGTCGGCCTGCAGGTGCCAGATTTCTTCGGTTTTATCAGTGGCCGCGCTTTGCTTGAGCTGCAAATGCGTTTCCCAGCGGGTCTCGCCCAGGTTCATCGCCAGGGAATCCAGCGTCACCGACACGCCTTCGGCGCTGCGCTGGAAGTATCCATTGAGCGCCAGGTTATTGATCTGGATCGGCTTGCGCTCGGCGTAGGCGCCCTTGATTTGTGGCGCGTTCAAGCGCACTGCAGCGCTTTGCAGGGTGCCTTTGCCCCAGGTCGCCCACAGCTCGCCACCGGCCTTGATCTCGGGAAAGCTCCACTCCTGGGTCACGCGCTCGGGCAACCACTTCGACCAGTCGCTTTGCGGCAGGCTCAGGTAGACCTCGGCATCACCGTCCTTCCACTGGCTGGCACGAATGCGGGTGCGCAGGCTCATGGCCACAGGTTGGCCGTCGGGCAGGGTCAGGCGGGCGTCGAGTCGCTGCCGGGCAGCACCTGTTTTCAGGTTCAGGCCAACATACGTCAGTGTCAGTGGCGACTGGCCAAACGGCTGCAAGGTTACCTGGCTGTCCAGCACCGACAGTTGCTGGATCATTTGCATGCGATTGAGCAACTGTTCCGGATCAGTTGGCTGGTCCTGCTGCACCGGCAAACCTTCCAGCGCCCATTGACCGTCGTTACCCTCCTTGACGCTGATCTTCAGGCCGCTGAGCTCCAGGTGAGCGATGCGTACCTGACGGGCCAGCAGGCTGGCCCAAAGATCCGGCACCGCTCGCACCTGATCCAGGTGCAAGGCATTGGCGCCCTCGCCGACCGTCACATCGTGCGCCATCAATATGGGGGCAAACCCACTCCAGCTGCCTTCGAGCTCGCCGATCTGCAACGGCATGCCCAAGGCATCGCTGGCTTTGGTTTCGATGTCGGCACGGTACTCGGCGACCAGCGGCGACAGCTCCCGGCCAAGGCTGACGTAGAGCGCCATCAACACCAAAACCAACGCGCACAGGCCCAGACCCCAGCGGGTCAGTGTGGCCAAAATGCGTGTCAGACGGTCCATGTCAGGTGGCTCCCATGGCAAAAAGTTTGCAAAAAGCTGAGGCCAGCCGTTCTCGAACAATCAATGTGAATCGCTTCAGAGCAACACCACGTCGTATTGTTCCTGGGAATACATGGTTTCGACCTGGAAGCGAATGGTGCGCCCGATAAACCCTTCCAGCTCGGCGACGTTGCCCGACTCTTCGTCGAGCAGGCGGTCCACCACTTTCTGGTTCGCCAATACACGATAGCCTTCCGCCTGATAGGCGCGAGCCTCACGCAGGATTTCGCGGAAGATTTCGTAGCAAACGGTTTCCGGGGTCTTGAGCTTGCCGCGCCCCTGACAGGCGTTGCACGGCTCGCACAACACTTGCTCAAGGCTTTCGCGGGTGCGCTTGCGGGTCATCTGCACCAGGCCCAGTTCGGTGATGCCGATGATGTTGGTCTTGGCGTGATCGCGCTCCAGTTGCTTTTCGAGCGTGCGCAACACCTGGCGCTGGTGTTCTTCATCTTCCATGTCGATGAAGTCGATGATGATGATTCCGCCGAGGTTACGCAGGCGCAATTGACGGGCGATGGCCGTCGCGGCTTCGAGGTTGGTCTTGAAGATGGTTTCTTCGAGGTTGCGATGGCCGACGAACGCCCCGGTGTTGACGTCGATCGTGCTCATGGCTTCCGCCGGGTCGACCACCAGATAACCGCCGGACTTGAGCGGGACCTTGCGCTCGAGCGCCTTCTGGATTTCGTCTTCGACGCCATACAGGTCGAAAATCGGCCGCTCGCCCGGGTAATGTTCCAGACGGTCGGCAATCTCGGGCATCAATTCGGCGACGAACTGCGTGGTTTTCTGGAAGGTTTCCCGTGAGTCGATACGGATCTTCTCGATTTTCGGGCTCACCAGGTCACGCAGGGTGCGCAGCGCCAGACCGAGGTCTTCGTAGATCACGCTGGGCGCGCTGATGGTTTTGATCTGGGCGCTGATCTGATCCCAAAGCCTGCGCAGGTAGCGGATGTCCATGAGGATTTCATCGGCGCCGGCGCCTTCGGCTGCCGTGCGCAGGATGAAACCGCCGGCCTCCTTGATGCCTTCCTTGGCCACGCAATCGGTGACCACTTGCTTGAGGCGTTCGCGCTCGGCTTCGTCTTCGATCTTCAGGGAAATGCCGACGTGGGCCGTGCGTGGCATGTACACCAGGTAACGCGAAGGGATCGACAACTGAGTGGTCAGGCGTGCGCCTTTGGAGCCGATCGGGTCCTTGGTCACTTGCACCACCAGGCTCTGGCCTTCGTGCACCAGGGCACTGATGCTCTCGACCGCCGGGCCTTCGCGCAGGGAAATTTCCGACGCATGAATGAACGCGGCACGATCCAGGCCGATGTCGACGAATGCCGCCTGCATCCCCGGCAATACCCGCACGACTTTGCCTTTATAGATGTTGCCGACGATCCCGCGCTTTTGCGTACGCTCGACATGGACCTCTTGCAGGACACCGTTTTCGACCACCGCCACGCGCGACTCCATCGGCGTGATGTTGATCAGGATCTCTTCACTCATGGCAGGGTCTCGTTCAGGCATGTTCACGATAATGGCCGCATCTGTTCAGGACGACGCTTAAAGCGCGCCCAGGGGTTGCCAACAGGGTATGCCGAAATGGCCGAGCAGTTGCGCGGTTTCGCAAAGCGGTAGTCCGACCACCGCCGAATAACTTCCATTGAGCCCGGCGACAAACACCGCACCCAGTCCTTGAATGCCATAGCCGCCCGCCTTGTCCCTTGGCTCACTGCTGGCCCAGTAGGCGGCGGCTTCTGCACGACTGATATCACGAAAACGCACCCGACTGCTGACAACCCGGGACTCGCAACGTTCGCCATCGAGCACGGCAATCGCGGTCAGGACCTCATGCTCACACCCTGACAACATCATCAGCATGGTGCACGCATCCGCTTGATCAACCGGTTTGCCGAGAATTTTTCCGTCGAATACCACGGCGGTATCGGCGCCGAGCACGCAGAACGGGACATCGGACACGACAGCGTCGCGCCCCGCTTCGGCTTTGCCGCGCGCCAGGCGCTCGACGTAGGCCGAAGGGGATTCTTGAGGTAAAGGGGTTTCATCGATGTCCGCACTGACCGCGGAGAACGGAACGCCGATCTGCGTGAGCAATTCACGTCGACGGGGCGAGCCAGAGGCGAGGTACAACCGTTTCATCAAGACCTCTCCCTGTCTAATGCCTGACCGAATCAATTGATTTTGTAGCGTCGACGCAATCCGCGCAAACCGAAACTGATCCAGGGCCAGAGCAATGCACTGACCAGTGCCGGCAGCACCAGCGCCAGCGTTGGCTGACGATTGCCGGTCAAGGCGCTGAGCCATAGCTGTACAAGTTGCGCCAGGCCGAAGATCACCAGTATCACCAGGCTCTGTTGCCACATCGGGAACATCCGCAGGCGTTGTTGCAGCGCCAGTACGAGGTAGGTGATGAGCGTCAGGATCAATGCGTTCTGTCCCAACAAGGTGCCGTAGAGCACGTCTTCAGCCAGTCCCAGGCAAAACGCGGTCACCATCCCCACTGTCTGCGGCATGTTCAACGCCCAGAAGGCCAGCAGCAAGGCCAGCCACAGCGGGCGCAGGATTTCCATGAATTGCGGCAGGGGTGAAACGCTCAGCAGCAGGCCAACGGCAAACGTCACCCAGACTATCCAGCCGTTTCGGGATGCTTTTACACCGCCCATTATTCTCTCCCCACTGGAGTGGCCGGCGCGGAGACCGGCGGCTTGGCGACAGGCTTCGCGGCAGCGGGTTTAGCTGCCGCAGGATGCGTGGCCGCAGGCTTGGCTGGCGTGGTGGCTGGCTTGGCTGGCGCCGTGGCTGCAGGCGCCGCCGTAGCAGGAGTCGCCGGTGCGGCGGCCGGTGCAGCGGTGGCTGCGGGATTGACCAGTTTCGGAACCGTCGCCGGAATGATCGGACCACCGCCCTGCGCATCCAGGTTCTCCTGGGCCTGGGCGGCGTCGTTGGCACGCTCTTCGGCAGTACGGTTGTCGCTGAATACCAGCAGCAAGTAGCGGCTGCGGTTCAAGGCGGCGGTCGGAATGGCGCGGACAATGGCAAACGGCTGGCCGGAATCGTGAATCACTTCCTTGACCGTCGCCACCGGGTAACCGGCCGGGAAACGTTGGCCGAGGCCGGAGCTGACCAGCAAGTCGCCTTCCTTGATGTCGGCGGTATCGGCCACATGACGCAACTCCAGGCGCTCCGGGTTGCCGGTGCCGCTGGCAATCGCCCGCAAACCGTTACGGTTCACCTGCACCGGAATGCTGTGGGTGGTATCGGTCAGCAGCAGGACGCGGGAGGTGTAGGGCATCAACTCGACCACCTGGCCCATCAGGCCGCGGGCATCGAGTACCGGCTGACCGAGGACCACGCCGTCGCGCTCACCTTTATTGATGATGATGCGATGGGTGAAGGGGTTGGGGTCCATGCCGATCAACTCGGCCACTTCGACTTTCTCGTTGACCAGCGCCGAAGAGTTGAGCAACTCGCGCAGCCGAACGTTCTGCTCGGTCAGGGCGGCAAGTTTTTGCATGCGCCCCTGCAACAGCAGGTTTTCAGTCTTGAGTTTTTCGTTTTCGGCGACGAGTTCGGTCCGGCTGCCAAACTGACTGGCAACGCCATCCCACAGTCGTCCGGGCAGGTCGGTGATCCAGTAGGCGTCCATCAGCACCAGCGACATCTGGCTGCGTGCAGGCTTGAGCAGACTGAAACGGGCATCGACCACCATCAGCGCGATCGATAGCACGACCAGCACCAACAGGCGCACGCCCAGTGAAGGGCCCTTGGTGAAAAGCGGTTTAATAAGCCGCTCCTCCCAGGCAAATGTTCTGTTTATTCATACGGCAGCAATCCGGCCTGGATGCAGACTGACAGAAGATAAACGCGAACAGGCAGCACTGCAAAGTGCCGCCTGCGCGCTCAACAGCATAGAGGCGATCCGGCGACTTATTCGCTGGAAAGCAGGTCCATGGTGTGTTTATCCATCATTTCCAATGCACGGCCACCGCCGCGAGCAACGCAGGTCAGCGGGTCTTCGGCAACGATCACCGGCAGACCGGTTTCCTGGGCCAGCAACTTGTCCAGGTCGCGCAGCAAGGCGCCGCCACCGGTCAGTACCAGGCCGCGCTCGGCGATGTCGGAAGCCAGTTCCGGAGGCGATTGCTCCAGGGCGCTTTTCACGGCCTGAACGATGGTCGCCAGGGACTCTTGCAGAGCTTCCAGCACTTCGTTGGAGTTCAGGGTGAATGCGCGTGGAACGCCTTCGGCCAGGTTACGGCCACGAACGTCGACTTCGCGAACTTCGCCGCCCGGGTAGGCGGTACCGATTTCCTGCTTGATGCGCTCTGCAGTCGACTCACCGATCAGGCTGCCGTAGTTGCGACGTACATAGGTGATGATCGCTTCGTCGAAGCGGTCGCCGCCAACGCGCACGGATTCGGCGTAAACCACACCGTTCAGGGAGATCAGCGCGATTTCGGTGGTACCGCCACCGATATCCACGACCATCGAGCCGCGAGCTTCTTCAACCGGCAGGCCGGCACCGATGGCAGCGGCCATTGGTTCTTCGATCAGGAATACTTCGCGGGCACCGGCACCGAGGGCCGATTCGCGGATGGCACGACGCTCGACCTGGGTGGATTTGCATGGAACGCAGATCAACACGCGAGGGCTAGGCTGCAGGAAGCTGTTTTCGTGAACCTTGTTGATAAAGTACTGCAGCATTTTTTCGCACACGCTGAAGTCGGCGATCACGCCGTCCTTCATCGGACGAATGGCAGCGATGTTGCCCGGTGTACGGCCGAGCATGCGCTTGGCTTCGGTGCCGACAGCAACGACACTTTTCTGGTTACCGTGTGTCCGAATGGCCACAACGGAGGGCTCATTCAGGACGATACCGCGCTCGCGCACGTAAATAAGGGTGTTGGCAGTGCCCAGGTCAATGGAAAGATCGCTGGAAAACATGCCACGCAGTTTCTTGAACATGGGAAAGGGACCCTAGGCAACGCGTGGGTAAAAAAGTGCGGCAAACTCTAACAACGACAGGGATTTTGGGCAAGGCGCCAATATGTTAAATTGGCCGCTTTTCTGTGCACCAAGCCCCACAATCGCGGCCTTATGACCGTAGAAGTGCGGTAGTGTTCCGACAATCTAACACACGGACGCCGTCCGTTTTGTTTTCCACTGGAGAATCCCAATGGCGCTAGAACGCTCCGACGTGGAAAAAATCGCTCATCTGGCCTGCCTTGGCCTCAATGATGCCGATCTTCCACACATCACTTCGGCCCTCAACAGCATTCTCGGGCTGGTCGACGAAATGCAGGCGGTCGATACCGACGGTATCGAACCGCTGGCCCACCCGCTGGAAGCCAGCCAGCGCCTGCGTGCAGACGTCGTGACCGAGACCAATAACCGCGAGGCCTACCAGTCCATCGCACCAGCGGTCGAAAACGGCCTGTACCTGGTTCCGAAAGTCATCGACTAAAGGGAAAGAGCCTGCAATGCATCAATTGACTCTGGCCGAGATCGCCCGCGGACTCGCCGATAAAAAGTTTTCCTCCGAAGAGCTGACCAAAGTCCTGCTGGCGCGCATCGCCCAGCTCGATCCACAGCTCAACAGTTTCATCAGCCTCACCGAGGACCTGGCGCTCACGCAGGCGAAAGCCGCTGACGCCCGTCGGGCCAATGGTGAGAGCGGCGCCCTGCTCGGCGCGCCGATCGCCCACAAGGACCTGTTCTGCACCCAGGGCATTCGCACCAGCTGTGGCTCGAAGATGCTCGACAACTTCAAGGCCCCGTACGACGCCACCGTCGTCGCCAAACTGGCTGCTGCCGGCACCGTGACCCTGGGCAAGACCAACATGGACGAATTCGCCATGGGTTCGGCCAACGAGTCGAGCTGGTACGGTGCGGTGAAAAACCCGTGGAACCTGGAACACGTGCCAGGCGGTTCGTCCGGCGGCTCCGCTGCTGCAGTGGCCGCCCGTCTGCTGCCTGCCGCCACCGGCACCGACACCGGCGGCTCCATTCGTCAGCCCGCCGCATTGACCAACCTCACCGGCCTGAAACCGACGTACGGTCGTGTATCGCGCTGGGGCATGATCGCCTACGCCTCCAGTCTCGATCAGGGCGGCCCGATGGCACGCACCGCTGAAGACTGCGCAATTTTATTGCAAGGTATGGCCGGCTTCGATCCGAACGACTCCACCAGCATCGACGAGCCCGTGCCGGACTACAGCGCCAGCCTCAACGGCTCGCTGCAAGGCCTGCGCATTGGCGTGCCGAAAGAGTACTTCAGCGCCGGCCTCGACCCGCGCATTGCCGACCTGGTCATGGCCAGCGTCGAAGAGCTGAAAAAGCTCGGTGCCGTGGTCAAGGAAATCAGCCTGCCGAACATGCAGCACGCAATTCCTGCGTACTACGTGATCGCCCCGGCGGAAGCCTCTTCCAACCTGTCGCGTTTCGACGGCGTGCGCTTCGGCTATCGCTGCGAAGACCCGAAAAACCTCGAAGACCTGTACAAGCGCTCCCGTGGCGAAGGTTTCGGCACAGAAGTGCAGCGCCGCATCATGGTGGGTGCCTACGCCCTGTCGGCCGGTTACTACGACGCCTACTACCTGAAGGCACAGAAGATTCGTCGCCTGATCAAGAACGACTTCATGGCCGCCTTCAATGAGGTCGACATCATCCTCGGCCCAACCACGCCGAACCCGGCCTGGAAGCTCGGCGCCAAGAACAGCGACCCGGTCGCTGCGTACCTGGAAGACGTCTACACCATCACCGCCAACCTCGCGGGCCTGCCAGGCCTGTCGATGCCGGCCGGTTTCGTCGACGGTCTGCCGGTCGGCGTGCAACTGCTCGCCCCGTATTTCCAGGAAGGCCGCTTGCTCAACGTTGCGCACCAGTACCAGTTGAACACTGACTGGCACACCCGCACCCCAACCGGCTTCTGAGGAGACACACATGCAATGGGAAGTCGTGATCGGGCTGGAGATTCACACCCAGCTCACCACCCGGTCGAAAATCTTTTCCGGTAGTTCCACCACCTTCGGTTCCGAACCGAACACCCAGGCCAGCCTGGTAGACCTGGGCATGCCCGGCGTGCTGCCGGTGCTGAACCAGGAAGCGGTACGCATGGCGGTGATGTTCGGTCTGGCGATTGACGCCGAGATCGGCCAGCACAACGTGTTCGCCCGTAAAAACTACTTTTACCCGGACCTGCCCAAGGGCTACCAGATCAGCCAGATGGAATTGCCGATCGTCGGCAAGGGCCACCTGGACATCGCCCTGGAAGACGGCACGGTCAAGCGTGTCGGCATCACCCGGGCGCACCTGGAAGAAGACGCCGGCAAGAGCCTGCACGAAGAATTCAGCGGCGCCAGCGGCATCGACCTGAACCGTGCCGGCACGCCGTTGCTGGAAATCGTTTCCGAACCGGACATGCGCAGCGCCAAGGAAGCCGTGGCTTACGTCAAGGCGATCCACGCGCTGGTGCGTTACCTGGGCATCTGCGACGGCAACATGGCCGAAGGTTCGCTGCGTTGCGACTGCAACGTGTCGATCCGTCCAAAGGGCCAGGTCGAGTTCGGTACCCGTTGCGAGATCAAGAACGTCAACTCGTTCCGTTTCATCGAGAAGGCGATCAACAGCGAAATCCAGCGTCAGATCGAATTGATCGAAGACGGCGGCAAAGTGATCCAGCAGACCCGCCTGTACGATCCGAACAAGGACGAGACCCGTCCGATGCGCAGCAAAGAGGAAGCCAACGACTACCGTTACTTCCCCGATCCGGACCTGCTGCCGGTGGTCATCGAGAACTCGTTCCTCGACGACGTGCGCGCCACTCTGCCGGAACTGCCACCGCAGAAGCGCGAGCGCTTCCAGGAACAATTCGGTCTGTCGGTCTACGACGCCAGCGTGCTGGCCACCAGCCGCGAACAAGCCGATTACTTCGAGAAAGTCGCGAGCATCGGTGGCGACGCCAAACTGGCGGCGAACTGGGTGATGGTCGAGTTGGGCAGCCTGCTCAACAAGCAAGGCCTGGACATCGAACAGTCGCCGGTTTCCGCGGAGCTCCTGGGCGGCATGTTGCTGCGCATCAAGGACAACACCATCTCCGGCAAAATCGCCAAGGTGGTGTTCGAAGCGATGGCCAACGGCGAAGGCAGCGCGGACGAGATCATCGACAAGCGCGGCCTCAAGCAAGTGACCGACACCGGCGCCATCTCGGCGGTGCTGGACGAAATGCTTGCGGCCAACGCCGAGCAGGTCGAACAATACCGCGCGGCAGACGAAGCCAAGCGCGGCAAGATGTTCGGCTTCTTCGTCGGCCAGGCCATGAAAGCTTCCAAAGGCAAGGCCAACCCGCAACAAGTGAACGAATTGCTCAAAAGCAAGCTCGAAGGTTGATAGAAATGGAGCCGGATTTCAGTCCTGGCTCAAAACCTTGTAGGAGCGAGCTTCTGTGGCGAGGGGGCTTGCCCCCGTTGGGTCGCGGAGCGGCCCCATTATCTGAAATCGGGATCCATTTGATGAACCGAGGATTCAGGTTTAGGGACTGCTACGCAGTCCAACGGGGGCAAGCCCCCTCGCCACATTGGCTCTATCCTGCAGTTATTTCGGGAAACCTTCGAATGATACGTCTGCTCGGCGCCTGCGCCCTCCTCTCGCTCCTGGCCGGTTGCGCCAGCACCGACACCGTCGATCCGCATGGCTACGACAAAACCGGCGTGGCTTCGTACTACGGCGCCAAACACCAAGGCAAACGCACCGCCAATGGCGAGCGTTTCGACAAGAATTCCATGACCGCCGCCCATCGCCAGCTACCCTTCGGTACGCGGGTGAAGGTGACCAATCTCAATAACGACAAATCCTGCGTGGTGCGCATCAATGATCGTGGGCCACACACCCGCGGCCGGCTGATCGACCTGTCCCACGAAGCCGCCGCACGCCTGGGCATGCTCAAAAGCGGCACGGCCCGGGTGCGGGTCCAGGCCCTCGACGACTGACCGATGGAGCCCCGACCATTTTCGGATTAGCCGATTTACCCCTGATCAGCGTGATCGAATTGCTCAGCGGCTTGTTCCTGCTGATCGTCGGTGCCGAATTGATGGTACGCGCTGCTGTACGCATCGCCGCGCGGTTGCACATACGCCCACTGATCATCGGCCTGACCATCGTCGCTCTCGGCAGCAGCGCACCGCAAATGGCGGTCAGCCTGCAAGCGACCCTGGCGCATAACGCCGACATTGCCGTCGGCAGCGTGATCGGCAGCAGCATTTTCAACATCCTCGTCACCCTCGGCTTGTCCGCGCTGATCATCCCGTTGCGGGTTTCCCGGCAACTGGTGCGCCTGGATATCCCGCTGATGATCGGCGCCAGCCTGTTGGTGTTCGTACTCGCCTGGAATGAAGAACTGACCCGTGCCGACGGCGTGATGCTGCTGACGGCACTGGCGATCTACCTGGGTTTGTTGCTGCGCCAGTCACGGCATTCGGCGCGGCCGGTATCGAGCCATGACCACCATGCACAAGCGCCATGGCTGAGCAGCCTGCTGATGATTGTCGTCGGGTTGGCGATGCTGGTGTACGCCGGGCACTTGCTGCTGGGTGCAGCCGTTGCGGTCGCCACCGATCTCGGGTTGTCGGAGCGGATCATCGGCCTGACCATCGTCGCCGTCAGCACATCACTGCCTGAGCTCGCCACGTCATTGATCGCCGCGACGCGCGGCGAGCGTGATATTGCCGTGGGCAACGTGATTGGCAGCAACCTGTTCAACCTGCTGGGCGTGCTCGGCTTTACCGCGCTGGTGGCACCATCACCGCTGTCGGTGTCGCCCAATGCCCTGGATTTCGACCTGCCGGTGATGCTTGGCGTCGCGGCGCTGTGCCTGCCGGTGTTCTACTCCGGCTACCGGGTGACCCGCGCCGAAGGCCTGCTGTTTCTGGGCTTGTACCTGGCATACGGGCTGCACGTGGTGTCGTTCACCACCGGCATGCCACTGGCCGGCAAGCTCGAACACTTGATGCTGTTTTTCGTCCTGCCGGCGCTGGTGGCGTTCTTGCTGTTCACGTCGCTGCGCGCCTGGCGTCGCCAACACCATAAGAAGGAAGCCCCATGACCGAGAATAAAAAACCCGGCGTTGAAGTCCGCCGCCAAGTGATGGGCGACGCCTTCGTCGACCGCGCACTGGGCAACGCCACCGAGTTCACTCAACCCCTGCAGGATTTCGTCAATGAACACGCCTGGGGTGGTGTGTGGAATCGCGAAGGGTTGCCGCTGAAAACCCGCAGCCTGATCACCCTCGCTGCACTGACCGCGCTCAAGTGCCCGCAGGAGTTGAAAGGTCACGTGCGCGGTGCGCTGAACAACGGCTGTACCGTGGAAGAGATTCGCGAAGCGCTGCTGCATTGCGCGGTGTATGCCGGTGTGCCGGCGGCGATCGATGCGTTTCGCGCGGCGCAGGAAGTGATCGACAGTTACCAGAAGCCAGAGTAACTATCCGAAAGTTGCAGTGTTGGTTGCGCCGTCTTCGCGAGCAAGCCCGCTCCCACATTTGCAATGCATTCCCCCTGTGGGAGCGGGCTTGCTCGCGAAGGGGCCCTTCAATTCACCGCAAATCCTGACGCTAGATCCACCCACCCCACTGCAAAAAGAAAATCCCGACGTTGGTGGTGACCGCCGCCATCAGCGTGGTGATCACGATGATCGCCGCCGCCAATTCATGGTTACCATCCGCCGCCCGGGCCATGACGAAACTCGCAGCGGCAGTCGGGCTGCCGAAGTACAGAAACAGAATCCCCAGTTCCGCACCACGAAAACCACACAGCCATGCGCCCAGCGTCGCCAGCACCGGCAGGCCGATCATCTTCACCAGGCTGGAACTCAGCGCCATGTTGCCGCTTTTGCGCAGCGCCGCCAGCGACAGCGTGCCGCCGATACAGATTAATGCGAGCGGCAAGGTGGTTTGCGCCAGATACTGGCCGGAGGTCTCGAGCCATCCCGGCAAGCCGATCTTGAAGTAGGCGAACGGTGCAGCCGCAATCACGCTGATGATCAGCGGATTGCTGAACACGCTTTTGCAGATGCTCCACGGATCGGACTTGATCACCGGGCTGTACACCGCCAGCACGATGGTCGACAGCGTGTTGTAGAACAGGATCACCAGCGCCGCGAGGATCGCCCCGAGGGAAATCCCGTAGTCGCCATACATGCTTGCCGCCAGCGCCAGGCCGATGACCCCGTTGTTACCGCGAAAGGCACCCTGGGTGTAGATCCCCCGATCTTCCCGCGGGCACTTCCAGATCGCCCAGCCCCAGGCGATGGCAAAACACACCAGGGTTGCCAGGGAGAAGTAGATCAGCAGTGCCGGCTGCAACGCCGCGTGCAGATCGGCATGCAGGATGCCAAGAAACAGCAGCGCCGGCATGGTGACGTTGAACACCAGTGACGACGCGGTGTGGATGAAGTTGTCGTTGATCCAGTCGATGCGTTTGAGCAGCACCCCCAGAAACAGCATGGCAAACACCGGCGCGGTGATGTTCAGGGTTTCGAGGAAAATTGCCAGCATGCCGGGAGGACCTTGGGGGTGGGCGTCGTTAGGGGGCTAATGATAAGCCACTGAAGACTTCGGCGCCTGCTGGATCGCCTTCGCGAGCAAGCCCGCTCCCACATTTGCTCAGTGTCGAACACAAAATCTGTGCACGGCAAAAAATCCAGTGTGGGAGCGGGCTTGCTCGCGAAGCAGGCGACTCGGTCTCAGGTGATCGGCGCCGGGTTGAACAGGGTGATGTCGTTATGCAGCTTGTGCTTCTCCGCCCACGTCTGCTGCTTGCCGCTGGCCACGTCCAGGTAGTAGTGGAACAGCTCCCAGCCAAGCTCCTCGATGGACGCACGCCCGGTGGCAATGCGCCCGGCGTCGATGTCGATCAGGTCCGGCCAGCGTTGCGCCAGCTCGGTGCGCGTCGATACCTTCACCACCGGCGCCATGGCCAGCCCGTAAGGCGTGCCGCGACCGGTAGTGAATACATGCAGGTTCATCCCCGCCGCCAACTGCAACGTCCCGCAGACAAAATCGCTGGCCGGGGTCGCACAGAAGATCAGGCCTTTGCGCTTGAAACGCTCGCCAGGGCCAAGCACGCCATTGATCGCGCTGCTGCCGGACTTGACGATCGAGCCCAATGACTTCTCGACAATGTTCGACAACCCGCCCTTCTTGTTGCCCGGCGTGGTGTTGGCACTGCGATCGGCTTCGCCCTTGGCCAGGTAACGGTCGTACCAGTCCATTTCCCGCACCAGTTCCTGGGCGACGTCCTGGTTTTCCGCGCGGGAGGTCAGCAGATAAATGGCATCGCGCACTTCGGTGACTTCGGAAAACATCACTGTCGCACCGGCCCGCAGCAGCAGGTCCGAGGCATAGCCGAGTGCCGGGTTGGCGGTGATGCCGGAGAACGCATCGCTACCGCCGCACTGCATGCCGAGGATCAGCTCGGATGCGGGCACGGTTTCGCGACGGCGTTGATCAAGCTTCTTAAGGCGGACTTCGGCCAGCTCCATGATCTGCTCGATCATCTCGGTGAAGCCGTGGCTGGAATCCTGCAAGCGGTACAACCACGGCTCGCTGAGATCCACCGAGCTATCGTTGTCGTGCATCACCTGCCCGGCCTGCAATTTCTCGCAGCCCAGGCTGATCACCAGGGCTTCGCCACCCAGGTTCGGGTTGCGCGCCAGGTTGCGTACGGTGCGAATCGGGATGTAGGCGTCGGTGGCCGTGATGGCCACGCCGCAGCCGTAGCTGTGGGTCAGCGCCACCACGTCATCGACGTGCGGGTATTTGGGCAGCAACTCGGCCTTGATGCGCTTGACCGCATGATCGAGCACCCCGGTCACACACTGCACAGTGGTGGTGATGCCGAGAATGTTGCGCGTACCGACGGTGCCGTCGGCGTTGCGATAACCCTCGAAAGTGAAGCCTTCCAGCGGTGCTTGCGCAGCCGGCACGTCCGTGGACAGCGGCAGGCTGTCCAGCGGCGGCGCGGTCGGCATGCGCAGTTGATCTTCCTTGACCCAACTGCCACGGGGAATCGGCTGCAAGGCGTAGCCAATGACCTGGCCGTAACGAATCACCTGGCCACCTTCGGGAATATCCGCCAGGGTGACCTTGTGGCTCTGTGGTACGAAATCCACGGTGACCAGGCCGTCCGAAAACTCGGTACCGGCCGGAACCCCCTGATCGTTGACCACGATCACCACGTTATCCCGCTCGTGCAGGCGGATGTAGCGCGGCGAGTCGGAATGTTCAATCAACTGCATGACGCCGCTCCTCAGGAATGCGCTTGAGACAATTTGCCAGGGGCTTGAGAACCATTCGCTGGTGGCTCGTTGAGCACCACACGCTTGATCGGGCCCACGATGACCAGATAGCTGAACACCGCGACCAAGGCGTTGCAACCGACGAACACCAGCGCCCACTTGAACGAACCGGTGGAGCTGATGATGTAGCCGATGACGATCGGGGTGGTGATCGAGGCTATGTTGCCGAACATGTTGAACAGGCCGCCACTCAGGCCGGCGATCTGCTTGGGCGAGGTGTCGGACACCACGGCCCAACCCAGCGCGCCCACGCCTTTACCGAAGAACGCCAGGGCCATGAAACCCACGACCATCCATTCGATATCCACATAGTTACAGGCCACGATGCTGCTGGAAACCAGCAGGCCGGCAATGATCGGCGCCTTGCGGGCGAAGGTCAGGGAGTGCCCCTTGCGCAGCAGGTAGTCGGAAATCACGCCGCCGAGCACCCCGCCGATGAAGCCGCAGATCGCCGGCAGCGAGGCGATGAAACCGGCCTTGAGAATGGTCATGCCGCGTTCCTGTACCAGGTACACCGGGAACCAGGTCAGGAAGAAATAAGTGATGGCGTTGATGCAATACTGGCTCAGGTACACGCCAAGCATCATGCGATTGGTCAGCAACTGACGCACGTAGTCCCATTTCGGACCTTCGCTGCGCTTGGCCGAACCTTTGGCCTTGTCCTGATCCATGTCGACCATGCCGCCGTTGTCGGCGATGTGCTTGAACTCGGCATCGTTGATCATCGGGTGTTGGCGCGGACTGTGGATAACTTTCAGCCAGACCAGCGAGAACACAATGCCGATCGCACCCATCACAATGAACACGTGCTGCCAGCCGAACGTGAAGACGATCCAGCCCATCAGCGGCGCGAACAGCACGGTGGCGAAGTACTGCGCGGAGTTGAAGATTGCCGAGGCAGTGCCGCGTTCAGCGGTCGGGAACCAGGCCGCCACGATACGGGCATTGCCGGGGAAGGATGGCGCTTCTGCCAGGCCCACCAGGAAGCGCAGCATGAACAGCGCAACGATGGCCGTGGACATGCCGAACTCGCCGACATAGCCCTGCAGCACGGTAAATAGCGACCAGGTGAAGATGCTCAGCGCGTAGATTTTTTTCGAACCGAAGCGGTCGAGCAGCCAGCCGCCGGGGATTTGCCCGGCCACGTAGGCCCAACCGAATGCGGAAAAGATGTAGCCGAGGGTAACGGCGTCAATGCCCAGGTCTTTCTGCAGGCTGGAGCCGGCGATAGCGATGGTAGCGCGGTCGGCGTAGTTGATCGTGGTCACCAGGAACAGCATGAGCAGGATCAGATAGCGGACGTGAGTCGGCTTGGTCGATTGCATGTGGACGTACTCCCACTGATTATTTTTATGCGGGTAATAACGGTGTTCTGTAGGAGCGAGCTTGCTCGCGATGGTGGTCAACGATGACGCGGGGCATCAGGTTTACCGCCGCGTCCTTGCGACCATCGCGAGCAAGCTCGCTCCTACAGGGGGGCGCGGTATCGTTGCCGATACCGCGGTGTTTCCTGTTACGAGCCGATGTAGCTGGTCTTCACGACCGTGTAGAACTCCTGCGCATAGCGACCTTGCTCACGTGATCCATAGGATGAACCTTTACGCCCACCGAACGGAACGTGGTAATCCACACCGGCGGTCGGCAGGTTGACCATCACCATCCCGGCCTGGGAGTGGCGCTTGAAGTGGTTGGCGTACTTCAACGACGTGGTGGCAATGCCCGCCGACAGACCGAATTCGGTGTCGTTGGCCATGGCCAGTGCGGCTTCGTAATCGGCTACGCGAACGATGTTGGCCACCGGACCGAAGATCTCTTCACGACTGATGCGCATCGCAGCTTCACTGTCGGCAAACAGGGTTGGCGCGAGGAAGTAGCCTTCGGTGTCGCAGGTCACCAAACCGCCGCCGCTGACCAGGCGCGCACCTTCGGACTGGCCGATGTCGATGTATTTCATGTCCTGTTCAAGCTGGGCTTGCGAGACCACCGGACCGATGTCGGTACCTGACTTCAAGGCATGGCCGACCTTGATCGACTTCATGCGCTCGGCCATGGCTTCGACGAATTTGTCGTGGATGCCGGCGGTAACGATGAAGCGGCTCGATGCGGTGCAACGCTGGCCAGTGGAATAGAACGCGCTCTGCACCGACAACTCGACCGCTTGCTTGAGGTCGGCGTCGTCGAGAATGATCTGCGGGTTCTTGCCGCCCATTTCCAGCTGGACCTTGGCCTGGCGCGACACACAGCTGACCGCGATCTGACGGCCCACACCGACGGAACCGGTGAAGCTGATGCCATCGACCTTCGGGCTGTTGACCAGTGCATCGCCTACCACGCGACCGCTGCCCATCACCAGGTTGAACACACCGGCCGGGAAGCCGGCACGAGAGATGATTTCGGCCAGGGCCCAGGCGCAGCCCGGTACGAGGTCGGCAGGCTTGAGCACGACACAGTTGCCGTAGGCCAGGGCCGGGGCGATTTTCCATGCCGGGATGGCAATCGGGAAGTTCCACGGGGTGATCAGACCGACCACGCCCAAGGCTTCGCGAGTGACTTCAACGTTGACGCCCGGACGCACCGACGGCAGATAGTCGCCGGACAGACGCAGGCACTCGCCGGCGAAGAATTTGAAGATGTTGCCGGCACGGGTCACTTCACCAATGGCTTCAGGCAGGGTCTTGCCCTCTTCCCTGGCCAGCAGGGTGCCGAGCTCTTCGCGACGGGCGAGGATCTCGGTACCGATTTTATCCAGCGAATCGTGACGGGCCTGAATGCCCGAAACCGACCACGCCGGGAATGCGGCACGGGCGGCATCGATGGCAGCGTGGACCTGAGCCAGGTCAGCCTTGGCGTAATCGCCGATGGTGTCGCTCAGTTCGGACGGGTTGATGTTGGCCGAGTAATCGGCACCGGCGACCCATTCACCGTTGATGTAGTTGTCGTAGCGCTTTGTCACGAGTCGTTCTCCTCATGCAAAAAGCCGCTGATCGCTCAGCGGCTCCGGTTTGATCGTTGTTATTGCGCGCCCTGCTTGTCGATCAGCGCGGCGAGCATTTCGTACTCTTCGCCGGTCAGGTCGGTCAGCGGCGCACGCACGGGACCTGCGTCGTAGCCGGCAATTTTTGCCCCGGCCTTGACGATGCTCACCGCATAACCGGCCTTGCGGTTACGGATGTCCAGGTACGGCAGGAAGAAGTCATCGATGATCTTGCCAACGGTGGCGTGATCTTCACGAGCGATGGCGTGGTAGAAGTCCATCGCGGTTTTCGGGATGAAGTTGAACACCGCCGAGGAGTAGACCGGTACG
This sequence comes from Pseudomonas sp. 18173, assembly GCF_050432945.1. NCBI lineage: Bacteria > Pseudomonadati > Pseudomonadota > Gammaproteobacteria > Pseudomonadales > Pseudomonadaceae > Pseudomonas > Pseudomonas sp. 18173. The sequence goes on from NZ_JBKFTN010000009.1 coordinate 60,602, forward strand.
CCCAGGGCCTTGTAGGCCGCGGCATAGACTTCGGCGGTCGGCAAGCCACCCAGGTAGCTGAAGCGATCACCGAGGCGGCGACGAATCGACACCATCAACTCGATATCACCCAGGCCATCCTTGTAGCCGATCAGGTTCGGGCAGCGTTCGGCCAGACGTTCCAGCAGCGGTGCGGTCAGGCGGCAAACGTTACGGTTGTAGACCACCACGCCGATGTTGACCGATTTGCACACGGCTTCAACGTGGGCGGCAACGCCGTCCTGGCTGGCTTCGGTCAGGTAGTGCGGCAGCAGCAGCAGGCCTTTGGCACCCAGACGCTCGGCTTCCTGTGCGTATTCGATAGCCTGGCGGGTCGAACCGCCCACGCCGGCCAGGATCGGCACGCTGGTGGCACAGGTGTCGACGGCGGTCTTGATGATTTCCGAATATTCACTGGCCGCCAGGGAGAAGAACTCACCGGTGCCACCCGCGGCGAACAACGCCGAGGCGCCGTATGGGGCCAGCCATTCGAGACGCTTGATGTAACCCGCGCGATTGAAGTCGCCCTGAGCATTGAAATCGGTGACCGGGAAAGACAGCAGACCGGCAGAGAGGATGGACTTCAGTTCTTGTGGATTCATTATTCGAACACCCTGGATAGCGACGTTGTGTGAGAAAACCGTTCAGCCTGCGCTGAAGTTGTAGGTCATCGTACAACTTAAAATACAACCGTCAACTGCATTTCATCGCGCAGGGTGAAAATTGTTCGACAAGAAAGGCTGTTGGCCTGATTTTTAGCGGGTTTCAGCGGAGGAAGGACAGTTGCGAGAACCGTGATAAACGGTCACTTAAGAGATACGTTGTCGGAAGATGCGAGAAAACTACTGGATTTGTTTTATAGGTTACGGCCCTATCGCGAGCAGGCTCGCGATAGCGGTAGTTCAGTCGATGGAGAACAAGGGCAGACTACCTACCCTCGCTGCGCCTCAGCCTCTTCATGGGCATGACGCAACCGCTCGCGGCTGTTGGTCAGGTGCAGGCGCATCGCCGCTCGGGCCGCATCGGAATCCTGACGAGCAATGGCGTCGTAGATTTCCTCGTGCTCACGACTCAGGCGCCCCATGTAGTGCTGCTGGTCGTCATGGGCCAGGCGCGCGGAGTTCAGCCGTGTGCGCGGAATGATGCTGGTGCCCAGGTGGGTCATGATGTCGGTGAAGTAGCGGTTACCGGTGGACAGCGCGATCTCGAGGTGGAAGGCGAAGTCCGACGCCACGGCATCACTGGCGTGAGCGGCGCTTTCATTCAACGCATCGAGGGCGGCGCGCATGTTGGCCAGTTGCTCCGGACTGCGACGTTGCGCCGCCAGCCCGGCCGACTCCACTTCGAGACTGATGCGCAGTTCCAGGATCGCCAGTACATCGCGCAAGGTCACCACGGTGGCCGGGTCGATCCGAAAGCCGCTCGGGCTCGGCGTGTCGAGCACAAAGGTGCCGATACCATGGCGGGTTTCCACCTGGCCTGCCGCCTGCAAACGGGAAATCGCTTCGCGCACCACCGTGCGGCTGACACCATGGGCATCCATGATGGCCGACTCCGTGGGCAGTTTGTCACCACGCTTGAGATGACCATCGCGGATCTGTTCGGACAGCACCGTCACCAGTTCCTGAGCGAGGCTGCGGCGCTTGCGTGGGAGGCGTGGTGCGTCGTTCGGGTTTTCCATGGTGAACATCTGTCTCGAAAAGTTCGGCTGCTGTAACGCGCATCATAGCGCAACACGGTTGTACGATCACCTTACCCCTGTAGGAGCGGTGGTGCTTATGCGGTCACGGTCTGGTCCACCAGATGGCCATTCTCGATACGAATGTGCCGTGGATGGAAGCGCTTCAGACTGCTGCGATGGCCGACGCTGACAATGCTCAGCCCCGGCAACTCATCGATCAGCGCCTGATACAGCGTGGCCTCGTCTTCTTCGTCCATCGCCGAGGTCGCTTCGTCCATATACAGCCATTGCGGTGCATACAGCAGCGCGCGGGCAAAGGCCAGGCGCTGCTGCTCCCCCGGCGACAGCATGCGCTGCCAGTGGTTGGCTTCGTCGAGACGGGCAATCAGGTGCGGCAGGCGACAGGTTTCCAGCACATGCACGTAGCGCTCCTTCGGATAGGTATCGCCGGGCTGTGGATAACTGAGCGCATCACGCAGGGTGCCAATCGGCAAATACGGCTTTTGCGGCAGGAACAGATAGCGCGCCGAAGGCAGGCGAATACTGCCATGGCCGGTCGGCCACAGATGCCCCATCGCCCGCAGCAAAGTCGACTTGCCACTGCCGGAACGACCGCTGAGCATCACACGGTCACCCTCCTCCACGGTCATGTCGGCGTTGCTCAGCAGGTGACGCCCTTCAGCCAGGTCGAGGCCCAGGTTGTGCACCTTCAGCGCTGAGCCCGAATTCTGTACGTCGATGGCCGGCGCACGCCCTTCGTTGTCACTCATGGCCTGGTGGAAGCTCAGCAAACGATCGCAGGTAGCGCGCCAGGAAGCGAGGTTCTGGTACGCACTGATAAACCAGCTGAAGCTTTCCTGCACATTGCCGAATGCCGAGCTGATCTGCATCAGTTCGCCGAGCTCGATCTTGCCGGCAAGGTAGCGCGGCGAGGCAACGATGAACGGGAAGATGATGGCGGCCTGGCTGTAGCCGGCGGTGAAGAACGTCAGGCGTTTGGACACCTTCATGATGTCCCAGAAATTATGCCAGACCATCCCGAAGCGATTGCTCAAGCGGCGATTTTCGTTTGGCTCGCCGTTGTACAACGCAATGCTTTCGGCGTTTTCACGAATCCGCACCATGGAGAAACGCAGGTCGGCTTCGAAGCGTTGTTGTTGGTTGTTCAGGCCGATCAGGCGACGACCGATCAAATGTGTCAGCCAACTGCCCACTACGGCGTAAACCAGCACGCACCAGAACATGTAGCCGGGGATGGTGATGCCAAATACTTCAATGCTGCCCGACACGCCCCACAGAATGATCGAGAACGACACCAGGCTGACGATATTGCGCAGCAACCCGATACCCAGTTCAAGGGTGTTGGAGGTGAAGTTGTTGAGGTCTTCGGAAATCCGCTGGTCCGGGTTATCGGTGTAACCGCCCTGCTCCAGCTGGTAGTAGTTTTTCTCACCCAGCCAGCGGGTGAAATGCTTTTCGGTGAGCCATGCCCGCCAGCGGATCGTCAGCATCTGCGTCAGGTAGAGCCGATACACCGCGCCGACGATCGCCACCGCCGCAATCGCGCAGAAATACAGGATCAGTTGCCAGAACGCGGCCTCGTCCTTCTTTTGCAGGGCGTTGTAGAAGTCCTTGTACCAGGTGTTGAACCACACCGAGATGCCCACGCTGATCAGCGACAACGCAATCACCGCGATCAGCAGTGTCCAGGCCTTGACCTTCTCTTCACTGCGCCAGTAAGGCGTGATCATCGCCCACACTTTGCGAAAAAACTGCCCGCGCACGGCGTCGTTGACCGCGGAATACTCAGCGTTCTGATTCATGGATAAGGCTCGATAAAGAAAAGAACACGCACGAACCGATCATAGATGATCGGTTCGGTTTGTCGCGACAGACGGCCCGCATTCGTTCAGCACCGGTTCAGCGGCGAACAGGACGCTTCTGCAGTTTGCGCTGCAGGGTGCGGCGGTGCATGCCCAGGGCGCGGGCCGTGGCGGAGATATTGCCTTCGTGCTCGGTCAGCACGCGCTGGATGTGTTCCCACTGCAGGCGGTCCACGGACATCGGGTTTTCCGGCACCAGGCTGTCGAGGTCGGCGTGTTCGGACAGCAGCGCCGCCAGCACGTCGTCGGCGTCCGCCGGTTTGCACAGGTAGTTGCAGGCACCACGCTTGATCGCCTCGACGGCAGTGGCAATGCTCGAATAACCGGTGAGGATCACCACGCGCATTTCCGGGTCCATTTCCAGCAACTTGGGCAGCAGCACCAGGCCCGAATCGCCGTCCATCTTCAGGTCCAGGGCGGCGTAATCCGGCAGGTCGGCCTTGGCCAGCTCCAGGCCTTCTTCGGCGGAACCGGCAGTGCTGACGCGAAAACCGCGGCGGGCCATGGCGCGAGCCATGACGCGGGTGAATGTGGCGTCGTCATCGACCAGCAACAAATGCGGCAGTTCTTCGCCTTCGACTTGGATCTCGTCACTCATGTTCGTCTCCTCGGGCGACACGGGGCAGGCGCAGCTCGGTGAGCGTACCGCCTTCCTCATGACTGTAGAGTTTCACTGAGCCGCCGGCGCGTGTCACGCTGGCCTTGCTCAAAAACAGGCCCAGGCCGAAGCCTTTGCCCTTGGTGGTAAAAAACGGTTTGCCGATTTGCTCGGCGATGGCCAGCGGCACGCCGGCACCATGGTCACGAATGCTGATGGTGAGGTTTTCCCAATCCCAGTCCAGCGTCACTTGCAGCCCTTCGGGGCAGGCGTCGGCGGCGTTGTTCAACAGATTCAGCAACGCCTGGGTCAAGTCCGGCGGCGGCGCCATGCGCGGTACTGCGCCCTGGCCCAGGCGCTGGAAGCGATAACTGGCTTCCGGGCGCATCAGGTGCCAGCGATTGAGGGCCTCATCCAGCCAGTCGGTGACGTCCTGCATCTCCACCGCCAATCGGCGATTGGCCTCTGCGGCGCGCACCAGGTGCTGCAGGGTTTCCTTGCACAGCTTGACCTGATCCTGCAATACGCTCAGGTCGTCCTGCAACATCGGATCAGGGTGGTCCTGACGCATTTCCTTGAGCAGCACACTCATGGTCGCCAGTGGCGTGCCCAGCTCATGGGCCGCACCGGCGGCCTGGGTGGCGACGGCCAACAGTTGCTGGTCGCGCAGGCCTTCTTCGCGACGAATGGCGCGCAGTTCTTCCTGACGGCGCAGCTCTTCGGCCATGCGCGCAGCGAAGAACGTGATCACGGCGGCAGCGAGGGCGAAGCTCAACCACATTCCGTATACCTGCAGGTTTTCCCGAGCGATCGGGAAGGTTTGCAGCGGGTAGAACTGTGCCAGCAACAGCGTGTACATCGTCAGCGCGATACCCGACAGGATCACCGAATAACGCCATGGCAACGTCACCGCGGCAATGGTCAGCGGCACCAGGTAATAGGAAACGAAGGGGTTGGTCGAGCCACCGGAGAAATACAGCAATGCGCTGTGGATAAACAGGTCGCAGGCCAGTTGCACGGCGTATTCAAGCTCGGTCACCGGCCACGAGGTGCGCAGGCGGATCGCCGTGAACACGCACAACAGCATCGAACAGCCGAGGGTCGCTGCCAGTTGAAACCAGGGCAACGGCAGCAATTCGAGCCAGTAGGCCAGGCCCACGGAACCGGCCTGGGCGGCCAGCACCAACGTGCGGATGAACGTCAGCCGCCAGAGGTTCTGGCGAGTAGCGGAAGTGATTTGAACGGGGGCGAGCATGAGCTCTCCTGATGAGCGCTCCAGGCGGATCACCGGGAGTATAACCAAGCACGGGGGCCGGCAGGCAAAACTGCGGCAAACGGCCACATGGCTGTCGGTTCTACTGCGACAGTACCGCCGCCTTCGCGAGCAGGCTCGCTCCCACCTTTGGAATGCGCGCTCCAGTGGGAGCGAGCCTGCTCGCGAAGCGGCCACCGCATGCCATCTGTATAGAAGTTGTAACTGTGCGAACCAGCGCATAAAAGCTAGAGTCTGATGGTTTCACGCAGGCTAGGACCGAACCCCTGCGCACCTTTCAAGGAGCCTTCATGCACACATTCCGCCGCAGCGCCGCCCTCCTCGCCCTGAGCGTTGGCACCGTCGCCAGCCTCCCGGCCCTGGCCGCCGACGAGCTTCATTACAACCAGATTTCCCTGCGCGCCGAAGTCAGCCAGGAAGTGGCCCGCGACCTGATGATCGTGACGCTCTACACCGAAGAACAGAACAGCGACCCGGCCAAACTTGCCGCCGACGTCAGCACCACCATGAACAAGGCGCTGGCCCAGGCCAGGCAAGTCAAGGACGTCACCCTGCGCCAGGGCAGTCGCAACAGTTACCCGATCTACGACACCAAGGGCCAGAAAATCACCGGCTGGCGCGAGCGCGCCGAACTGCGCCTGGAAAGCCCGGACTTCGCCGCGCTGTCGAAGCTGACCGGCGAACTGCTCACCGACCTGAAAATGGGCGGCATGGACTTCGCCATCGCCACCCCGACCCGCAAAGCCAGCGAAGACGCCCTGCTCAAGGACGCCGTGACCGCCTTCAAGGCCCGCGCCCAGCTTGCGACTGATGCTCTGGGCGGCAAGGGCTACAAGATCGTCAACCTGAACCTCAACAGCAACGGTTACCCACAACCTTACCTGCGCGCGCCGATGATGATGAAAGCCGCCGCAATGGACGCCGCACCGGTGACACCGGATGTCGAAGCCGGCACCAGCCAGGTCAGCATGACCGCCGATGGTTCGATTGAAGTGCTGATGCCTTGAGTCGATAGCCCGTAAACAAAAAACGGTGGTCACTCACGTGATCGCCGTTTTTTTTGGGCAGTTTTCAGGCATGAGCTATAAATGAATTGTCCACCGAGAAAAGCCGGCAGTTGCACCGGGTGCAACTGAGATTGATTGGCCACTATCGGTGCAACAATAACCACTCTTATTCACGCCATACCCACCGCACAGAACGGGGTATAAATAAGTAACACCCCGCCCTGATCGGGAGCACCCAGCGTTCAGGACGCACCCTAAAAGTGCGTCGCTTGCACCATAAAAAAGCCACGCAAACGGTCAAATGCGTCAGGATTTATACAAATGCGACATTAAGGTACGTTCGTGCCACCGTTTAAGGCTTGTAGTCACTCTGGATCTTGCAATGGGTATGGCCCCTGCATAAGTATCCGCAGGCACGACTCACGAGGTCGTCCTCTAATTCCAAAAATGACAACAAATCATGAGGCCACCATGCTTAAACACGCGGTCATTCCGTTTTTAGTTGGCGCAAGCTTGTTAGCCAGCGCACCGTTCGCCCAAGCAGCGACTAACCTGGTGTTCTGCTCCGAAGGGAGCCCGGCCGGTTTCGATCCAGGTCAATACACCACCGGAACCGACTTCGACGCCTCTGCAGAAACCATGTTCAACCGCCTCACCCAGTTCGAGCGCGGCGGTACCGCCGTTATTCCTGGCCTGGCAACCAAGTGGGACGTCTCCGATGACGGCCTGACCTACACCTTCCACCTGCGTGAAGGCGTCAAGTTCCACACCACCCCGTACTTCAAGCCGACTCGTGAGTTCAACGCCGACGACGTACTGTTCACCTTCAATCGCATGATCAACAAGGATGATCCGTTCCGTAAGGCGTACCCGACCGAATTCCCGTACTTCACCGACATGGGGATGGACACCAACATCACCAAGATCGACAAAGTCGACGACCACACCGTCAAGTTCACCCTCAAGGACGTGGATGCCGCGTTCATCCAGAACATGGCCATGAGCTTCGCCTCGATCCAGTCCGCCGAGTACGCCGCCCAGCTGCTCAAGGAAGGCAAGGCCGCCGACATCAACCAGAAGCCGGTCGGCACTGGTCCGTTCGTGTTCAAGAGCTACCAGAAAGACTCCAACATCCGCTACACCGGGAACAAGGACTACTGGAAGCCGGATGACGTGAAGATCGACAACCTGATCTTCGCCATCACCACCGACCCGTCGGTACGTATCCAGAAGCTGAAAAAGGGCGAGTGCCAGATCACGCTGTTCCCGCGTCCGGCCGACCTGAAGGCGCTGAAGGAAGACAAGACCCTGAAGGTGCCTGACCAGGCTGGTTTCAACCTCGGCTACATCGCCTACAACGTGATGCCCAAGGTCAAGGGGCAAACCGATGCCAACCCGCTGGCCGACCTGAAGGTTCGCCAGGCGCTGGACATGGCGGTCAACAAGCAGCAGATCATCGACTCCGTGTACCAGGGCGCCGGTCAACTGGCCGTCAACGCCATGCCGCCGACCCAGTGGTCCTACGACACCACCATCAAGGACGCCAAGTACGACCCTGAGAAAGCCAAGGAGCTGCTCAAGGAAGCTGGCGTGAAGGAAGGCACCGAAATCGTTCTCTGGGCGATGCCGGTACAGCGTCCGTACAACCCGAACGCCAAGCTGATGGCAGAAATGCTGCAGTCCGACTGGTCCAAGATCGGCCTCAAGGTCAAGATCCAGAGCTACGAGTGGGGCGAGTACATCAAGCGCTCCAAAGGTGGCGAGAACCAGGCGATGCTGATTGGCTGGAGCGGTGACAATGGTGATCCCGACAACTGGCTGAACGTGCTGTTCGGCTGCGACTCGCTGGAAGGCAATAACTTCTCCAAGTGGTGCGACAAGAAGTTTGACGGCATCGTCAAGCAAGCCAAACGCACTCCGGACCAGGCCAAGCGCACCGAGCTGTACAAAGAGGCGCAACACGTCCTCAAAGATGCAGTGCCATACACACCTATCGCTCACTCGACGGTGTTCCAACCCATGCGTGCCGAAGTACAGGACTTCAAGATCAGCCCGTTTGGCTTGAACTCCTTCTACGGTGTCAGCGTCAGCAAATAAGGTTTTGCAACGGCGACGTTTTTGACGTCGCCGTTGCTTTATCTACCGAAAAGCAGGAATTCGCCTACATCCAGATCCGCAGCTGACTACAGCATCGGGCGAGGACGCGTTGCCATTTCCTACGAGTCTTTAGGACTCTACGCATTTACTGCCGGACCCGTGACTCATACCGTCGGGATCCGACCAGTGCACGCGTGGGTCATCGGTTACTGCTGCGTGCATGGCTTGAAATCAGTGATGCCTCTACGTCTGCTGACAGGACGGCGGCTCATTGACAACACTTTGAGAGAAAGGGAGCGTTATGCGCCATACCTTGGTTTTATCCGCATTGCTGGGCACCGGTCTGTTGGCCGCCACTTCCATCAGCCAGGCCGCCAACAACAGCCTGGTGTTCTGCTCCGAAGGCAGCCCCGCCGGTTTCGATACGGCGCAGTACACCACTGCGACCGACAACGACGCCGCCGAGCCGCTGTACAACCGGTTGGCAGAGTTTGAGAAAGGCGCGACCAACGTCGTACCGGGCCTGGCCACGAGCTGGGATATTTCCGAGGACGGCCTCAAGTACACCTTCCACCTGCGCGAAGGGGTGAAGTTTCATACCACCAAATACTTCACGCCGACCCGTGATTTCAATGCCGATGACGTGCTGTTCACGTTCAACCGCATGCTCGACCCGCAACAACCCTTTCGTAAGGCTTATCCGACAGAGTTTCCGTACTTCAACGGCATGAGCCTGAACAAGAATATCGCCAAGGTTGAAAAGACCGGACCGCTGACCGTGGTCTTTACGCTCAATAGCGTGGACGCCGCGTTCATCCAGAATATCGCCATGAGCTTTGCCGCCATCCTTTCGGCCGAATACGCCGACAAGCTGCTGGCGCAAGGCAAACCGAGCGACATCAACCAGAAGCCGATCGGCACCGGGCCGTTCGTGTTCAAGAGCTACCAGAAAGACTCGAACATCCGTTACACCGGCAACAAGCAGTACTGGGACCCGAGCCGGGTCAAGCTCGACAACCTGATTTTCGCCATCAACACCGACGCCTCGGTGCGCGTGCAGAAACTCAAGGCCGGCGAGTGCCAGATCACCCTGCATCCGCGCCCTGCCGACGTGACCGCGCTGAAGAACGACCCGGCCCTGCAATTGATCGAGAAGCCGGGTTTCAACCTCGGCTACATCGCCTACAACGTGCGCCACAAGCCGTTCGACCAGCTCGAAGTGCGTCAGGCGCTGGACATGGCGGTGAACAAGCAAGGCATTCTCAATGCCGTTTACCAGGGCGCGGGACAACTGGCGGTCAACGCCATGCCACCGACCCAGTGGTCCTACGACGACACCATCAAGGACGCCGCCTACAACCCGGAAAAAGCCCGGGAATTGCTCAAGGCTGCCGGCGTCAAGGAAGGCACTGAAATCACCCTCTGGGCCATGCCGGTGCAGCGCCCGTACAACCCCAACGCCAAGTTGATGGCCGAAATGCTCCAGGCCGACTGGGCGAAGATCGGCCTCAAGGTCAAGATCGTCAGCTATGAGTGGGGCGAGTACATCAAGCGCACCAAGAATGGCGAACACGACATCAGCCTGATCGGCTGGACCGGTGACAATGGTGATCCGGACAACTGGCTGGGCACGCTCTACAGCTGCGACGCCATTGGCGGCAACAACTACTCGATGTGGTGTGATCCGGCTTATGACAAGCTGGTCAAGCAGGCCAAGGTCGTCACCGACCGTGACCAGCGCACCCTGCTCTACAAACAGGCGCAGCAGTTGCTCAAACAGCAAGTGCCGATCACGCCAGTCGCCCACTCAACGGTCAACCAGCCGCTGAGCGCAAAAATCGAAGGGTTCAAGGTGAGCCCGTTCGGCCGCAATGTTTTCTCGGGTGTCAGCATAGAAAAATAACCGATTAGCCAGAAATGCCAGGGGGCGGATTTTTCCGCCCTCACGCAGACGCTTTGCCGTCTTTCGCCAATTTGGCCGACAGCAAACGTTTGCGAAGCCATGAACGAGTTCTAAACCAATAGCCGGATCACAAAAAAAGACCGGCATAAAAAAAGAAAGTAAGGAGCTTTACCCATGAAACTGAGCAGCACCGCGTTATTGGCCCTGGCCATCAGCAGCGTAACCGCCACGGCTTACGCAGAAACCCAAAGCCAGGCTTTCTCCCCGGTTACCGTGAACGAGAAAAACGCCCAGAGCGAAGCCACCGGCTTTGTCGAAGGCCAGTCGCTCACCGGCACTACGCGTAACTGGTACGCCAACGAGCAACTGCAACGCGGCGCCAAGTTCGCCTACAAGAAGGACGGCGTTTCGACCCCGACCGATCGCCGGATCAACTGGGTCCAGGGCACCATCCTCAAGTACAACTCGGGCTTCACCGAAGGCACTGTCGGCTTCAGCACTGAAGTGGCGGCCTACAACGCGATCGCCCTGGATCGCGACCGCAAGGACCTGGCGTCCAACAACGGTGGCGCACCGGGCACTCGCCCGGGCGCGGGCAACAACCGTACCCTGACCAAGGAAGGCGGCGACGCTCAAGGCCAGTGGAGCAAACTGGGCCTGGCCAACGTCAAGGCCCGTGTCTCCAACACCACCCTGACCGCCGGCCGCATGAACTTCAGCAGCCCGATGGTCGACGTGATCGGCAACCGTGCTCTGCCTTCGAGCTTCGAAGGTGTGGCCATCCACAGCGAAGAGCTGAACAACCTGGCCTTCGACCTGGCCACCTTCGACCGCAACTCACCGCGTACCGAAGAAAGCCAGCGCAAATTCCGCACCGAATATGCCAATGGCATCGTTGAAACCGACCACGTCTACACCGGCGGTATCACCTACAACCCGCTCGCCAGCCTGACCACCAGCCTCTGGGCGACCCAGGCTGAAGACATCTGGAACCAGTACTACTTCGGCGCCTCTCACGTACTGGGCGATAGCCAGGTACTGAGCCTGACCACCGGCCTGAACTACTACAAAACCAAGGAAACCGGCAAGGCCCTGATCGGTGACATCGACAACGATACCTACTCGCTTTCGCTGGGCCTGACCCACCAGGCGCACAGCCTGACCTTCTCGTACCAGGAAGTGAACGGTAACGAGTACTTCGACTACCTGCACGAAACCAACGGCATCTACCTGGCCAACTCCCTGCTGTCGGACTTCAACGGCCCGAACGAAAAATCGTTCCAGGTTGCCTACGGTCTGAACATGGCTGAATACGGCGTACCGGGCCTGAAGTTCAACATCTACCAGGCTCGCGGCTGGGGCATCGACGGTACTCACTACACCGGCAACGGTGGCGTGGCAGGCAAGGGTTACGACGGCATCCAGATCCAGGATGGCGAAACCCATTATGAATACGGCATCGGCGCGACCTACGCCGTGCAGAGCGGCCCGCTCAAGGCCACCACGATCCGCGGCACCTACACCGCTCACCGTGCCAGCGAAAACCAGGCTGACGGCAGCATCAACGAGTTCCGTCTCGTGACCACGGTTCCGTTCAACATCCTGTAATACCGCTGCCGAACGGCAGGTTCAGCGATGAATCGGCCGTTCGGCTCTTTTCCTTAAACTGATTGCAGAGGGTTCTTGATGAAAATGCTTCCCCTACGTGCGGCCATCGCGGCTGCTTTGCTCAGTGTCGCTGTCGGTGTCTCGGCCAAACCCCTGGTGGTTTGCACCGAAGCCAGCCCCGAAGGCTTCGACATGGTCCAGTACACGACTGCAGTCACCGCCGATGCCGTGGCCGAAACCATCTTCAATCGCCTGGCGGACTTCAAGCCCGGTACCACCGAAGTGATTCCGGCGCTGGCCGAATCCTGGGACATCAGCGAAGACGGCCTGAACTACACCTTCCATCTGCGTAAAGGCGTCAAGTTCCACACCACCGAATACTTCAAGCCGACCCGCGACATGAACGCCGACGACGTGGTCTGGAGCTTCCAGCGTCAGCTGGACCCGAATCACCCGTGGCACAAGCTGTCGAGCGTGGGCTTCCCGTACTTTGAAAGCATGGGCTTCAAAGAGCTGCTCAAGAGCGTAGAGAAAGTCGACGACAACACGGTCAAGTTCACCCTGACCCGTCGCGAAGCGCCGTTCCTGGCCGACATCGCCATGGCCTTCTCCTCGATCTACCCGGCCGAATACGCCGACCAGTTGCTCAAGGCCAACAAGACCGGCGACCTCAACAGCAAGCCGATCGGCACCGGCCCCTTTGTCTTCCAGCGTTACAACAAGGATGCCCAGGTTCGTTTCAAGGCCAACCCGGACTACTTCCGTGGCAAGCCACCGGCCGACTCGCTGATCCTGGCCATCGCGACCGACAACAACGTGCGCTTGCAGAAACTCAAGGCCAACGAGTGCCAGGTCGCGCTGTATCCGAAGCCGGATGACATCCCGAGCATCAAGAAAGACCAGAAGCTGAAGGTCGATGAACTCAATGCCATGACCGTTTCGTATATCGCCATGAACACCCAGCACAAGTACATGAGCGACGTGCGCGTGCGCAAAGCCATCGACATCGCCTTCGACAAAGAAGCCTATGTCAACGCACTGTTCGGCAAGGGCAATGCCACGGTGGGCGTCAACCCGTTCCCGGATACCCTGCTGGGCTTTAACCACAGCCTGAAAAACCCGCCACGTGACCTGGACAAGGCTCGCGCCCTGCTCAAGGAAGCCGGCGTACCGGAAGGCACCACGTTCACCCTGTTCACCCGCAACGGTGGCGGTCCGACCAACCCCAACCCGATGCTCGGCGCGCAGATGATGCAAGCCGACCTGGCCAAGGTCGGGATCAAGATCGACATCCGCGTGATGGAATGGGGCGAAATGCTCAAACGCGCGAAAAACGGCGAGCACGACATGGTTTCCGCCGGATGGGCGGGCGATAACGGCGACCCGGATAACTTCCTGACGCCTATGCTCAGTTGTGAAGCGGCCAAGAACGGAGAAAACTACGCCCGCTGGTGCAGTGACAAGTTCCAGGCGCTGATCGACCAGGCCCGGGAAAAAACCGATCCAGCCGAGCGTGCAGCGCTCTACGAGCAGGCCCAGGTTATTTTCAACCAGGACCAGCCATGGATCAGCATGGCACACACTAGAATGTTTACCGCAATGCGCAACAACGTAGAGGGCTATAACATTAGCCCCCTCACCACGAATAACTTCGCCACCACCCAGGTGAAGTAGATAAGAAAACTCCCGGCATGCCTGACCCAGGTATGCCGGGCACGCCTAACCGGCTGATGAGGTACACCTTACGATGTTTAGTTTTATTGCCCGCCGACTGGGGTTACTGATCCCCACGTTTTTCGGCATCACCTTGCTGACATTCGCGTTGATTCGCATGATCCCTGGCGACCCCGTGGAAGTCATGATGGGCGAACGCAGAGTCGACCCGGAAATGCACGCTCAGGCAATGGAACGCCTAGGTCTGAACAAACCCCTGTATGCCCAGTACCTGGATTACATCGGCAAACTGGCCCACGGCGACCTCGGTGAGTCCCTGCGAACCCGTGAAAGCGTCTGGACCGAATTCACCTCCCTGTTCCCCGCGACCCTGGAACTGTCCATGGCCGCCCTGTTGTTCGCCGGCGTCCTGGGCCTTCTGGCCGGGGTGATCGCGGCACTCAAGCGAGGGTCCCTGTTCGACCATGGGGTGATGGGGGTCTCCCTGGCGGGATACTCGATGCCGATCTTCTGGTGGGGCCTGATCCTGATCATGTTCTTCTCGGTGAGCCTGGGCTGGACCCCGGTGTCCGGGCGGATCGACCTGCTCTACGACATCGAGCCACGCACCGGCTTCATGCTGATCGACACGCTGCTGGCCGATGACGTCGGCGCGTTCCTCGATGCCCTGCACCACCTGATCCTGCCAGCCATCGTGCTGGGTACCATCCCGTTGGCGGTAATCGCGCGGATGACCCGCTCTTCGATGCTCGAAGTGCTGCGTGAAGACTACATTCGCACCGCCAAGGCCAAGGGCCTGTCGCCGTCGCGCGTGGTGTTCGTGCACGGTCTGCGTAACGCGCTGATTCCGGTACTGACAGTGGTCGGCCTGCAAGTCGGCACCCTGCTGGCCGGTGCGGTCCTGACCGAAACCATCTTCTCGTGGCCCGGCATCGGCAAATGGCTGATCGAAGCCATTGGTGCCCGAGACTATCCCGTCGTGCAAAACGGCATCCTGTTAATCGCCTGCCTGGTGATTGTGGTCAACTTCGTAGTGGACATCCTCTACGGCTTTGCCAACCCACGCATCCGTCATCAGCGCTGAGATCATGACCATGACCACTCCAATTCCATCGGTAGCAGTCGATCAAAGCCTGCTGTACCCGTCCCCGTACAAAGAATTCTGGCAAGCGTTCTCCAAGAACAAAGGTGCCGTCGCCGGCCTGATGTTCATGCTGCTGGTGATTTTCTGCGCCATCTTTGCCCCGTGGGTTGCGCCTCACAACCCGAGCGAGCAGTACCGTGATTTCCTGCTGACCCCGCCGGCCTGGCTGGAAGGTGGGCAGATCCAGTTCCTGCTCGGCACCGACGAACTGGGCCGCGACCTGCTGTCGCGCCTGATCTCCGGTTCGCGCCTGTCCTTGATGATCGGCCTGTCGTCGGTTGTCATGTCGCTGATCCCGGGGATCCTGCTGGGTCTGTTCGCCGGGTTCTTCCCGCGCGTAGTCGGCCCGACCATCATGCGTCTGATGGACATCATGCTGGCCCTGCCGTCCCTGCTGCTGGCCGTGGCGATCGTCGCCATCCTCGGCCCTGGCCTGATCAACACCGTGATCGCCATCGCCGTGGTATCCCTGCCGTCCTATGTTCGTCTGACCCGCGCTGCGGTAATGGGCGAGCTGAACCGCGACTACGTGACCGCCGCGCGCCTGGCCGGTGCCGGCCTGCCGCGTCTGATGTTCGTCACCGTGCTGCCCAACTGCATGGCGCCGCTGATCGTCCAGGCCACCCTGAGCTTTTCTTCGGCGATCCTCGATGCCGCCGCACTGGGCTTCCTCGGCCTTGGCGTACAACCGCCAACCCCTGAGTGGGGCACCATGCTGGCTTCGGCCCGCGACTACATCGAACGCGCCTGGTGGGTGGTGAGCCTGCCTGGTCTGACCATTTTGCTCAGCGTGCTGGCAATCAACCTGATGGGCGACGGCCTGCGCGATGCGCTGGACCCGAAACTCAAGAATGCCGCCTGAGGAGATTCCCATGTCACTGTTAGAAATCAAGAATCTCAACGTTCGCTTCGGCGACAAAAACGCCACGCCAGTCGTCGACGGCCTCGACCTGAAAGTGGACAAGGGCGAAGTACTGGCCATCGTTGGCGAGTCCGGTTCCGGCAAATCCGTGACCATGATGGCGCTGATGGGGCTGATCGAGCATCCAGGCATCGTCACCGCCGACTCGCTCATCTTTGACGGCAAGGACATGCTCAAGCTCAACAATCGCCAGCGTCGGCAGATCGTCGGCAAAGACCTGTCCATGGTCTTCCAGGATCCGATGACCGCGCTGAACCCGAGCTACACCGTCGGCTTCCAGATCGAAGAAGTCCTGCGCCTGCACCTGAAAATGTCCGGCAAGGCTGCCCGCAAGCGCGCCATCGAACTGCTGGAAAAAGTTGAAATCCCGGGTGCCGCCAGCCGTATGGACGCCTACCCGCATCAACTGTCCGGTGGTATGAGCCAGCGTGTCGCGATCGCCATGGCGATTGCCGGCGAGCCAAAACTGCTGATCGCCGACGAACCGACCACGGCGCTGGACGTGACGATTCAGGCGCAGATCATGGATCTGCTGCTGGCGTTGCAGAAAGAGCAGAACATGGGCCTGGTACTGATCACCCACGACCTCGCCGTCGTGGCCGAAACCGCCCAGCGCGTGTGCGTAATGTACGCAGGGCAAGCAGTCGAAGTCGGTCAGGTGCCGCAACTGTTCGACATTCCGGCACACCCGTACAGCGAAGCGCTGCTCAAGGCGATTCCGGAACACAGCCTGGGTGCCTCGCGCCTGTCGACCCTGCCGGGCATCGTTCCCGGTCGCTACGACCGTCCGCAGGGTTGCCTGCTGTCGCCACGCTGCCCCTACGTGAAAGACAACTGCCGTCAACAACGTCCCGCGCTTGACCCGAAAAGCAACAGCCTCGCTCGCTGCTTCTACCCGCTGAACCAGGAGGTGGCGTAATGGCCGTCGTTCTTACCGCCCGCGACCTGACCCGTCACTACGATGTGTCCCGAGGACTGTTCAAGGGACACGCCACCGTGCGCGCCCTCAATGGCGTATCGTTCGAACTGGAAGCCGGCAAGACCCTAGCCGTCGTTGGTGAATCGGGCTGCGGCAAATCCACCCTGGCCCGTGCCCTGACCCTGATCGAAGAGCCGTCCTCCGGCTCCCTGAAAATTGCCGGACAGGAAGTCGCCGGTGCCGACAAGGCCCAGCGCAAGCAACTGCGCAAAGACGTGCAGATGGTGTTCCAGAGCCCGTACGCCTCGTTGAACCCACGGCAGAAAGTCGGTGATCAGCTTGCAGAGCCATTATTGATCAACACCAACCTGAGCGCCGCGGAACGCCGTGAGAAAGTCCAGGCGATGATGAAGCAGGTGGGCTTGCGTCCCGAGCACTACCAGCGTTATCCGCACATGTTCTCCGGCGGTCAGCGCCAGCGGATCGCCCTGGCCCGCGCCATGATGCTGCAACCGAAAGTGCTGGTGGCGGACGAACCGACATCGGCACTGGACGTGTCGATCCAGGCTCAGGTGCTCAACCTGTTCATGGATCTGCAGCAAGAGTTCAACACCGCCTATGTGTTCATTTCCCACAACCTGGCGGTGGTGCAGCACGTTGCCGATGACGTGATGGTGATGTACCTCGGGCGCCCGGTCGAAATGGGTCCGAAGAACGACATCTACGAACGTCCTCTGCACCCTTACACCCAGGCACTGTTGTCGGCCACGCCGACGATTCACCCGGACCCGAACAAGCCGAAAATCAAGATCGTCGGCGAGTTGCCCAACCCGCTGAACCCGCCACCCGGCTGCGCGTTCCACAAGCGCTGCCCGTACGCCACCGCGCGTTGCAGCACTGAGGAGCCAGCCCTGCGCCTGCTCGACAGCCGCCAGGTGGCTTGCCATCACGCCGAGCAGTTCCTCGACGGCGCGGCATAAAAAACCGCAGGAGCGGGCTTGCTCGCTCCTGCGGGGATTCACGAATCAACCCAACCCCTTCCACTTCGATTGCGCATCAGTCGAGGCAGAAGGGGTTTTCTTTTGCCGGCCATTCATCGATCAGGTCTGGCTGTCGCCCTCTTCTTCATCATCGGAGTCCGGCTCGTCAGTGGTCGAGTCATCGCCATTGTCAGCCCCACCCTGCCCCTGATCGCCCGGCTCGGACTCGGACTTGGCGAGCATCAATCCGCTATGCCCCACCTGCCCGCTGAATGCCTGAGTATCGTGATTCTCACATTCGGCCCAGGCCGTTGCGGTGCCGAGGGACAGCATCACCATCACTTTCAACAGCAGTAAAACGCGTAGCAACCTGTTTTTCATGATCGATTCCATCCTCTTTCAGGTGAACCCAAGTGCCTGGCTGGCGCTCTGTGAAATCTAGTTCCGATCAGCCGGGTTCACCAGATAGGACGCTAACGAGCGGCCGGAAATGCCATGGATGGAAAGACTGGTTTCGAATAAGCCCGATTACCGGATCAACTAAGCGAGTCGGCTTTGCGTGTTTGCTCGCAAAGTGCACCCGGCTCACGCGAGCGGGTAGCCTGATAAATCAGCGGTATGGACATCAGCGCCAGCGTCGCGCCAAGCAGCCACACACTGTGCCCGCCAAAATGACCGTATAACTGACCGCCAAGCACTGGCGACAACAGCGCGCTCGCGCTCCAGCTCATAAAAAACAGGCCAAAGTACTGCCCGCTCTTTCCGCTTTGCGCGTGCCGCATGACCAGCATATTCAGCGGCGGCATGAACAGCGCTTCGCCCAACGTCCAGATCACCGTCGACAGGCAGGCGTAAAACAGCCCGGCCCCCAACGGCAACATGCCGAGCCCGCAGGCCAGCAACAGACTGCCGGCCACCAGTTGCCGGCGCATTCCCCAGCGTTCGCCCCAGTGCGACAATGGAATCTGCAACGACACCACCAGCAGCGCATTGAGCCCGAACTGCCAGCCGATCGCCTCGGTGCTCAAGCGATAGTAATCACGCAGATAGTTGCCCAGAGTGCTGTAGACCATGTCGAACGCCATACCCAGCAGAACCGTTGCCGCCAGCAACCAGAGGAATGGTTTGTCGCGATATGGCTGGCCTGAGCCTGGGGTGGTATCGGGTTTCTCGTCAGGGATCAGCACCGGTCGACGCCACGTGGTGTGGACAAACCACAGCAAGGCCAGCAACGTCATCACCGCGCTGGCGAAGAAAACCCAACGGAAATCCGTCTGCGCCAACACGCCGCCCGCCACCCCGGCAGCGGCCATCCCGAGGTTGCGAGCCACCCGGCTCAAGGCCTGTGCCCGGGAACGCTGCGCAACGTCGCAATACTCCATGATCAGCCGTTGATGCAGCGTTCGGATCGCCCCGTCGACTGCCCCGCTGAGCAAGAGCAACCCGGCCAGCAGCGGCACCTGCGTGACCCCCCCCAGCAAGATCAGCACCCACACCGAAATGAAGAACAGCACCGCGGTCAGCCGCGCCGTGGGCAGATGATCGCTGAGCAACCCGCCGAGCATCGAACCGGCCAGCAGACCGGCACCGTAGGCCGACAGCAGCCAGCCGACGGTTTCAATCGCCAACCCCAGCTCCTGACGCAAGTACAGCGCCATGAACAGCTTGACCATGCTGCTTAGCCGATTGATGAACAACAGCGCCGCGAGCACCCAGGCCATCATGCAGAAATAGCCATCCAGCCGTAACAGATGGGTCAGCCGACGCGTCACTCCCTTGATCATCAAAAGGCCACAGTTTGCGAAATGTCCTTTGGACACTAAACACCAACGACAGACTTGTCGCCGGCCAAACTCCCCATGGGTCAAAACCAGAAGCAAGCTACAAGTGCGCAGGAAAAGACCTACGCAATCACCTCGACCACCCTTTCAATCCACAAAAAAAAAGCCCACTGCTTTCACAGTGGGCTTTGCGGTGTGGCCATTCAGCGCTTAGTGATGTTCACGGGTCGCGCGGAATTTCACGTCCGGCCAGCGCTCTTCCATCAACGCCAGGTTGACCCGCGTCGGCGCGAGGTAGGTCAGGTGACCGCCGCCGTCCAGTGCCAGGTTTTCCACAGCCTTGTTGGAGAATTCCTCAAGCTTCTTCTTGTCGCTGCATTCGATCCAGCGCGCGGAATAAACGGTGATCGGCTCGTAGGAGCATTCGACCTTGTATTCCTCTTTCAAGCGGCTGGCGACCACATCGAACTGCAGCACACCGACGGCGCCGAGGATGATGTCGTTGCTGCGCTCCGGGAAGAACACCTGGGTCGCGCCTTCTTCGGCCAGTTGCTGCAGGCCCTGGCGCAGTTGCTTGGATTTCAGCGGATCGCGCAGGCGTACGCGACGGAACAGTTCCGGGGCGAAGTGCGGGATGCCGGTGAAGCCCAGGACTTCGCCTTCGCTGAAGGTATCGCCGATCTGGATGGTGCCGTGGTTGTGCAGGCCGATGATGTCGCCGGCAAAGGCTTCTTCCAGCTGCTCACGCTCGGAGGAGAAGAAAGTCAGCGCGTCGCCGATGCGCACGTCCTTGCCGGTGCGCACGTGGCGCATCTTCATGCCTTTTTCGTACTTGCCGGAGCAAATGCGCATGAAGGCGATGCGGTCGCGGTGTTTAGGGTCCATGTTCGCCTGGATCTTGAAGATGAAGCCCGAGAACTTCTCTTCCACCGGCTCCACGGTGCGCTCGTTGGCCACGCGTGCCAGCGGGCGTGGAGCCCAGTCCACCACAGCGTCGAGAACATGGTCGACACCGAAGTTGCCCAGTGCCGTACCGAAGAACACCGGGGTCAGTTGACCGTCGAGGAACTCCTGCTGATTGAACTCGTGGCAAGCGCCTTGAACCAGTTCCAGCTGTTCGAGGAAGCGCTCGTACTCATCGCCCAGGTGCGCGCGCGCCTCGTCGGAGTCGAGTTTCTCGATGATTTTGGTTTCGGTGCGCTCATGGCCGTGACCGGCGGTGTAGACGATGATGTAGTCATCGGCCAGGTGGTACACGCCCTTGAAATCGCGGTAGCAACCGATCGGCCAGGTGATCGGCGCAGCCTTGATCTTCAGGACGGCTTCGATCTCGTCGAGCAGTTCGATCGGATCGCGGATGTCACGGTCGAGTTTGTTGATGAAGCTGACGATCGGCGTGTCACGCAGACGGCAGACGTCCATCAGCGCGATGGTACGAGGCTCGACGCCTTTACCGCCGTCGAGAACCATCAAGGCCGAGTCCACCGCGGTCAGGGTGCGGTAGGTGTCTTCGGAGAAGTCTTCGTGGCCCGGGGTGTCGAGCAGGTTGATCATGTGTTCGCGATACGGGAACTGCATGACCGACGTGGTAATGGAAATACCCCGTTGTTTCTCCATCTCCATCCAGTCGGACGTCGCATGGCGGTCGGATTTACGGGATTTCACCGTACCGGCTACCGCAATCGCCTTGCCCATCAGCAGGAGCTTCTCGGTGATGGTGGTTTTACCGGCATCGGGGTGGGAAATAATGGCGAAAGTGCGGCGTTTCGCGACTTCGGCGGCCTGGTTGGTCATGGGAAATCGCCTGGCAGGTGATTCAAAAAAGGGCGCAGATTATAGCCCAAGTTGATCGAAGAACCGAACCGTTGAGCACATTAGGGGTGGCCAAATGCTGCCCCGGATGGGAACCTTTTAAAGCACGGAG
Source organism: Pseudomonas sp. 18173 (assembly GCF_050432945.1). Lineage (NCBI taxonomy): Bacteria > Pseudomonadati > Pseudomonadota > Gammaproteobacteria > Pseudomonadales > Pseudomonadaceae > Pseudomonas > Pseudomonas sp. 18173. The sequence goes on from NZ_JBKFTN010000009.1 coordinate 82,014, forward strand.
ACGTCCACTCCCCCGTAACGACCACTCGTCGGGGGCCTGAAACACCTGCAATTCAGCCTGACGAGGCTGTGCTCATGGCTCGACAAGCCGTACGGATTCACCTCTGTAGGAGCGAGCTCGCTCGCGAGAAATGTCCAGACAACGTGTGCATCCAGACAGCACGCGTCATCGTTGACGCCCATCGCGAGCAAGCTCGCTCCTACAGAGAAATACGTTCGGCCGAGCTGCTTCTCGCGATCACTTTTCGGCAGCCAAGCAAGGCATTGCCACACGAAAAAGTGTTCGCCGACTGAAAAAAAGGAGTCCGCCTGTGGCTATCCGCTATGGCAAAGGGCTGATGGGAGGCGCGCTGGTAATCGCTCTCCTGGCCCTGCTGATCCAATGGATCGGCATCAACACGATCGAACACTACCGCGACGATTTGTTGTTTTACCTGCAAGCTCATCTGATTCTCGTCCTCGCTTCAATGCTGGCCGCCCTTGTCGTGGGCCTCCCCGCCGGCATCTTCCTGAGCCGCCCGACCATGGTCGGCCGCGCCGAACGCTTCATGCAGATCTTCAACATCGGCAATACCGTGCCACCGTTGGCCGTGCTCGCCATTGCCCTGGGCATCCTCGGCATCGGCAGTGGGCCGGCGATCTTCGCTTTGTTCCTCGCTTCGTTGCTGCCGATCGTGCGCAACACCTACGAAGGCCTGAAAAACGTCCAGGGCTCGCTCAAGGAAGCGGCCGTCGGCATCGGCATGACCCCGCGCCAGATGCTGTGCAAAGTCGAACTGCCCAACGCCGTGCCGATCATCGTCGGCGGCGTACGGGTGGCACTGGCGATCAATGTCGGCACGGCGCCACTGGCGTTCCTGATCGGCGCCAACAGCCTCGGCAGCCTGATTTTCCCCGGCATCGCCCTGAACAATCAGCCGCAACTGCTGCTCGGCGCCGCGTGCACTGCGCTGCTGGCCCTGCTGCTCGATGGCGTGGTCACCCTCGCCAGCCGTCTCTGGCTGGAACGCGGTTTGCGCCCGTCTTAAGCCTTCGGCAAAGGAATATTCATGAAGACATCAAGCTTTTTACTAGGCTGCGTCCTGCTGTTCGCAGGATTTGCCCAAGCCGCAGAAAAACCACTGCTGCGCATCGGCGCCCGGGTGTTCACCGAACAGACCCTGCTGGCGGAAATCACTTCCCAATACTTGCGCACCAAGGGCTACGACGTCCAGGTCACCGGTGGCCTGGGCAGCAATCTCGCCCGCAGTGCCCATGAAAGCGGACAACTGGACATGCTCTGGGAATACACCGGCGTATCGCTGGTGGCCTACAACCATGTCACCGAGAAACTCGACAGCGAACAGTCCTACACCCGGGTGAAAGAGCTCGACGGTAAAAAAGGCCTGATCTGGCTGACCCCGTCGAAATTCAGCAACACCTACGCCCTCGCCCTGCCGAAAAACGTGGCCGAGCAATACCCGCAAGTCACCAACATCAGTCAGTTGAACGAGGTCCTGCGCGCTGAAGCCAGGCCCCATCACCTGGTGGCGCTGGACACCGAGTTCGCCAACCGCTCCGACGGTCTGGACGGCATGGTCAAGCTCTACGACATGAACCTGACCCGCAAGAACATCCGCCAGATGGACGCGGGCCTCGTCTATACCGCGCTGCGCAACGGCCAGGTATTTACCGGCCTGGTCTACACCACCGACGGTCGCCTCAATGCGTTTGGCCTGAAGCTGCTGGAAGACGACAAGCACTACTTCCCCGACTACACCGCCGCGCCGGTGGTGCGTCAGGCGTACCTGGATGCCCATCCGAAACTCGCCGAACAACTCAAGCCATTGGCCGAGCTGTTCGACGACGAAACCATGCGCCAGCTCAACGCCCGGGTCGATGTCGATCACCAAAGCCCGTCGAAAGTTGCCGCGGATTTCCTGCGTCAGCATCCACTGAACTAAGGAGGAAAGTCATGGAATTGCTGAACGCCTTTTCCCACCTCGACTGGCAGCAGGTACTGCACCTGACCTGGCAACACATCACGCTGGTCGGTATTGCCGTCAGCCTGGCGATCCTCACCGGTGTGCCGCTGGGCATATTGATGACGCGCTTCCCGAGCCTCGCCGGTCCCTTGCAGGCCAGCGCCACGGTGCTGTTGACCGTGCCGTCGATTGCACTGTTCGGCCTGCTGTTGCCGTTCTATTCGACATTCGGCCAGGGTCTGGGGCCGATGCCGGCGATCACCGCCGTGTTCCTTTATTCACTGCTGCCGATCATGCGCAACACCTATCTGGCGCTGACCGGAGTGGAGCCGGGCATCCGTGAAGCCGCACGCGGCATCGGCATGACCTTCGGCCAGCGCCTGCGCATGGTCGAACTGCCCATCGCCGTGCCGGTGATCCTCGCCGGTGTGCGCACCGCCGTGGTCATGAACATCGGCGTCATGACCATCGCCGCGACCATCGGCGCCGGTGGCCTCGGTGTGCTCATCCTCGCCTCCATCAGCCGCAGCGACATGTCGATGCTGATCGTCGGCGCGCTGCTGGTCAGTCTTCTGGCGATTTTCGCCGACCTGTTTTTGCAATGGCTGCAACGCTCGTTGACTCCAAAAGGACTCCTGAAATGATCGAACTTCAAAACCTCGGCAAGACCTTCCAAAGCAACGGCAAAGACGTCAAGGCCGTGGACTCGGTGAGCCTGACCGTCAATGAAGGCGAAATCTGCGTGTTCCTCGGGCCGTCGGGTTGCGGCAAAAGCACCACGCTGAAAATGATCAATCGCCTGATCAAGCCGACCTCGGGCAAGATCCTGATCAATGGCGAAGACACCACCGGCCTCGACGCAGTGACCCTGCGCCGTAACATTGGCTACGTGATCCAGCAGATCGGCCTGTTCCCGAACATGACCATCGAAGAGAACATCGTGGTCGTACCGAAGTTGCTCGGCTGGGACAAACAGAAATGCCACGACCGCGCCCGCGAGTTGATGAGCATGATCAAGCTCGAACCCAAGCAATACCTGCATCGTTATCCACGGGAGTTGTCCGGTGGCCAGCAGCAGCGGATCGGCGTGATTCGCGCACTGGCGGCGGATGCGCCGCTGCTGCTGATGGACGAACCGTTCGGCGCGGTCGACCCGATCAACCGCGAAATGATCCAGAACGAGTTCTTCGAGATGCAACGGGCGCTGAACAAGACCGTGATCATGGTCAGCCACGACATCGACGAGGCGATCAAGCTCGGCGACAAGATCGCGATCTTCCGCGCCGGCAAGCTGTTGCAGATCGATCACCCGGACACGCTGCTCGCCCATCCCGTGGACGAGTTTGTCAGCAACTTCGTTGGCCAGGACAGCACACTCAAGCGCTTGCTGCTGGTAAAAGCCGAAGACGCGGCGGACAACGCACCCTCCGTAGGCCCGCAAACCCCGGTGGCCGAAGCGCTGGAGTTGATGGACGAGCATGACCGGCGTTATGTGGTGGTCACTTGTACCGAGAATAAAGCCCTGGGTTACGTACGCCGCCGCGACCTGCACCGCCAGACCGGCACATGCGGCCAATTCCTGCGCGAGTTCAACGCCACGGCGGCCTACGACGAGCATTTGCGCATCCTGCTGTCGCGCATGTACGAGTTCAATCGTGCGTGGCTGCCGGTGATGGATGCCGAGCGGGTGTTCCTCGGCGAAGTCACCCAGGAGTCGATTGCGGCTTACCTGAGCTCCGGTCGCTCGCGAGGGATGAAGACCAATATCGTGTCGCCTGCCGAGGCTGTAGTGGCGTAAAAATGCAAAACCTGTGGGAGCGAGCCTGCTCGCGAATGCGCAATATCAGTCAACAACGATATTGATTGTGAAAATGCCTTCGCGAGCAGGCTCGCTCCCACGGGATCCGAGTGTTTTTTTCATCTGTTACAAGGCGGAAAAGAATATCAACACCTGACTGCCTGAAACACCGTCATAAATAGCCCGCAAAACAACCTAAATCTCTTTCAGACTACCTTCTCGCGGCCAACGTCGCCGATGTTGAAGCCATCGTACTTATCGACGACTTGGCACACAAAAGCGTCGAACGTGCAGGTATTTTTAACACCTGAAAATTATCGGGGAACATCTGCCCGTCATCTCGGTCGGCTACAAAGAGAGATGTCCGCAACGCACGTCAGAAGAGTGCAAAAACGCGACATTTTTAGTTGATCTCAGGCCCCTCACGCCCTAAAGTTCGCGCCGAACGTCCATGCTGGAAACGATCCATCCGGCTCAAGTACTGACGACGAGACAGCAAGGCCAAGGGCTGCGACCCATGGCCTTTTTGCTTTCGGCGACATGCCTTGGGAAGTAGGCGAACCAAAGTGGGGATACGGAGGACGTTCATTTGCACCCATTGATTAACAACGTTTGCCTTTAGGAGCTCCCAGGTATGTCGATCCAGGTCGAAGACTATTTCGCGCGCGAAACCTTTCAGAAAATGAAGGCGTTCGCCGACAAGCAGGAAACCCCGTTCGTGGTGATCGACACCGCGATGATCAGCCAGGCCTATGACGACCTGCGCGCCGGTTTCGAATTCGCCAAGGTCTACTACGCGGTCAAGGCCAACCCGGCCGTCGAGATCATCGACCTGCTCAAGGAGAAAGGCTCGAGCTTCGACATCGCCTCCATCTATGAGCTGGACAAAGTGCTGGGCCGTGGCGTCAGCCCGGACCACATCAGCTACGGCAACACCATCAAGAAATCCAAGGACATCCGCTACTTCTACGAGAAGGGCGTGCGCCTGTTCGCCACCGACTCCGAAGCCGACCTGCGCAACATCGCCAAGGCGGCACCGGGTGCAAAAGTCTACGTCCGCATCCTGACCGAAGGCTCGACCACTGCCGACTGGCCACTGTCGCGCAAATTCGGCTGCCAGACCGACATGGCCATGGACCTGCTGATCCTCGCCCGCGACCTGGGCCTGGTGCCTTACGGCATCTCGTTCCACGTCGGCTCGCAACAGCGCGACATCAGCGTCTGGGACGCAGCCATCGCCAAGGTCAAGGTGATCTTCGAACGCCTGAAGGAAGAAGACGGCATTCACCTGAAGCTGATCAACATGGGCGGCGGCTTCCCGGCCAACTACATCACCCGCACCAACAGCCTGGAAACCTACGCCGAGGAAATCATCCGCTTCCTCAAAGAAGACTTCGGTGATGACTTGCCGGAAATCATCCTGGAGCCGGGCCGTTCGCTGATCGCCAACGCCGGCATCCTGGTCAGTGAAGTAGTACTGGTCGCGCGTAAATCCCGTACCGCGGTAGAGCGTTGGGTGTACACCGATGTGGGCAAGTTCTCCGGCCTGATCGAAACCATGGACGAAGCCATCAAGTTCCCGATCTGGACCGAGAAGAAAGGCGAGATGGAAGAAGTGGTCATCGCCGGCCCGACCTGCGACAGCGCCGACATCATGTACGAAAACTACAAGTACGGCCTGCCGCTGAACCTGGCCATCGGTGATCGCCTGTACTGGCTGTCGACCGGTGCGTACACCACCAGCTACAGTGCCGTCGAGTTCAATGGCTTCCCGCCGCTGAAGTCTTTCTACGTGTAACCCCACCCTGTAGGAGCGAGCTTGCTCGCGATGAACCTGAGGATAACGCGCACATCCTGTATGAACGCGTCATCGTTAACGACCATCGCGAGCAATCGAGCGTCGACCGGCTGCTCCTACAAGGTTTCCAACTGGTCGGCACGACCTTTGTAATCCGCAGCCATAGCCTGAATCTGCGGATGATCGGCGGCTGACAATGCCTTGCATGCCACTCGCAGGAACTTCGGGTTGCCGTCGGCCAGCGCCTTGCGCAGCCAGCCCAGCGCTTCGTCGATATGACCGGTGTGGGCCAATACCGCGGCATAACTGAACTGCCCGCGAAAATCCCCACCCTCGGCCGAACGCCGATACCAGTCGCGCGCCGCGCGCAAATCCATGGGACACACCCGCCCTTCTTCCAGGTATCGCCCCAGCAGGTTCATCGACTTGGCATGGCCCAAGTGTGCCGCGCGTTGATAGAAGCTGAGCGCCAGTGCCTGATCCTTGTTTACCCCACGACCGGTCGCGAGCAGGTTGGCATAGTTGTACATCGCCCAATCCAGCCCTGACTCTGCGGCGATTCGATAATGCCGCGCCGCGAGCGAAGCATCCGCGCTGCAACCCCAGCCATGCTCATGACAGCGGCCAAGCATGTTGCGCGCCATCAGGTGCCCTTGTCGGGCGGCGATCCCGAACCAGCGCAGCGCCAGCGATGGGTCCTGGGCGATACCTTGCCCGTCCAGCAGGATCTGCCCGAGCAAGGCTTGCGCCTCGATTTCACCTTCGCGGGCGGCCATCAGGATCGCCTGGGCCGCACGGGCCGGGCTTTCGTCGAGCATGGATTTGAGACGTTCGCCGTCGAGGACTTCCTCACGGCGTAAACGAAAGTCCGCCACTTACACCTCGACCCAGCGACGCAACAGGTTGTGATAAGTGCCGGTCAGGCGGACCAGCGATGGATGATCCGGCATGTCGCGAGTCAATTGCTGGATGGCCCCGTCCATCTCGAACAGCAGGGCGCGCTGGCTGTCTTCGCGCACCAGGCTCTGGGTCCAGAAAAACGAGGCGAGTCGCGTTCCGCGCGTCACCGCGTTGACCTTGTGCAGGCTGGTGCCGGGGTACAGCACCATGTCGCCGGCGGGCAGCTTTACCCGTTGGGTGCCGAAGGTGTCCTGGATTTCCAGTTCGCCGCCGTCGTAATCCTCCGGCTCGCTGAAGAACAGCGTGGCGGACAAATCCGTACGCACCCGCTCGATGCTGCCTTTGGGCTGACGCACCGCGTTGTCTATATGAAAGTCGAAACTGCCACCGGCGGTGTAACAGTTCACCAACGGAGGAAAGACTTTGTGCGGCAGTGCAGCCGACATGAACAGCGGGTTTTTCCACAGCCGCTCCAGCATCGCCGCACCGATCTCCTTGGCCAGCGGATGCCCTTCAGGCAGCTGCAAATTGTGCTTGGCCTTGGCCGACTGGTAGCCGGCGGTGATCTTGCCATCAGCCCAATCGGCTTGTTCCAGAGCCTCGCGAATGCGCTGCACCTCGTCTTTTTCGAACAGGCCGGGAATGTGCAGCAGCATGACAAAGGCACCTGAAAACAAAGGGGCGCCAATGGTATTGATTCTTATTGCCGGTGTAAAACACATCTGACGAATGAGTCAGCAAAAACCGTAAGGTTAAATTGTAAAGAATGTAAATTCAGTGCGAATAGTAATGTTTCGCAATTGTTACGAATACGTATTTACCCTATATTCCGCCGCCTCAAATCCTTGGGGAGGGGAATTCAAATGTCGCGTCAACAACCACAAGTACCGGTCAGTTCACCACGTTTGCTCGCATCGGCCATCGGCATGGCGATTACCGCCGGCTCCGCGGGCCACATGGTTTTCGCAGCGGAAAAAACTGGCGAAAAAGCACCGGACAATGTGATTTCGCTGGGCGCCACCGCCATCACCGGTGAAGCCCATGACGAGACGACCTACAACGTCGAGAAAGCCTCCTCGCCCAAGTACACCGCACCGCTGATCGACACGCCGCGCTCGGTGACCGTTGTTCCGCAACAAGTCCTGAAAGACACCGGCTCGCTCAACTTGCAGGATGCGCTGCGCACCGTTCCGGGCATCACCTTCGGTGCCGGTGAAGGCGGCAACCCGCAGGGCGACCGCCCGTTCATCCGCGGCTTCGACGCCCAGGGCGACACCTACCTGGACGGCGTGCGCGATACCGGCTCCCAGAGCCGCGAGATCTTCGCTGTTGAATCGATCGAAGTCAGCAAAGGCCCGAACTCCGCCATCGGTGGCCGTGGCGCTGCTGGCGGCAGCATCAACCTGGTCAGCAAGAAAGCGCACCTGGGCGACTCGCTCGACGGTGGTTTCACCTGGGGTTCCGACCAGACCCAGCGCTACACCTTCGACGGCAACTACCAGTTCACCGACACCGCTGCCGGCCGTCTGAACCTGTTGAGCCACGAGAGCAACGTCGCCGGGCGCGACAGCGTCAACTACGACCGTTGGGGTGTTGCACCGTCCCTGGCCTTCGGCCTGGGCACCGACACCCGCGTCAACCTCGACTACTACCATCTCGAAAGCAACGACCTGCCGGACTCGGGCATTCCGTACAGCATCCCGACCGCAGGCTCGGCGGCGCGTACCAAGGCCAACCCGGACAAGCCGAATGACGGTGGCGACAGCAGCAACTTCTATGGCCTGGACAATCGCGACTTCCGCAAGACTCGCACCGACACGGCGACCTTCGCCATCGAGCACGACCTGAGCGACTCGCTGACCATCAAGAACACCCTGCGTCACGGCACCAGCATGCAGGATTACATCCTCACCCAGCCGGACGACAGTAAAGGCAACGTCAACAACGGCAGCGTCTGGCGCCGCGCGAACACCCGCGTGAGCAACACCGAGACCACCACCAACCAGACCGACCTGTTTGGTGATATCTACATCGCCGGGTTCAAGAACAGCTTCTCCACCGGTGTCGAATACACCCACGAGGAAAGCGAAAAGTCCTCGTACAACGTCAATACGGACACCACCCCGAGAACAGCTGCGGCGACCACCAACTGCTCGCCGGCACTGATCGGCGCGCCAAGCGGCTACAACTGCACCTCGCTGTCCAACCCGAACCCGAATGATCCGTGGAGCGGCGCCATCTCGCGCAACTATGCTGGCACCGACACCAAGGCCGACACCTACGCGCTGTATGTGTTCGACACCCTGACGTTGTCCGAGCAGTGGCTGGTGAACATGGGCCTGCGCTACGACCATTTCGATACCAAATACAAAACCTTCGACGGCTCCAGCGTGACCACGGCCAAGGGCGATGACACCAGCGAATTCGTCACCGGTCAGTTCGGTGTGGTGTACAAACCCGCGGAAAACGGCAGCATCTATGCCTCCTACGCGACGTCTGCCACTCCGCCGGGCAACACCCTGGGCGAAGGTTCGGAAGGCAACCCGCTGGGCGGCACGCCGGATCGCAACGGCAACCTGCTCAAAAGCGACATGGAGCCGGAAACCACCAAGAACTACGAAATCGGTACCAAGTGGGATCTGCTGAACGATCGCCTGTCGTTGACCGCCGACATCTTCCGCACCGAGAAAGAAAACGCTCGTGTGCAAACCAACACCACCACCTTTGAAAACATCGGTAAAACCCGTGTTCAAGGTATCGAACTGTCGGCCAGCGGCAAGCTCACCGACAAATGGCAAGTGTTTGCCGGTTACGCCTACATGGACAGCGAGCAGATCGACGGTGGTGACCTGCCGGCAAACAAGGCCAACAACGGCAACGAACTGCCTAACACGCCGAAAAACAGCGCCAGCCTGTGGACGACCTACCAGGTCACGCCGAAGCTGACCATCGGTGGCGGTGCGTTCTATGTCGATGACGTGTTCGGCAGTGCCGCCAACACCACCATGGTTGATTCCTACGTTCGTTACGACGCAATGGCAGCCTACAAGCTGAGCAAAAACGTCGACCTGCAACTGAACGTGCAGAACCTGACCGACGAAACCTACTACGACAAGGCGTTCTCGACTCACTTCGCCAACCAGGCGGCCGGTCGTACCGCATTGCTGAGCACCAACTTCCACTTCTGATGGAAATGTGACCAACAACCTTCTGTAGGAGTGAGCTCGCTCGCGATGGACCGGAGAACGACGCGGGGTGTCAGGTTTTGCGCGTTATCGTTGACGACCATCGCGAGCGAGCTCGCTCCTACATTGTTGGCATTGGGCCCGGCCCCGTTCATCCAGGTGAACGGGGCTTTCGTGTGTAAAAAAGAATGCTTCTCGACAACCCCACGGCATAATGCGCGCCGTGATGAATCAACTTGAACGAACAAGGCGAGCGACGTGTTGAAGAAAACCCTGTTCCAGTTGCACTGGTTTTTCGGCATCAGCGCCGGGCTGGTCCTGGCCCTGATGGGCATCACCGGGGCGACGGTGTCGTTTCAGGATGAAATCCTGAGCGCGCTCAACCCGTCCGTGTTGCAAGTCGAAAAACAGGTCGCCGGTGTGCTGCCGCCCGCCGAACTGGTGGAGCGAATCGAAGCCGCGGCGGGCAAAAAGGTCTCGATGCTCACCGTGGAAACCGACAGCGGCAACGCCGCCAAAGTGTGGTTCACCCCGCCGCCGGGTGAGCGCCGTGGCGAGATGCGCTACTTCGACCCGTACACAGGAGAGTTCCTGGGCGACGCCACCGGCCAGGACTTCTTCGGCCTGATGCTGCAACTGCACCGTTTTCTCGCCATGGGCGACACGGGTCGGCAGATCACCGGTGCGTGCACGCTGATCCTGGTGTTCTTCTGCCTGTCCGGCCTGTACCTGCGCTGGCCTCGCCAGTGGCAAAGCTGGCGCGCCTGGCTGACCCTGGACTGGAAGAAAAAGGGCCGCAGCTTCAACTGGGACCTGCACTCGGTGGCCGGTACCTGGTGCCTGGTGTTTTACCTCCTGGCGGCGCTGACCGGGTTGTCATGGTCCTACGAGTGGTACAACAAGAGCCTGACCCGGTTGCTCTCCGACTCACCGCAGAACGAACGCGTTCGCGGCGGACGCGGCCCGGCGCCGGCAGGGCCGGCACCGACAGCCGATTACGCGGCCATGTGGAGCAGCATCTACAGCGCGGCGGGCCCGCAACTCAGTGCCTATAACGTGCGCATGCCGCCAGTGGCCGGCCAACCAGCGACCGTCAACTTCCTGTTGAAAACCTCGCCCCACGACCGGGCCCTGAACCAGATCACCCTCGACCCGGCCACAGGCGTAGTCAAACGGGTTGACCGCTACAGCGACAAGAGCCTCAAGGCGCAACTGCTGACCAGCATCTATGCGCTGCATGTCGGCAGCTATTTCGGCCTCGCTGGACGGATCATCGTCACCCTCGCAGCCGTGTGCATGCCGCTGTTTTTCATCACCGGGTGGCTGCTGTACCTGGATCGTCGCCGCAAGAAAAAGCGGATTCAGGACGCACGCAAAGGTCTCGAACAACCGGCCGGCAACGCGCCCGGATGGCTGATCGGCTTCGCCAGCCAGAGCGGGTTTGCCGAGCAGCTGGCGTGGCAGACTGCCGGGCAATTACAGGCCGCTGGCCTGTCGGTGAAAGTGCAGCCGCTGGCCGACGTCAGCGAGCAGGACTTGCAGGACTCGAACAACGCATTGTTCGTTGTCAGCACCTTCGGCGACGGCGAAGCGCCGGACAGTACCCGGGGCTTCGAACGCAAGGTACTGGGTCGCACGCCGAGCCTTGAGCGCCTGAACTACGCAGTCCTCGGTCTCGGTGACCGGCAGTATCAACACTTCTGCGGATTCGCCAAGCGCCTGCACACCTGGCTCGGCGAACACGGCGGCAAGACCCTGTTCGCCCCGGTGGAAGTCGATAGCGGCGATCCTTACGCCTTGCGCCACTGGCAACAGCAACTGGGCCTGCTGACCGGTCACGCGCCCGTCGACACCTGGCAAGCGCCCAGCTACGACAACTGGACCCTGGCCCGTCGTGAACTGCTGAACCCGGACAGCAGCGGATCTCCTGTGTACTTGCTGGGCCTCAGTGCACCAACCACCAGCAGTTGGCTGGCCGGTGACCTGGTGGAGGTGTTGCCGCGCAATTGCCCGTGGGCCATCGAGCATTTCCTCGATGGCCTGGGGATTCACGGTGCGACCAAGGTGCAGCTCAACGGCCTGGAGGAAACCCTCGAACAGGCCCTGGCCAGCCGCCAACTGCCGCAGAACCGCGCCCATCTGGTCGGCCTGCACGCACAGGCGCTGGCAGAGGCCCTGGTGCCGCTGGCCATGCGCGAGTACTCCATTGCGTCGATCCCGGCCGATGGCATGCTCGAACTGATCGTGCGCCAGGAAGTGCATGCCGATGGCAACCTCGGCATCGGTTCCGGCTGGCTGACCGAGCATGCGCCGGTAGGCGGCAGCATCAGCCTGCGCGTACGCCGCAACAGTGGATTCCACTTGCCGAACGAACCGGTGCCGATGATTTTGCTCGGCAACGGCACTGGCCTTGCCGGGTTGCGCAGCCTGCTCAAGGCGCGGATCGCCGACGGTCAGCAGCGTCACTGGCTGCTGTTCGGCGAACGTAATCGTGAACACGATTTCCTCTGCCGGGCGGAGCTGGAAGAGTGGTTGATCAATGGCGATCTGGCGCGACTGGACCTGGCGTTTTCGCGAGATCAGGCAGAGAAGGTTTACGTGCAGGATCGGTTGCGAGAGTCCGCCGAAGAGTTGAAAAAGTGGCTGGCCGAGGGTGCGGTGATTTTTATTTGCGGCAGTTTGCAGGGCATGGCAAGCGGAGTGGATCAGGTGCTCAAGGAAGTCCTCGGAGCGGCGCAGGTAGAAAAGCTGATCGAACAAAATCGATACCGGCGCGACGTCTATTGACGTGCAGCCGGATCTCATCCGGCTGCACCCACGCTTTGCTCATGAATCTTCTACAGCATATTTACCCCTGTAACGTATGAAGTCTGACCAGTCCTGCAACCTGTTCATTCGCAGTTGCAGTGGGGTCAGCTGGCTGGCCACCAGATTCAGCGTCAGTAGCAAAGTCGAATACGTTGACGAAGCCGTGATCAGGGAAAGCCTGTCAATCATCACCCTGAACAACTGCTGAACCCTGTTCAGGAAATGGCCAAAATTGAAGAGTGCGGAAGAAGCGCAAGCGTAGACCCGGGTCAACCGATACAACTCCAGCGTTTGCGGGGTAGGGTCTGCTCGGAAGGGTGTCCTGAAATCGAAGGGGGAAGTTCCGGAACCTGCAGGAGGCTTTTCTGGTGAAAAACCATTGGCTTCTATCTGCTGCTTTCTTGCTGCGAGGATCCGGTAGAACATTGGGTGGACCTCTCGCTCCATTGAGTTGACATTGAAACTGTACTGTTCAACGTTTTTCAGGGTGACCTTGCAATTGTCAAGGAGATCGGACACGAGTCCGGAAACCTTGTACGTGTTACAAATCGCAAGGTTTTTCTGATTTAAATCGAACAGATCGCACTCCAGCGTATCAACAGCCGCCCGTCGGTAGAGGGGCACGGTTGGCTTTGCCTCAAGGAATATGTACTGAAAGGTGCGGACCTGATTGTCATAGATGCGTACTTGCGCACGTATACCCTCCACATCATCCACCAGGGACCAAAATCTGGTGAGATTGCTCTCGGCCGCTTCGCTCAAGCCCTGTGCATAGGCGCCCAACACCTCTGAGGTAACCGGGGTGGAGTGCGTGATGAAATCCTTGTGAAGCACCTCGTTCAAAAATAATTCGTAGGCGCGTAACGAAATAAAGTCATCTTCCTGAAAAAATATGAAGTCCCTGTTCTCTTCGTTCATGCCTGCCTCCTGCAGATATCCATTCCGTGCTAAACACCCATTGAAAAGCCGTGCATCGAGAGACTCGACGCACGACCGGTCAAACACGGTATGAAAAACAATGTTTATAAATACGAAAGCTGATTCAGGTAACCGACAAAACCATTGGCGCTAGCAATGAAGTCTGAAACCTGCTTGTTCAAAGGCGAGGAAGAATCAGACTTCATCGAGTTCAAAATACGGGCCACTGTTTCATCGATCTCCGCGAACGCCGCCACGTAGAGTTTGCGTTGCTCATGCATTTGGGCAAAAACCTCAATCAGCTTGATCTTGTCTGCAGTGATCTGCACGGCGCGGTTCTCAACTGCGATTTGCGTCTGCACTTCCAGGGTCTTGTCTCGAAGTACCTGGTTCTGCTTTACCATCAAGACAAAGGAAACGCTCTTTACCGCGCCCTGCAGATCCTGTTTCACTTTTTCGATCGCTGCCAGCACCAGTTCAATCTGAGATGGCTTGGCGCCGAGCTTTTTGACCGCCTCGAGATTCAATTCGACACTCTTTGCAATACCGGAAATGCCGAGTTTATTGAGCTCATCTACGGCCTGGTTGATGACTGCACGCTTTTTTTCAAGATCTGTCAGGCTGGAATTCAATCGTTCCAGCTGCGCTTCATGTGTTGACGTTTCGACCATCAGCTCGCTTTTGAATCCCTGCGTGGCCGTCTCGTCGTAACCGATGTTCACCCGTTTCAGACTCTCTCCCAAGGAGATGGACATCTCGCTGACGGCCGTCGTTGCCTCCTGCAAAAGCGCCGTCTGCTCGTCATGAATTTCTTCAATCTCATCGGAGCCTTCGCTCAACTCTTCATCGAGCGCCAGCAACTGCTGTAGCGCGCTCTTGAGTGATAGCTCGGTTTTCAGTGCCTTCTCTTGAGCCTCCCTGGAAGCATTCACGGCGTTAACCGGCAACGCCTGAAATTTTTCACTCAAGTCCGGAAAAAAATCCGTCTTCATGAACAGCAGCTTTGCTTCCACCGCACGGTTACGCAGTTCCGAACTGCTGGCCCGAAGGACTTGGGCTTTCACTGCAGGATAACTATCGATTTGCATCAGAGACCTCATTGGTTTTCTTCCTTGAACACCGTATTCCAGCAGGTATTGCTGTTCCGCTTCGTGGAACAATTCAACAAGCGCATCGGCGCTTTTCTCGATCGCAACCCAAGGCGCCGCCACCAAACGAAACTGAGTGAGGAATGCCCGTAAACGGACGCCGTCTTCGATTTTCAATACCGCTTTTTCGGAGCTCTCGATGTAGGCATGGAGCACATTCCAGGTATGCACCACGTTGTTTGTCGCCACTTCAGCATCCAGCGCGACGGTCTGCATATTCTGCATGTCACTCCTGATCCGTGCGATTGACCCCAGGACCTTGGACTTGCTCTCGAGGCTCTTGACGGCCGCTTCCTGAACACGGGTGAGATCATTGCGTCGGGATCGGACCCCTTCAGCTTCAACACCGATATAGATGGCAATACCCAAACCTATAAGCGAAAGATAGGTGACCGACTCAAGCGACTTGTAAACCAGTGCCTTGTACTCTTTATTCAACTCATCAATTTGATTGGCTCGCCCCTTGATCTCGTTATTCAGAACCTCGATGTCTGATGCGTATGTATTATTATCGAGTGCCAGTGACAGCAACTTGATAGTTGGAATGACATCGTTGGTCAGCTGCCGACTAAAATAGTCGAGATCGGATTTTATTTCAGCGGCAGTGCGCAGATGGTCCTTGACCTGTTCGAAGATCAGATCCAGAACATCGCCCAGATCCGGGATGGTGTCCGTTTCCAACGCCAGATCCGGGAACGGCTTGCCTTCTTTCACTTCCCATTCGCGCAATTGCTCGTAGTTGGTAATCTTGTGTCTGTCCAGCGCATTCGCCGCCTTGACGTCAGCGAAAATTTCCTCGACCGAAGTAAGGTATACACCCATGCTCGAACCGAACAGCTTCAAATGGGTCCCCGTCAGCATGATCCGCGAGCGCAGGGGCGACCATAGACTGGCGTGGGCATTTACCTTGGTAAAAGACATGAGAAAGTCTTTTTTTGTGAAACCCTCCCCGCCTTCTTCGTCACCAAAATTCAGGTAAGTCTCAAGCGCTCGCTCGTTGGTCGGAAGTGCCAGCCCGGTGGCTTCGTATCTTCGCAGGGATATGATTTGGTCTTTGGTCAGTATCAAGCCGTTGGCGCGAGTTACTTCATTCGCAGCCCCGGTCGACAAAGACATCAGTGACTGGGGAACAGTAGCTGCAAGAGTTGCAACTTCATCGTAGTTTTTGCCTTCCAGACTTTTTTCCCACAATGCAGTGGACATAGTGATTCCTTTCTAAAGTTTTTAACTTATCACCAAACCATCAAAATTTATTAGCTTGGTAGCCAGCCCTGTGGCACCAAAAAAGTAAGGCGCCCACCTATATCAATCAAGCGATTAAATATATGAATATGTGATAATTACAATCTCAGAAAAAATCCGGCAGATTATTAAATGCCAGCGACTCGCAGGAGCCGCTGAAACTGCCAGCAAACACATACACCCAATACCCTACCGCTTGCACTTACGCCCAACAAAAGACAAAACCGCAGTAACTTCCAGCATCAGGTTTTTTCTCGAAAGTCACCTCCCAGACAGCGAGCAACTGCAGGATCACATGGAGCCAGTTTTTGCTCGAATACCGCCACTCCATCCAGATCGCGCAACACCACACTCATCTCCCCGCTCTGCCCGTCGATATTCACCTCGCCAAAAAACTGAAACCCGGCAAACGGCGACGCGTTCTGCGCC
Source organism: Pseudomonas sp. 18173 (assembly GCF_050432945.1). Taxonomy (NCBI): domain Bacteria; kingdom Pseudomonadati; phylum Pseudomonadota; class Gammaproteobacteria; order Pseudomonadales; family Pseudomonadaceae; genus Pseudomonas; species Pseudomonas sp. 18173. The sequence goes on from NZ_JBKFTN010000009.1 coordinate 98,203, forward strand.
GGCGCTGCCTTCTGGAACACCACTTGCGGGCCAAAGGTCATGTCCAGTGGATTGGGTCCAAAACTCCCGGCATTCAACGGCCCCGCGACAAACTCCCAGAACGGTTCGAAATCCTGGAACGCCGCCCGATCCGGGTGGTAGTGATGGGCGGCGCAGTAATGCACATCCGCGGTCAGGAACAGGAAATTGCGCACCTGCCGCGCCCGCAGAAAGCCAAGCAACTCGGCGATTTCCAGCTCACGCCCCTGAGCCGGGCCGGGGTCACCGTTGGCCACCGCTTCCCACCGCGTGACACCGGGGCTGGCCTCGCCGTCGGGTACGCCAAGGCCGATGGGCATGTCGGCGGCAATCACTTTCCATTGCGCGTTCGAGGCCTGCATTTCGCGCTTGAGCCAGTCCAGCTGCTCACGGCCGAGGAACGGCTTGGCCTCGCCCAGATTGTCGTCATTGGCCCCGCGATAACTGCGCATGTCCAGCACGAACACATCGAGCAGCGGCCCGTAGCCGAGCTTGCGATAGATCCGCCCGCCGCCATCGGCGCTCTGCAAGCGCATCGGTGCATATTCGAGCCAGGCCTGGCGTGCGCGGCCCACCAGGCTGTGGATATCTTTGTCCTGGTAGCGCGCATCCAGCTGCTTGCCGGGCGACCAGTTGTTCACCACTTCGTGGTCGTCCCACTGCCAGATCTGCGGGACTTCGGCGTTGAAACGGCGGAGGTTTTCGTCCATCAGGTTGTAGCGGTAATTGCCACGGTACTCATCGAGGGTCTCGGCGACTTTGCTTTTGGCCTCGGTGGTGATGTTGCGCCACACCCGGCCACCTTCCGTGATGAGCTGCGCCGGGATCGGGCTGTCGGCGTAAATGGTGTCGCCGCTGTGGATAAAGAAGTCCGGCAGGCGTCGACGCATCGCCTCGTAGATGCGCATGCCGCCAATGTCCGGGTTGATGCCGAAGCCCTGGCCAACAGTGTCGCCGCTCCAGACAAAACGCAGGTCGCGCCGGGTCTGCGGCACGCTGCGCAAGTGACCGAACCAGGGTTCACTGGCAACGCCACTCTGGGCGTCTTCAAACTGCACCCGATAGAAAATTGCCTGGTCGGCAGGCAGGCCGGTAAGTTCGACCCGGGCGGTGAAATCGGTACGCGCATCGGCCAGGGGCGAGACGAATCGCCGCGGGTTGGGAAACAGGCTGCGGGTGTCCCACTCCACCACCATCCGTGCGGGGCGATCGCAGCGGCTCCAGACGATCGCCCGGTCGCCCAGCAGGTCGCCGGACTGCACACCGTCAGTGAGTTGCGGCCGGTCCTTGACCGAAGCGATCACCGCCGGTGCCAGCCCTGGCAACAGCAGCCCGGCACCAACCGCTTGCATGACACGACGGCGCCCCAGGTTGAAATCGCTCATGGTGTTCTCCCTGAAAAAGGAAAAACTTAAGCATGGCTGGATGAAGCCGGCATGACATCCCCACCTTGCAGGAGCGAGCCCGCTCGCGAAAAACCAATAGGCGCCGCTGGGCATCTGGTTTGACGCGTTATCGTTCGCGACCATCGCGAGCGAGCTCGCTCCTACAGGGGACAGGTGTCAGGCGGTGACGGGTTCTACCGCCAACTCCACCACCTCTGGTCGTTTCACCAGCGCATACGCCACCGCCGTCAACAGGCTCCCCGCCACAATCGCCAGCAAATAAAGCAGCGCATGGTTGATCGCATTCGGGATCGCCAGCACAAACAAGCCTCCGTGGGGCGCCATCAATTTGCAGCCGAAATACATCGACAGCGCACCGGTCAGCGCACCGCCGGCGATGCTCGCCGGAATCACCCGCAACGGATCTTTCGCGGCAAACGGAATCGCCCCTTCGGAAATGAAGCACAGCCCCAGCACCAGCGCTGCCTTGCCGGCTTCGCGCTCAGTCTGGGCAAACTTGCGCCGCGCAATGAACGTGGCGATACCCAGGCCAATCGGCGGCACCATGCCCGCCGCCATGGTCGCCGCCATCGGCGCGTAACTCTGCGACGCCAGCAACCCGACCGAGAACGCATAGGCCGCCTTGTTGATCGGCCCGCCAAGGTCGACGCACATCATCCCCCCCAGCAACACCCCCAACAGGATCGCGTTGGTGGTGCCCATGCTGTCGAGAAAATGCGTGAGCCCCGCAAGCATCCCGGCGACCGGTTTGCCGACCACGTAGATCATCACCAGTCCGGTGAACAGGCTCGCCAGCAGCGGGATGATCAGGATCGGCTTCAGCGCCTCGAGACTTTGCGGCAAACGCGCATAACGGTTGATCGCCCTGGCCGCATAGCCGGCGAGGAAACCTGCAATGATCCCGCCGATGAAACCGGCACCCAGGGTGCTCGCCAGCAAACCACCGATCATCCCCGGCGCGAGGCCCGGACGATCAGCGATGGAATAGGCGATATAGCCTGCCAGCAGTGGCACCATCAGCTTGAATGCTGTGTCGCCACCGATCTGCATCAACGCCGCCGCCAGTGTGCCCTGCTCCTTGAAGGCGGTGATGCCGAACACGAACGAAAGGGCGATCATCAGGCCACCAGCCACCACCATCGGCAACATGAACGACACGCCCGTCAGCAGGTGTTTGTAGACACCGGTCTTTTCCTGTTTGGCCGTTGTATTGGCAGCGCTCGCAGTGCTTTCCTGCTGGCCTTCGGCCAAGGCTTTATCCAAGGTCGCTTCCGCTTGCTTGAGGGCAATACCTGTACCACAGCGATAGATTTTCTTGCCGGCGAAACGCTCGGTGGCGACTTCGATATCGGCCGCCAGCAGCACCACATCGGCCTCGGCAATCGCTTGTGCGCTCAATGGATTTCGCGCGCCGACCGAGCCCTGGGTTTCCACCTGCAGGTCATAGCCCAGGCGCTTGGCCGCTTGCTGCAAGGCCTCGGCGGCCATGAAGGTGTGAGCTACGCCCGTCGGGCACGCGGTGACGGCCACCAGTCGCGGCGTGTCTTGTTTAACGGCCACAGGTTCGACGACCGCTTCTTCAGCGACGTAAACCTGAGCCTCCTGCGCACCCCGCCGCAGCACGGCCTCCACGTCTTGCAAGGCCTGGGCCGGGGTGCTCTGGAACAATCGCTTACCGGCAAACCGCGACCTGTCCACAGGTGCGCTGGTCACCAGCAGCACCCACTCGGCCGCTTCGAGGGTGGCCGCCGACAATTGTTTTTCCGGATGCGCGGCATCGGTGATTTCGACACTGGTGCTCCAGCCCTGACGCTGGGCCGCGGCATCGAGCAACCGGGCACACAGCACACTGGTGACCATGCCGTTCGGGCAGGCCGTAACAATGGCTAACTTCATGACAAACCCTCTTATTGTTCTGTCAGGGGACGCACGCGCACACCCTGTTCAAGCTGCGCCAGTTGCGCTGCATCGTCGATGCCGAAACCGATCTGGGTCACTGCCATCGCGGCAATCGCCGTGGCGGTGCGCAAGGTGTGCTCCGGCGTATCGGCACTGAGCAAACCGTGGAGCATCCCCGCCAGCAATGAATCGCCCGCACCCACCGTGCTGGCGACGCTGACCCTGGGTGGCGTGGCATGCAGTGCCGAGCCGACGCTGAACCAGTTCACGCCTTCGGCTCCGTGGGAGATCACCACATGCTCGATGCCCTGGGTGTGCAAACGCTCTGCCGCTATGGCCTGGGCGCTGACCGAGACGACCTCGCAGTCCAGCACCTCGGCCAGCTCTTCGGTGTTGGGTTTGATCAGCCACGGGCCGGCCTTGAGTGCCTCGCGCAACGCCTCGCCGCTGGTGTCGAGGGCGACGTTCAGGCCCAGGTTCTTCAAGCGCACAATCAACGCCTGCAACCACTGCGCGCTGACGCCCAACGGCAAACTGCCGGCGACCACCACCGCATCGTGCCCCGGCGCGATCTGCTCCAGTCGCGCCAGCAAGGCCTGCTGCGCCGCCTCGCTGACCTGCGGCCCCGGCCCATTGATGTCGGTGATGCGGCCGTTACTTTCCGCCAGTTTGATGTTGCTGCGGGTCTCGCCCGGCACGCGGATGAAGGCATCGACAAAACCGCGCCTGGCGAACAGCGTTTCAAACGCCTGCTGATTGTCCGCGCCGAGAAAACCACTGACGGTCAACTGATGCCCGAGGTCCGCCAGCACTTGCGCCACGTTTACGCCTTTGCCGGCGGCGTGGGTGTGCATCACATCGCTGCGGTTGACCTGGCCGGCTTCAAGGCGCGGCAGCTGGACGGTCAGGTCCAGCGCCGGGTTGAGGGTCAGGGTGAGAATCCGGGCCATTACAGGGCCTCCACGAGTGCGCGCACTTCATTGGCGCTGCCCACGGCCAGGGCCTGTCGGGCAAGGGTTTGAGTCTGAGTGAAGCCCAGTTCGCGAATTCGCGCCTTGACCTCGGCAATGCTGCGCGCCCCGACACTGAGTTCGTCCACGCCGAGGCCGATCAGTACCGGCACCGCCAGCGGGTCGGCCGCCAGTTCGCCGCACACACCGACCCATTTGCCGTGGGCATGGGCCGCGCGCACGGTGATGTCGATCAGTTGCAGCACCGCCGGATGCAAGCCGTCGGCCTGGGCCGAAAGCGTCGGATGACCACGGTCGATGGCCAGGGTGTATTGCGTCAGGTCATTGGTGCCGACGCTGAAAAAATCGACTTCCCTGGCCAGCACCGGCGCCAGCAATGCCGCCGAGGGCACTTCAATCATGATCCCCAGTTGCAGATCGGCAACCGGAATTTCCTCACGCAGACGTTCGGTCATGTCACGGGCCTGGCGCCACTCGTCAACGCTGCCCACCATCGGGAACATGATCCGCAGCGGCCGGTTGTCGGCCGCGCGCAGCAAGGCGCGCAACTGCGCTTCCATGATCTGCGGGCGCTGCAGGGTCAGGCGGATACCGCGCACGCCGAGAAACGGGTTTTCTTCCTTCGCGATCGGCCAGTACGGCAGCGGTTTGTCGCCACCGACATCGAGGGTGCGCACCACCAGCGGTCGCCCGGCCAAACCATCAAGGACGCGGCGGTACTCGGCTTCCTGGGTTGCCTCGTCGGGCGCTTGCGGGTGGGCCATGAAGATCAGTTCGGTGCGCAACAGGCCGATGCCTTCGGCACCCTGCTCCACCGCGCCCACCACGCCGGCGCTTTCACCGAGATTGGCGAACACTTCGACGGCGTGACCATCGGTGGTCAATGCCGGTTGGTGACGCTGTTCGGCGGCTGCCTTCAGGCGCTGTTCGCGGGTATCGCGTTCAGCCGTGGCGCGCTGCAAGGTCGCCGCGTCAGCGTCCACATGCAGACGACCACGCTGGCCATCGAGCAGCAACGGCGTACCCGGTGCCAGCAGCAATACGCCGGGGCCGGCACCAACCAGTGCCGGGATGCCCAGCGCCCGGGCAACAATCGCACTGTGCGCCGTAGCGCCACCCCGGGCGGTGAGAATCCCCGCCACGCGAGCCGGATCAAGACGTGCGACATCGGACGGTCCGACCTCGTCCATCACCAGAATGTACGGTTGATCCGGTTCGCTTGGGGTCTCGATGCCGCTGAGTTGCATCAACACCCGACGCCCGATGTCACGCAAGTCAGCTGCCCGCTCGGCGAGCAAGGCATCCTGCAACGCTTCCTGCTGTCGGGCCGCGGCTTCAATTACAGCCATCCACGCTGCCTCGGCGCTTTCGCCCTGCTTGAGGCGCGTATCGACCTCATCGGTCAGTTCCGGGTCGTCGAGCATCTCTTGGTGGGTGATGAAGATTTCGCGTATGGCTTTGCTTTTGCTGCGCTCGATCAAGCCCTGAATGTCGCGGCGTACCTGCGCCAGGGCGTGCTGCAGTCGTTCACGCTCGATGGCGGCGGACTCACCACGCAACGGGTAGTCGATGGTTTGCAGCACCTGAATATGGGCCGGCCCGATGGCGATCCCCGGCGCGGCGGCAATCGCCTGGACCACGCTGCCCGACACCGGGGCGAGGACCACTTCGGCCATCTCGGCAATGACTTCGCGCGCCTGGCTTACCGGCGGCAGCGCTTCGACTTCCTCACCGAGGCCTTCTTCGATGGCGGCCAACAAGGCCGGCAACGCATCGGCGGCAATGACTGGCTCGGCGATGAACTCCAGGACCTGTCCCCGACGGGCGCCGAGGCTGAGCAACTTGCTCAAGCTCTTTACCGACACCGCGCTGTCGTGGCCATCGACGATCCGCACGCGGATGTCTCCTTCAAAACTCTTTGCCAGTTGCGCGAGGATTTTCGCCGGCCGCGCATGCAAACCGTGGGCGTTGGCCAGCGCTATTCGCGCGCTGGGCCAGTCGGCGGGCACTTCACCGCCGAGCACCTCGAGGACTTTTCGACTGCTGGTGGCGCGCCCCAATTCATGGCCACGCCCTTCGATCAACAACGCACACAGGCGCTCGAGCAGGGCTTGATGGGCCTCACCGAGGCTGGCCAGGCAAAACAGACCATTGAGCGGCTGGCCGAGATAGCGCAACGGCTTGTCCGGGGTTACGAAGGCCAGGCCGGGGCGCTTCACCGTTTGTTCGCTGTGAAGCCACCACAGGCCATCGCCCAACGGCAGCGCTTCAACCTGTTGCAGCACGGCGGAGAAACCGTTGCTCACGCAGTCGGCCTGGCGCAACAACCGTGCGCCGCGCCAGACCAACTCTTCGAAATCTTCGGCCGCGACACCAAGGCCGATCATCTGCGCATCCAGCGCCAGCTCCTGCGGTGCGCCTTGCAGCAACTTCAGCAATGCCTCGGCGGAACCGGCACGACGCAGGGCCTGGCCCAGATCAGTCTCGCCGAGCGCGCGGGTCAGCAATTGCAACAGGCGCAGATGCTCATCGGATTTGGCGGCGATACCGATCGCCAGGTAAACGACATGACCGTCACCCCAGTCGACACCGTCAGGAAACTGCATCAGGCGCACACCGGTGGTGAACACCTGCTCACGGGTTTCGGGTGTACCGTGGGGGATGGCAATACCTTGACCGAGAAAGGTCGAGCCCTGGGCTTCCCGCGCCTGCAATCCGGCGAGATAACCCTCGGCCACCAGGCCGTCGGCAACCAGGTGCCGGGCCAGCAGCTGCAGTGCTGCGCACTTGTCCACGGCCGACTGGCCCATGGAAATCTGCTCTACAGTGAGCTCGAGCATGCTTTCTCCTTTTTGGCGCATCGGGGCGCCAGGTATTGTTTTGATTGAGCCAGCTCAGGCGCTTGGTCGTCACTTTTGGCGGTTTCACGGCAGACCGGCCAAAGGCACCTATAACGTAGAAAATACGCCTGCTGAAACGTTTAATCTAGAATGAATGGCACGTTACTCGATAATGTCCCATCCTTGAAGCTCAACTTGTCGGATGCGTTGCGACAATGGTCACCTGCCTTAATCGGTTAGGATTGACGAAAATGTCGAGGCCATCTCGAAAAAACAAGGAAAAAACGGGTTGAAACTCAGTGATATCGCCCAGTTGGCCGGTGTGTCCGTCACCACCGCCAGCTATGTCATCAATGGCAAGGCCGAACAACAGCGCATCAGCAGCGCCACCGTCGAACGCGTGCGCGCGGTCGTCGAACAACATGGCTTCACGCCTAACCCACAGGCCGCTGGCTTGCGCAGCCGACACACTCGCACGCTGGGGTTCATTCTGCCGGATCTGGAAAACCCCAGTTACGCGCGAATCGCCAAATTGCTGGAGCAAGGCGCACGGGCCCGGGGTTATCAGTTGCTGATCGCCAGTTCCGACGATGCACCGGACAGCGAGCGGCAATTGCTGCAACTGTTCCGCGCCCGGCGTTGCGACGCACTGATCGTTGCCAGTTGCCTGCCGGCCGGCGACGACAGTTATCGCCAACTGCAGGCCAAGGGCATTCCGATCATCGCCATCGACAGGGTCATGGAGCCCGAGCATTTCTGTTCGGTGATCAGCGACGACCGCGAGGCCAGCCTGCAACTGACCCACAGCCTGCTGGAGCCGCAGCCCAGGCAGATCGCGTTGATCGGCGCCCGCCCGGAGCTGAGCATCAGCCGGGAACGTGCCGCTGGCTTCAAAGAGGCTCTCGCCGGGTTCAATGGTGAGGTGCTGATCGAAGAAGGTGAGTCCTTCAGCCGCGAGTGCGGTAAACAATTGATGGAAGAGTTGCTGCAGCGCCTGGGGCATTTGCCCGACGCCCTGGTGACCACATCCTACGTGCTGCTACAGGGCGTGTTCGATGCGCTGCACGACTTCCCGCTGAAAAACCGTCCGCTGCGCCTCGGCACGTTCGGCGACACCCAGTTGCTGGACTTCCTGCCACTACCGGTAAACGCCATGGCCCAGCAACACCAGCTGATCGCCGACAAGGCCCTCGAACTGGCCCTGGCAGCCATCGAGCAGTCGGATTACCGGCCCGGCGTGCAAGCCATCGCGCGGACGTTCAAGCAGCGTATTCGCCAGGATTGAACCGTGGAGCTGATCGACACCCACACCCATCTGGATTTTCCGGACTTCGACACCGACCGCCAGGCGCTGCTGGCTGACAGCCGCGCCCTCGGGGTGCGGCGGATCGTGGTGCTGGGGGTTTATCAGGCCAATTGGCAGCGGGTCTGGGAGCTGGTGCAGAGCGACCCCGACCTGCACGCGGCGTTCGGGTTGCATCCGGTGTACCTGGAGGATCATCGACCGCAACACTTGAGCGAGCTCGGTGACTGGCTGACACGCCTGGCCGGCCATCGGCAACTGTGTGCGGTGGGCGAGATCGGCCTGGACTACTTCATCGAAGCCCTGGACCGCGACCGTCAGCAGGCGTTGTTCGAAGCGCAATTGCAACTGGCGGCGGATTTCGATCTGCCGGCATTGATCCACGTGCGGCGTAGCCATGCGGCGGTGATTGCCACGCTCAAGCGATTTCGCCTGAAACGGGCCGGCATCATCCACGCCTTCGCCGGGAGCCAGGAAGAGGCCCGCGAATACATCAAGCTCGGCTTCAAGCTCGGCCTCGGCGGCGCCCCGACCTGGCCCCAGGCGCTGCGCATGCACCGCGTGCTGGCGCAGTTACCGCTGGATTCGGTGGTGCTTGAAACCGACTCGCCGGACATGGCGCCCGCCATGTTCCCCGGCCAGCGCAACAGCCCGGCACATTTGCCGGCGATCTGCGCGGCGCTGGCGCAATGGATGGCAATCAGCCCGGAACAACTGGCGGCTGCCAGCACCGCCAACAGCTGCCAGGTGTTCGGCTGGTAGTCAGTCGGCGTGAGCCCTGGCGGCTTCGAGGATCAGCGTCAGGTGCTGGCGCCTGCGGAAGTAACGAACCGCCGCGAAATACACGAATATGGCAATCAGCGACGCATTCAGCTGTTCAATGACGCTGAGCATCCCGACCCACTCCATCACCAACGCCACCAGCAAGGCGATGCAGACCATCATCCGCAGGCTGGCGCGCAGGAGTGAAAACGAGTCGAGCGACTTGAAGCGCCTGATCTGTTCCGGGCAACGTAACTGAACCTGTTTCTGGCAGTGGGCACAGGCAAACGCTTCATTGATCGCAATGGCATTGAGTTGCCAGGGTTGCAGCCGCAATGTGCGCTGACAATGCGCACAGCGTCCCTGGACTCCTGTTGCTGCAACAGACATAAGCGGGTTTCCTCCTTGCACTAAGCGGTTACATCTTCCTTGATTGAAATGCAAAAGCCAGCGCACGGAGAGAATCAGGAAACCCCCCACATGAGAAGGGAAAAAGTATTACGAAATTTTCCGACAGCACAGCAAACCTGTAGGGCTTGGTCCTACAGGTTTTCCGAACAGTCCTTCAGACGCGGAATGCGCTGATCAATTGTTTCAACTCCACGACCTGAGCCGACAACGCCCGGCTGGCATCCTCAGTCTGATGCGCACCTTCAGCGGTGCGCTCGCCGGCGCGATTGATCTCGACGATGTTCTGGTCGATGTCGTGGGCCACGGCAGTCTGCTGCTCCACCGCGGCGGCGATCTGCTGGTTCTGGTCGACGATCATGCCGACCGCGCCCAGAATGTTTTCCAGTGCCCGCTGGACCTTCTCCGACTGCCCCACCGTGCCGTTGGCCATTTCATGGCTGGTGCCCATGGCCTTGACCGCCGCGCCGACACCGCCATGGAGCTTGGCGATCATCTGCTCGATTTCTTCGGTCGATTGCTGGGTTCGCTTGGCCAGGGTGCGGACTTCATCGGCCACCACGGCGAAACCACGGCCCTGCTCACCGGCCCGTGCCGCCTCGATGGCGGCATTGAGCGCCAGCAGGTTGGTCTGTTCGGCGATGCTCTTGATCACTTCGAGCACGCGGCTGATGGACTGGCTGTCGCTGGCCAGTTGATTGATCACCAGCACCGACTGATCGATCTCGCTGGCCAGCGCGGCAATGCTGCCCTGCTGCGACTCCACCAGACCGCGACCACTGATGGTCTCATCGTTGACACTGTGGGCACTGCTCACCGCCGCCGCGGCACTGCGCGCCACTTCCTGGGAAGTGGCCGACATCTGGTTCATGGCCGTGGCCACTTGTTCGATCTGCGTGCGCTGCCCGGCGACGGCCTGGTTGCTTTGCGCGGACACGTTTTCCACTTGCCCGGCCTGACGCTCGACTTCGCTGACGGTCTGCCCCACGCGCTCGATCAGGTCATGGATTTTTTTTACCGTGCCGTTGAACACCTCGCCCAACTCGCCCAGCTCATCGCGGCTGTGGGCGCTGAAGGTCACGGTCATATCCCCCGCGGCCACCTTGTCCATCACCGCCCCCAGGCGCTTGAGCGTGGTGCGGGTCGAGGCATAGAAAGCGCCGTAGAGATAAAAGATCAACACAAACACGACTGACAACGCCACCGCCTGCAAGACCATGTGCGTGCGGTTCTGCTCCAGGCGTTGCTGCAACTGCGGGCCCAGATATTTCAGGGTTGCTTCGTTGAGTTGGTAAGTCTGGTCCATCAGGGCGCTGACTTGATCGTAAAAACCCTGCCACGGCGCATCGAGGGTGTCGGCCATGACCACTTGTTCTTCGAACAGCTCGCTGGCCTTCTTCAAGGACGCCCGGCTGCTGTCTGCCTGAGCGGCCAAGGTATCGCGCGCGGCTTTGCTGGAACCCAGGGCATCCTGCAACTTCAAGCCATATTCGGCCTGGAGCTTTTCAATCTGCGCCAGCAATTCATCGAAACGGGTACTCGAAGCCGAGTTGATGAACCCCTGCCCCAACGAGTAGGAGCCCATTGCCCGACCTTCGCCCAGGAGCTGGGTGACACGTGGTGTGACGAGAGTGACGAGTTCGCTCAACTGGCGCATGTCACTCTGATTGTCGCGACTGAGGCCGGCCTGACTGGTGATGAGCTGGCTGAAAATCTGCGCGCTACCCACCAGCTTGCCGATCAAGGCGCTTTTGCTTTGCAGGGAGGTTTCCGATTGCTGGGCCTTGAACGCGGCGATCATTTCATCACGCTTGCCATCAAACACCGCGACCTGCTCCGGGTCGCTGGTCATCGCCGTCAGCCCTTGCAAGCGAGTCAGAATACTCTGCTCAAGGGTGCTGATTTTCGATTCGACATTGCCGGCCTTGCCGGATTGGCCGAGGCTGACATTGATCTGCACCAGGTTGTTCAGGGTTTCCAGATCACGCCGTAGCGTCAGGCTGCTGCCCAACAGGTCGAGACTTTGCAGTTCGATTCGCGTGCCCTGGAATTCACGGTAGGAGTCACGCACCAGATAGAAGTTGGTCACCAGCATCGGCACCAGGAACAATACGCTGATCAGACTGAACTTCATGCCGAAGCTCAGGCGGTTCATCAGTGCGACAGCGGGATAGAGCAAGCTCTTCACTGGATGTCTCCCTTCGATTTTTATTTTTTTTATTGGCAGGCGCAGACCGAGAGCAGATAGCCACTATTCGGCGCTATCTCTGTATAACTTAAATCGGCAGGAGGTTTTGTAACTTAAGGTTAACGACAGACTTCGCCTGCGTGGGTGAAATGAAACATTGTGGCGAGGGGGCTTGCCCCCGTTCGGCTGCGCAGCAGTCGTAGGTCGTAGATCCCCGACTCAACTGTCAAATCGCATAGGGCGGCTTCGCCACCCAACGGGGGCAAGCCCCCTCGCCACAAGGGCATTAACTGCTGGACTAAGACAGCACCGTCCACAGCGCAAAACTGGCATACCAGAGCACCGCGGCCCGCAGCAGCAGTTCCCAGATGCGATCCAGGTTGTTGATCCCTTCTGCGCCGGCTACCGGTGCCGGAATTTCACCGGCCACCAGCCCGACTTTCTCGATCAATTGCGCGGCGCTGATGTTCCAGTTCAGCAGCTCATGCAGCATGACCCGGCTGACCGCGACAAAATTGCCGACCAACGCCAGGCTCGCCGCCAGCAGACGCACCGGCACCCAGTCGAAGGCATGACGCAGTTGCCCGGCGCGCTCGACCACTGCAGGATTTTTCCCGTGTTCTTCGGCCAGCGCCAGCAGCCGATAGCTCAGCGCCGCGACCGGCCCCAGCAGGAAGTACCAGAAAATCACCGCGAAAAAGCTGTGGTACGCCTCCCACAGCAAATGCCCTTCGACCCGTTCCAGCAGTTGCTCGCCACTGTCTGCGCAGATATCCAGGTCGCGCTTGGCGACATGGGCCGCGGCTTGCAAGTCCTCCCGACGCCAGGCATCGCGGAACGGCCCGAGATCGCCCAGCAGGTCACCGCGCCCCAGGCTGTAGATCACGACCAGCAAATGGATCGGCAACGCCAGCAACCCGTAGGCCACCGGCTCGATGACGACCAGCAACAAACCCAGCAACGCCACCGGCAACAAGACCAGCACCGCCAACACCAGCCATGGCCGATCCGAAAGTCGCGGGCCGGACTCAAGCTTGTTCAGCTCGTGTATCCATCCACTGTCACGCTGAACCCGATGACGCAGGGCCGAGAACTTCTCGATCCACACCGCCAACAGCAACACCAGAAAACTCATTGCCCTTCCTCTTGTGCCAGAGCGGCCCGATAGCGAGCCCAGTCGAACGCCGGACCCGGATCGGTTTTGCGCCCGGGTGCAATGTCGCTGTGCCCGCAGATACGCTCTGTGGTGATTGCCGTGAACGCCTGTTGCAACTGGCGGGTCAGGGCCGTCAACGCGCTGTATTGCGCGTCGGTGAACGGTAGATCATCCGTGCCTTCGAGCTCGATGCCCACGGAAAAATCGTTACAGGTTTCCCGTCCCTCGAAGCTGGAAACCCCCGCATGCCACGCACGTTCAAGGCATGAAACAAATTGGGTGACGGTACCGTCACGCTCGATCAGAAAGTGCGCGGACACCCGCAAATCCGCAATCCCCTCAAAATAGGGGTGTTCGGTGACATCCAGGCGATTCTGGAAAAATTCCTGCACCTTGCCGGTGGCGAATTGTGCCGGCGGCAGGCTGATGTTGTGGATCACCAACAAGGAAATTTCGCCTGTGGGGCGCGCATTGAAGTTAGGTGAGGGGCAGACATGCACGCCCTGAATCCAACCGCTCGCGGGGTCCAACTGCATACCGAATCCTTCAACGTCGACTGTGTTGGCACAGTATGCCGCGATAATCCACCGGGGCGCGATCACTTGCCGCGTTTGAGATTGCCGATCAGTGCCTTGAGGGAGTCCGGCAGGTTGCGATCACCCAGCATGGATTCGAAAAGCAAGACAACCAGGTTGATCACATCTTCATCGGCTGCCCCGAAAACCCGCGACCTGCCGCTTGTGGCGCTGACCCGGGTCAGTAACTGTTCGAGCTGGTTGCGCAGGTCGAATTCGTCCACGGCTGCCGGGATCGGCCTAAGGTGGGGCAACACACCGGTGGCGAGCAGCAGCTGATTGGCTTCGGCGTAAAGCTGGCCGACTTCGCTGAGGACATAACGCTCGAACAACCTGAGGACAATCAGCTTGACCTTGATCTCCAGCCCCAACTGGCGCGCGGCCTGTAAAAAGTACTCGCAGAGCATCGCCGGGCCCAAGGGGTTGCGCAGGTCGCCCAACTCCTTGCCCAGCAAGACGCAGAATCGGGCCGTCAGTTGATCCAGGGAAAAACCGTCGCGGTCCAGTACACGGCTGACCATTGCTTGCACCGCGACCGTGCGCTCGCGCTCATCCTCCGATTGCGCCGAAGAGACATCGGCCACCAAGGCCAGGGGCAATGCCGCAAGCGCGGTGTCGTATTGGGCAAGCCGGATAAACGCGTCGAATAGCTGTTCGAGAAACACCCGCTCGATGCTTTTACGCTTGAGGCGCAAATCGCGCATCGCTTGAAAGAAGATGTTCTGCTCGACGTCGCAGCGAGCGCGGTCAGCCATTTCGAAGAGCGAGTTGTCGGCGTTATCGAACAGCGCCTGCAATCCGTGCCGCAGCTGTTGCGCGGCCTTGTCGCGAACCTGGAGAAGAGTCGCCGGCAGTCGGGCGAGTGGCGAGCGAGCCACCTGGTCGGTAGTTGCCTTGTGCAAAGGCACTACATTCCCGTCGTTGTGCATTCGGCCTCCCTGGAACGGTGATGCTTCGACTCGTCAAAGTGATGACGTCAAATACAAGGCGAATTATCTTGTAAAAGCTCACCTTTGCGCCAGAAGACTCTGCATCCGCCCTCAAACAGGCGTTTGCTCGGCAACGGTGGTCAACGACTGAAACACCAGGGATTCGACCAAATACAGACTTCAACGCCAACGTAGCGCTCCGATGCCTTGGGTTGGTCCGTGCCATGGCCCTATAATCGAGCCACTTTGTTTGTGGAGTCCGTTATGCCGAACCTACATCTCGCCGATCTGACCGCCGAAATCGAAGCCAACGTGCGCCGTGCGTTGCGTGAAGACATCGGCAGCGGCGACATCACCGCGCAGCTGATCCCGGCCGAACGCCTGGCCAAAGCCACCATCATTACCCGCGACGCAGCCGTCATCAGCGGCACCGCCTGGGTAGATGCCGTGTTTCGGCAACTGGACCCACGGGTGGCGGTGCACTGGCAAGTTGCCGACGGCGAACGGGTGACGCCCAACCAGATCCTGTTCCACCTCGAAGGCCCTGCACGCTCGCTGCTGACCGGCGAACGCAGCGCCCTGAACTTCCTGCAGATGCTTTCCGGCGTGGCGACCCGCGCGCAATCCCTGGCAGACTTCGTGGCCGAGACTCAGGTCAAGCTGCTCGACACCCGCAAAACGCTGCCGGGGCTGCGCCTGGCGCAAAAGTACGCAGTGACCTGCGGCGGTTGCCACAACCACCGCATCGGCCTGTATGACGCCTTCCTGATCAAGGAAAACCACATCGCCGCCAGCGGCGGCATCGCGCAGGCCATTGCCGCCGCGCACAGGATCGCCCCGGGCAAGCCGGTCGAGATTGAAGTGGAAAGTCTGGAGGAACTGAAAGAAGCGCTGGCAGCCGGTGCCGACATCATCATGCTTGACGAACTGAGCCTGGACGACATGCGCGAAGCCGTGCGCCTGAATGCCGGCAAGGCCAAACTGGAAGCCAGCGGCGGGATCAACGAAAGCACGTTGCTGCCAATTGCGCAGACCGGGGTGGATTACATTTCGATCGGTGCAATGACCAAGGATGTGAAGGCGGTCGACCTGTCGATGCGCCTGAGTCTCTGATCACACGCATGTGAGTTGCCGAACTGCAGGAGCGAGCTTGCTCGCTCCTGCATGAGTGTCAAACCACCAGATTGTTCATCTCGCAGTACTCTTCCCACTCGACGCCCAGCACTTCGGCTGCTTCTTTGTGCAGCTTCAGGCGCTCAGTCTCGTACTCTTCCGGGGTGGAGGTGTACTTGAGCGTCAACTCCCACGGCTGCAGGCCCTGGGCTTCGGCTTCATCCTCGAACGCCCACTGGATCTGGTCTTTCTGATCATCAGGACTCAAGTCCTTGATCTCATCCATCAATTCGGGGGCGTCCAGCACGTACTTCTTGAGGGCTTCTTCGTGTCGGGCTTCTTGGCTCAATTCTTTAACGGTCATGTTGTTCTCGCTGATCTGGGGAATGGAAGATGGATCTGGATCATCAAGGATCTCTCTGACGCAGAAAAACCGCCTGTAGCCCGGTCTGTCTGGCCTTCAGAACCATTCGGGATCATCTGAAAACTGCTGGGCGAAGCTCATGCAGGCTCCGAATATAGGATGTTTGTCGGACGTTTTACACGACTCTTTACATCTCCCTACAAAAAGTTGTGCACACGACACGCTGATGGCGGCGGGAACAAAAATTCAAACCCCAAGTCATAGCAATGTGCCATGTCGGCACTTCACAAGGAATTCTGGTGATGCGCAGCTTTTCGAAAGTTTCGTCTGTTCTGTCCGCAACGGTGATGACAGCCTTGCTGGGGGCCCTGGCGCTGCCGGGAACCGCAATGGCCAGTGTTGAATTGAGTAGCGGCTACGCGTCCTCTGGAGACAAGTTCACGGTCATACACAATGAATACGGCAAAGAGGTACTCATCAGAAGCGAATACAGCGTCGAAGATCTGAAAGAAATGAAGGAGACGATCAACAATCAGACCCGGCAGATCGAAGAGCTCAAGCGCAGCAGCGGGTCCAGCTCAAGCTCCAGCAGCAAGGAAATCGACGAACTCAAGCGCACGGTGGCCGAACAGGAACGCGACATCAGCAACCTCGGCAAGCAGGTTGAAGAACTCAAGCGCAATAGCGGCTCCAGTTCCAGTTCAAACAGCAGCGAGATTTCCAGCTTGAAGCGGGAAGTCAGCGATCAGGACCGCGAACTCGATAACCTCAAGCGTACCGTCGAGGATTTGAGCAGAAAGGTGAAATAACCAAGGGATCTGGTGCCCGAGACAGGAATCGAACCTGCGACCTTCGCGTTACGAGTGCGCTGCTCTACCGGCTGAGCTACACGGGCGGTGGGCTAAACCTAGCATTGGTCTCGAAGGTCGGCAACTCTGCCCAATGTCTTGATCGTTCGCGAGCAAAAAAAATGCCCCGCCGTTTTCACGGCGGGGCATTTTCATTGCGCAAAAGCCTTGGGGTGATTAAACGCCCGAAGCCTTGGCCGCGGCCACGTCCTTGATGGACAGTTTGATACGGCCGCGGTTGTCCACGTCCAGTACCAGCACTTCCACTTCCTGGCCTTCTTTCAGGATGTCGGTCACTTTCTCGACGCGAGCATCGCTCAGCATGGAGATGTGAACCAGACCGTCCTTGCCCGGCAGGATGTTGACGAATGCGCCGAAGTCGACGATGCGCTCAACCTTGCCCACGTAGATCTTGCCGATTTCGGCCTCAGCGGTGATGCCCAGAACGCGCTGACGTGCTGCTTCAGCCGCTTCCTTGGTTTCGCCGAAGATCTTGATCGAACCGTCGTCTTCGATGTCGATCGAAGCCTTGGTCTCTTCACAGATCGCACGAATGGTCGCGCCGCCTTTACCGATGACATCACGGATTTTGTCGGTGTCGATTTTCATCGCGATCATGGTCGGAGCGTTGGCCGACAGTTCGGTACGCGACTGGCCGATGATCTGGTTCATCTGGCCGAGGATGTTCAGGCGCGCTTCCAGGGCTTGGCCCAGAGCGATTTCCATGATCTCTTCGGTGATGCCCTTGATCTTGATGTCCATCTGCAGCGCGGTGACGCCTTTGGCGGTACCGGCTACCTTGAAGTCCATGTCGCCCAGGTGGTCTTCGTCACCCAGGATGTCGGTCAGGACGGCGAACTTCTCGCCTTCTTTAACCAGACCCATGGCGATACCGGCAACCGGTGCCTTCATTGGAACGCCAGCGTCCATCAGGGCCAGGGAAGCACCGCAAACGGAAGCCATCGAGCTCGAGCCGTTGGATTCGGTGATTTCCGACACGACACGGATGGTGTACGGGAACACGTCAGCGGCAGGCAGCATGGCCTGAACCGAACGACGGGCCAGACGGCCGTGACCGATTTCGCGACGACCAGCGCCACCCATGCGACCACACTCGCCCACCGAGAACGGAGGGAAGTTGTAGTGCAGCATGAACGGGTCTTTTTTCTCGCCTTCCAGGGTGTCCAGCAGCTGTGCGTCACGGGCGGTGCCCAGTGTCGCGACTACCAGAGCCTGGGTTTCGCCACGGGTGAACAGCGCCGAACCGTGGGTTTTTGGCAGAACGCCGACTTCGATGTTCAACGGACGCACGGTGCGAGTGTCGCGACCGTCGATACGTGGCTTGCCGTTTACGATGTTTTCGCGAACGGTGCGGTATTCGATTTCGCCGAAAGCCGCTTTGACGTCAGAGGCGGAAGGCTGGCCTTCTTCACCGGACAGCTTGGCAACGACCTGATCCTTCAACTCGCCCAGGCGAGCGTAACGGTCGGCCTTGACGGTGATGGTGTAGGCCTGGGAGATCGCTTCACCGAATTCGGCACGGATGGCGCCCAGCAGTTCGGTGGCTTCAGCTTGTGGAGCCCAGGTCCAGGTTGGCTTGGCAGCTTCTGCAGCCAGCTCCTTGACGGCCTGGATAACAGCCTGGAACTCGTCGTGGGCGAACAGTACGGCGCCCAGCATCTGGTCTTCGGTCAGCTCTTTGGCTTCCGATTCAACCATCAGGACGGCTTCCGAAGTACCGGCGACGACCATGTCCAGGCTCGAGGCAGCCAGTTGCTCGTAAGTCGGGTTCAGCAGGTAGCCGGTGCTTTCGTGGAACGCAACGCGGGCAGCGCCGATCGGGCCATCGAAAGGAATGCCGGAGATAGCCAGGGCTGCCGAGGTACCGATCATCGCAGCGATGTCCGGATCGGTCTTCTTGCTGGTGGAAACGACGGTGCAGACAACCTGCACTTCGTTCATGAAACCTTCAGGGAACAGCGGACGGATCGGACGGTCGATCAGTCGGGAAGTCAGGGTTTCTTTCTCGGAAGGACGGCCTTCGCGCTTGAAGAAACCGCCAGGGATCTTACCGGCAGCGTAAGTCTTTTCCTGGTAGTGAACAGACAGAGGGAAGAAGCCCTTGCCTGGATCGGCTTGCTTGGCACCGACTACGGTCACCAATACGCTGACGTCGTCGTCAACGGTGACCAATACTGCGCCGGAGGCCTGACGGGCGATACGGCCAGTCTCGAGGGTAACGGTCGACTGACCGAACTGGAATTTTTTGATTACCGGGTTCACGGTGTCCTACCTTCTTTGTGGCTCTTGGGGGAACTGGTTTCTTGCGAAATTCTTGGGCAACGCCGGGAATCGGCCCGACCGGTTGTCCGGGGTGTACACACAGGTAAAGCAGGTATCCAGATAAAACTTGAGGCTGGACGCCTGCCATGCGCTGGCGGGAAACCCGCTGACGCACGACAGACAACCAACCTCTAGCGCAATCGCTTATTAGCGACGCAGACCCAGGCGAGCGATCAGAGCGCTGTAACGGCTCACGTCCTTGCCTTTCAGGTAGTCCAGCAGCTTACGACGCTGGTTAACCATGCGGATCAGACCACGACGGGAGTGGTGGTCTTTACCGTTGGCCTTGAAGTGACCTTGCAGTTTGTTGATGTTGGCGGTCAGCAGTGCAACTTGCACTTCTGGCGAACCAGTGTCACCAACAGCTTGCTGGTAGTCAGCTACGATTTGAGCTTTTTCTTGAACGTCGAGAGCCATGAGGCAATCCTTTTATCAGGAAACTGTTTCAAAAAAACAGTTTCAACAGGCCAGGGACAAATCCCTGTATCTAAAAATGAGTAGTGACCGTGCCTGTTAACAGCCACCCTCGTCCGGTCATTCTGACCGAATCAGTCGACGCGGCGCGATACGCCCGTCTTCGCTCACTTCACCGATACCGATGAAGCGACCATTGTGATCCTGTACCCGCACCATGCCGAACTTCGGAGCTTCCGGGGCACGTACCGGCTGGCCGTTGAGCCAGTAGAACGCGCTCGCTTCCGAGAACTGCAACAGTGGCCAATCCAGCAGGCCGCTGTCCGATGGCATCAGGAAGCGATCGACCGCTTCGTTGCCGCCTTCGGCATGTACCGCTTCCAGCTCTTCCAGGGTAACCGTCTGCGCTAGGGTGAATGGCCCGGCCTGGGTACGTCGCAGTTCTGCAACGTAAGCGCCACAACCGAGTTGCTCACCGATATCCTCCACCAGGGTACGGATATAGGTGCCTTTGCTGCAATCCACCGCCAGCCGCACAGTATCGCCTTCGAAGGCCAGCAATTCCAAGCGCGTAATAGTAACAGAACGCGGTTCGCGCTCCACTACTTCGCCTGCACGAGCCAGCTTGTACAGCGGCTGGCCATCACGCTTGAGTGCCGAGTACATCGGCGGTATCTGACTGATTTGCCCACGAAATTTCGGCAGTACAGCCTCGATATCGGTGCGACCAACGGTCACCGGGCGCTCCTGCAAAACTTCACCTTCGGCATCCGCCGTGGTGGTCGTCTTGCCCAGCTGCGCCAGGGTTTCATAACCCTTGTCGGAATCGAGCAGGTACTGCGAGAACTTGGTCGCCTCGCCGAAGCACAACGGCAAAACGCCGGTGGCCAAGGGGTCGAGACTACCGGTATGACCGGCCTTTTCGGCGTTCAGCAACCAGCGAACCTTCTGCAGGGCCGCATTGGAGGTAAACCCCAGCGGCTTGTCGAGCAGGATAATGCCGCTGACGTTACGACGGATACGTTTGACCTGAGCCACCGATTACTCCTTGGTGTCTTCGGCTTCTGCCGCAACCGGATGCTGATTGTCTTCAGCCACTGCGCGCTCGATCAATGCCGACAGATGCGCACCACGCACGACGCTTTCGTCGTAGTGGAAGTGCAGCTGTGGAACGCTGCGCAGCTTCATCTCGCGAGCCAGCTGCATGCGCAGGAAACCGGCGGCAGAGTTCAGCACCTTGATGCTTTGTGCGATTTCTTCGGCGCTGTCCTGGCCCATCACGGTGATGAAGATCTTGGCGTGACCGACGTCACGGCTGACTTCCACTGCGGTAATGGTGACCAGGCCGACGCGCGGGTCTTTGACTTCACGACGGATCAGTTGTGCCAGCTCGCGCTGCATCTGATCGCCGATACGTTGGGTACGGCTGTATTCTTTTGCCATGTATTGTTACCTGTTACTGCCTCACGGTGAAACCCGTAAGGTCTGAAAGCGGCAAACGCCCGGCCTGACAAAAGCCAGACCGGGCGTTGCGTTTAGAGTCCGGGTGACGAGCGGCGCACTTGCATGCGGCTACCCGTCACGGCTCTTGAAGTGCGCGAATTAGAGGCTGCGAGCAACCTGCACCTTCTCGAAGACTTCGATCTTGTCACCGACCTTGACGTCGTTGTAGCTCTTCACGCCGATACCGCATTCCATGCCGGCACGCACTTCGGAAGCGTCATCCTTGAAGCGGCGCAGGGATTCCAGCTCGCCTTCGAAGATAACGATGTCTTCACGCAGTACACGGATTGGACGGTTACGGTGAACAACACCTTCGATGACCATGCAACCGGCGATCGCGCCAAACTTCGGCGAACGGAACACGTCACGCACTTCGGCGATACCCAGGATGTTCTCGCGAACATCGCTGCCGAGCATACCGGTCAGGGCTTTCTTGACGTCTTCGATGATGTCGTAGATCACGTTGTAGTAACGCATGTCCAGACCTTCCTGCTCGACGATCTTGCGCGCACCAGCATCGGCACGCACGTTGAAGCCGAACAGTACAGCGTTGGAGGCCAGTGCCAGGTTGGCGTCGGACTCGGTGATACCACCGACACCGCCACCGACCACACGCACTTGCACTTCGTCGTTACCCAGGCCGTTCAAGGCACCGTTCAACGCTTCCAGCGAACCACGGACGTCGGATTTGAGGACGATGTTGAGCGTCTTCTTCTCTTCCTGACCCATGCTTTCGAAGATGTTTTCCAGCTTGCCGGCGTGAGCGCGAGCCAACTTGACTTCGCGGAACTTGCCTTGACGGAACAGAGCCACTTCACGGGCCTTCTTCTCGTCGGCAACCACGCTCATCTCGTCGCCAGCGTCCGGGGTACCGTCCAGGCCGAGGATCTCGACAGGGATGGCCGGACCGGCTTCCTTGATTGGCTTGCCGTTCTCGTCGAGCATGGCGCGAACGCGGCCATAGTTCGAACCGACCAGGACCATGTCGCCCTGACGCAGGGTACCGTCCTGAACCAGAACGGTAGCCACCGGGCCGCGGCCCTTGTCGAGACGAGACTCAACCACGACACCACGGCCAGGAGCCGACGGAGTTGCAGTCAGTTCCAGGACCTCGGCTTGCAGCAGTACCGCTTCGAGCAATTCGTCGACGCCAGTACCCATTTTCGCCGAAACCGGTACGAATGGAGTGTCGCCACCCCACTCTTCCGACGTCACGCCGTGTACCGACAGTTCGCTACGGATGCGATCGAGGTCAGCGCCTGGCTTGTCGATCTTGTTCACCGCGACAACCAGCGGAACGCCAGCAGCCTGGGCGTGCTGAACAGCTTCGATGGTTTGCGGCATTACGCCGTCGTCCGCTGCAACCACCAGGATCACGATGTCGGTCGCCTTGGCACCACGGGCACGCATCGCGGTAAACGCGGCGTGACCAGGGGTGTCGAGGAACGTCACCATGCCACGGTCGGTTTCAACGTGGTACGCACCGATGTGCTGGGTGATGCCACCGGCTTCGCCAGCAGCCACCTTGGCACGACGGATGTAGTCGAGCAGGGAGGTCTTACCGTGGTCAACGTGGCCCATTACGGTCACGACCGGCGCACGGGAAACCGCTTCACCTTCAAACTTCAGGGACTCGGCCAGGGAATCTTCCAGGGCGGTGTCGCTGACCAGGGTCACTTTGTGGCCCAATTCCTCAGCCACAAGCTGGGCAGTTTCCTGGTCCAGTACCTGGTTGATGGTCGCTGGGGTACCCAGTTTGAACATGAACTTGATGATTTCAGCAGCCTTGACCGACATCTGCTGGGCGAGATCGCCAACAGTGATGGTCTCGCCGATCTTCACTTCGCGCACGACAGGGCCGGTAGGGCTCTGGAAACCGTGGGCGTTGCGCTTCTTCAGCTTGGCCTTGCCGCGACCACCACGACGGAAGCCATCGCTTTCTTCGTCGGTAGTACGTGGGGCAACGCGTGGAGCTGGCGCCTTTTCCTTGACCGAAGCACGATGCGGAGCGTTTTTGCGCTCGCCATCGCCGCCACCGCGACGATTGTTGTCGTCGGCACGTGGTTTGTCCGGACGACGCTGTTCGTCACGCTTGCGAGTGTCCGCGGCAGGAGCCGGGGCAGCCGCAACAACCGGAGCGCTTTCGCGCACAGGCTCGGCAACCGCAACAGGCGCTGCAACGGCGTCAACAGGAGCGGTCGGCGCAGCAGCAGGCTGGCGACGCGCTTCTTCTTCGGCGCGACGCTTGGCTTCTTCTTCAGCCTTCTGACGTGCAGCATTTTCTACTGCGCGACGTTCATCCAGTTCACGCTTGCGCTCGGCTTCGATTTCTTCCGGGCTGCGTTGTACGAAGACTTTCTTCTTGCGTACTTCAACACTGATGCTCTTGCTGCCAGCAACACGCAGGGTGCTGGTGGTTTTACGCTGCAGCGTAATCTTGCGTGGTTCTTCCACTTTCGCCTTGTGGCTGCTTTTCAAGTGAGTCAGCAACGATTGCTTCTCACTGTCAGTCACACTTTCTTCGGCGGCGGTGTGCGGCAGACCTGCCTCACGCATCTGCTGCAACAGGCGCTCTACCGGTGTTTTGACCTCATCGGCCAGTTGTTTCACCGTGACTTGCGTCATGCACTTCTCTCCTCAGGCCGCGCCTAATTACTCGAACCAGTGGGCTCGGGCGGCCATGATCAACTTGCCGGCACGATCATCGTCAATGCCGTCGATGTCGAGCAGGTCGTCAATAGACTGCTCGGCCAGGTCTTCGCGGGTAATTACGCCGCGCACCGCCAGTTCCATCGCCAAATCCTTGTCCATACCCTCAAGCGAGAGCAGGTCTTCGGCCGGATGGGCGTCTGCCAGCTTTTCCTCAGTAGCGATGGCTTTGGTCAACAAGCGATCCTTGGCACGAGCGCGAAGCTCGTTGACGATGTCTTCGTCAAAGCCGTCGATGTTGAGCATTTCTTCCAACGGTACGTAGGCAATCTCTTCCAGGCTGGTGAAGCCTTCATCAACCAGCACCTGAGCCAGCTCTTCGTCGACTTCCAGCTCGTCGATGAAGTTGCGCAGGATGTCGCCGGTTTCTGCTTGCTGCTTAGCCTGGATGTCCGATTCGGTCATCACGTTCAGGGTCCAGCCAGTCAACTGGCTGGCCAGACGCACGTTCTGACCACCGCGACCGATGGCCTGAGCCAGATTGTCTGCGCCAACGGCGATGTCCATTGCGTGGGCATCTTCGTCAACGATAATTGCCGCAACCTCGGCCGGGGACATGGCGTTGATCACGAACTGAGCCGGGTTGTCGTCCCACAGGACGATATCAACACGCTCACCGCCCAACTCACCCGACACTGCCTGGACGCGCGAACCGCGCATACCGATGCAAGCGCCTTGCGGGTCGATGCGTTTGTCCTTGGAGCGAACGGCGATCTTGGCGCGCGAACCCGGATCACGGGACGCAGCCATCACTTCGATCAGGCCTTCGGCAATTTCCGGCACTTCGATGCGGAACAACTCGATCAGCATTTCCGGCGCGGTACGCGACAGGATCAGCTGCGGGCCGCGGTTCTCGGTGCGGATTTCCTTGAGCAGCGCACGCAGGCGCACACCAACCCGGAAAGTTTCGCGGGAAATGATGTCTTCACGGGCCAGCAACGCTTCAGCGTTGTTGCCCAGATCAACGATCACGTTGTCGCGGGTCACTTTTTTCACGGTGCCGGAGATGATTTCACCCAGGCGCTCGCGGTAAGCGTCAACAACCTGAGCGCGCTCGGCTTCGCGAACTTTCTGCACGATGACTTGCTTGGCAGTCTGTGCAGCAATGCGGCCGAACTCGATGGACTCGATTTTCTCTTCTACGACGTCACCGACCTTGGCGCCAGGGTGCGTTTCGGCAACCTTGCTCGGCCAGGTTTCGATGGCCGGATCGTCCAGGTCTGCTTCCTCGACGACCGTCCAGCGACGGAATGTCTCGTATGCACCCGTGTGGCGATTGATTTCCACACGCAGATCAACTTCGTCTTCGAAACGCTTTTTGGTAGCAGTGGCCAGGGCCAGCTCCAGCGCTTCAAAAATAACGTTTGCCGGTACACCCTTTTCGTTGGATACCGACTCAACAACCAGCAGTACTTCTTTGCTCATCGTACGCCTCGCCTTTCGCAAGCCATTGGATCCGCGGGATCCGCAGTATCTGGCACGCCTCAGTCAAAACTGGGAATAATGTTGGCCTTGTCGATCATATCGATCGGCAACAGGAACTCATGGTCTTCTACCTGCACCACGACATCCTGCTCTTCTACGCCGCGCAGAAGGCCCTGAAAGTTGCGTCGTCCTTCAAAAGGCGAGCGCAGCTTGATCTTCACTTGTTCACCGGCAAATTTTGCAAACTGCTCAAGAGTGAACAGAGGGCGTTCCATGCCAGGCGAGGAAACTTCAAGGGTGTATTCAACGGAGATTGGATCTTCAACATCCAGTACACCGCTGATCTGACGGCTGACGATGGCGCAATCGTCCACCAGCACGCCGCCTTCTTTATCGATATAAACGCGCAACATTGAGTGGCGACCCTGGGCCGAAAACTCAATACCCCAGCATTCATAGCCTAGGGCCACGACCACCGGGGCCAGCAAGGCCTGCAACTCTTCTAGCTTGCTCGACACCTGAACCCCCTAGTGCATGTATGTGCATGCTATGCAAAATAAAAAAATGGGCTAAACGCCCATCCTTGAAACGCCGTCGAACAGCGGCGTTGAAAGTGTCCAGCTAACAAAAAGCCCCTTAAAAGGGGCTCCTTAAACTGGTTGCGGGGGCCGGATTTGAACCGACGACCTTCGGGTTATGAGCCCGACGAGCTACCAGACTGCTCCACCCCGCGACAAAGCTGGGGCGGAAGTATACGACCGATCCCCTACAGGGTCAATGTAACCTTCCACCTGCAAGAAAGCCCGCAACAGCGGGCTCTCCTGACTAATTGGTACCGAGAAGGGGACTCGAACCCCTACACCCTATGGGCACAACCACCTCAAGGTTGCGTGTCTACCAATTCCACCACCTCGGCAATACTACGTTTGAAACCCTTCTTACTTCTGCTCTTGAGCTGGAGGCACGTCAGTCGCTGGAGTAGCCGACTTTTGCTCTTGAAGCACCGGGACATCATCAGAAGCCGGTTGTTGCTTTGGAACTTCCAGTACCGCTGGATTTGGGAGACCTACTTGAGTCAGCTGGTGAGCCTTCTCTTTAGCAAAGTAACCTAACCCCAAGCTGGTTATGAAAAAACCTGCGGCAAGTATAGCAGTAAACTTACTAAGAAAGGTAGAGGAACCTTGGCTTCCGAACACAGTATTTGAAGCACCTGCTCCGAAAGACGCGCCAGCGTCCGCACCTTTACCCTGCTGCAGCAAAACCAGAGCTACTACGCCCAATGCACCCAGCAGATGAAAAACGACTACGACTGTTTCCAGCATTTTTTCAGTTTCCCGCGGCGCGACAAATCGCACCGAACTCATCTGCATTCAGGGAAGCCCCACCAATGAGGCCCCCATCGATATCCGGCATGCCGAACAGTTCGACCGCATTGGCCGCCTTCACGCTGCCGCCGTATAGAAGCCGCACACCTTGTGCGACTTCAGAATTCTCTGCCGCCAACTGCGCGCGAATGGCTGCGTGCACATCCTGCGCCTGTTGCGGCGTTGCAGTCAGCCCGGTGCCAATGGCCCAGACCGGCTCGTAAGCGATCACTGCCTTGGCAAAGGCACCGACACCAAGCTCCTCAATGATACTGCCCAGCTGACGCGAGACAACCTCAAGAGTCTTTCCGGCTTCACGCTGCTCAAGGGTTTCCCCTATGCACAACACCGGAATCAAGCCACATGCCTGTGCCGCTGCGAACTTGCGGATCAGCATTCCGTCCTGCTCGCCCATGATCTGGCGGCGTTCGGAGTGCCCGACAAGCACCAGGGAACAACCTGCATCCACCAACTGACTCGGTGCAACTTCACCAGTCAACGCACCCTGCCCGGCTTCCACCGCAGAATTCTGCGCGCCGACCGAAATCGACTTTCCTTCCAGGCTATCAATCACTTGATTGATATGCAGGAAAGGCGGGAATACCGCGACATCAACACTGCTCGGCAAGGCCAAGTCACGAAGGCCGTTGATCAGCTCAGCGACGCTGGCGCGGGTACCGTGCATCTTCCAGTTACCAGCTACCATAGGGCGACGCATGCTGTACCTCGTCGGTCAAAGTGGGCGCAGATGTTACCCAACACAATCATGGCTGGCAAGCCGAATTCAGGCAGAAACTTCAGTAACCAGTTTTGCCAGCTCTTCGGCATAGCCGCGAACCTGTGTTTCGTCTTCACCCTCGACCATCACACGTACCAGCGGCTCGGTTCCGGACTTGCGCAACAGCACACGCCCGCGCCCCGCCATGGCCTTGGTCACACGCTCGCTGGCCTCCTTGACCGACGGATGATCGAGAGGGCTTGCGCCGCCACCGAAACGTACGTTGATCAGTACCTGAGGACACTTGCGCAGCGCCTGCCGGGATTGTGCCAGGCCTTCATCACGCCTGCGCAGCGCCATCAACACCTGCAGCGCGGCAATGATCGCATCACCCGTGGTGGTGTGACTGAAGCACACGACATGGCCGGAGTTTTCACCCCCCACGACCCAGTTGCGCTCCAACAGCTCGGCAATGACATAGCGGTCACCGACATTGGCCCGCACGAATGGAATGCCCAGGTCAGCCAGGGCCAGTTCCAGCCCCAGGTTACTCATCAGGGTTCCGACCACGCCACCCTGCAGCCTGTCGCGCTCATGCAGGTCTCGGGCAATGATGAACAGCAATTCGTCGCCATCCACCACCGCGCCCGTGTGATCGACCATCTGAACCCGATCACCATCACCATCGAAGGCAATCCCCAGGTCGGCCTGCTCAGCCACGACGGCAGCCTGCAGCGGCCCCATATGGGTCGAACCGCAATTGTCGTTGATGTTCAATCCATTCGGCTGCGCCGACAGTACAACGACTTCCGCGCCCAACTCGCGAAACACACTCGGCGCCACTTTGTAGGTCGCACCGTGAGCGCAATCGATCACGATTTTCAGACCCGAGAAGCTGGTGCCGGTCGGCACGCTGCTCTTGCAGAATTCGATATAGCGTCCCGACGCGTCGTTGATTCGCGACACTTTGCCGATCTTGCTCGACTCCACCACGGTCATTGGCGTATCGAGCAACTCTTCAATCATCAGCTCGACTTCATCCGGCAGCTTGGTGCCTTTGCCGGAGAAGAACTTGATGCCATTGTCATCATGCGGATTGTGCGACGCACTGATCACGATGCCGGCTTCGGCATGAAAGGTGCGCGTCAGGTAGGCAATCGCCGGAGTCGGCATCGGGCCCAGGAGCATTACATCGGCACCTGCGGAGGTAAGCCCCGCCTCAAGCGCAGACTCGAACATGTAGCCGGAGATCCGGGTGTCCTTGCCTACCAGGACCTTGCAGGCGCCCAACTTGCGGAACGCCATGCCTGCGGCCCAGCCGAGCTTGAGCATGAAATCAGGAGTAATCGGGTATTGCCCGACTCGTCCACGGATACCATCGGTGCCAAAATATTTTTTGCTCATAGGTGCTCCATCATTCTTATTCGGCTGATTCCACTGCGGCGATCATCCGCACCACATCCACTGTCTCGGCTACATCATGGACGCGCAATATACGCGCGCCTTTCGCCGAAGCCAGCGCTGCAAGCGCCAAACCACCGTACAGTCGGTCTCCCACCGGACGATTCAATGCCTGGCCAATCATGCTCTTGCGCGAAACCCCGACCAACAGAGGCCGCCCCAAGGCATGCAGGGCCTCCATATGCTTGAACAAGCTTAGATTGTGCTGCAGGGTTTTGGCGAAGCCGAAGCCGGGGTCAAGAATGATCCGCTCAGCCGCAATACCTGCCAATGAACACTGGACCATGCGCTCGGCGAGAAACTCACCGACTTCCCTTGTAACGTCCCGATACTGCGGATTGTCCTGCATATCGCCCGGCTCTCCCAGCATATGCATCAGGCAAACCGGCAGCCCGGTGGCGGCTGCGGCATCCAGCGCACCATCGCGACGCAATGAACGAACGTCATTGATCAACCCGGCACCCAGGCGCGCAGTTTCACGCATGACGGCTGGCGTGGAGGTGTCGACCGAGATGATGACGTCGAGCTCGCGATTGATGCGCTCGACAATGGGCGCCACGCGCTCCAGCTCCTCCAGCGGCGACACCGCCCTGGCACCAGGGCGGGTGGACTCGCCACCGACATCGATCAGCGTCGCGCCGGCCGCCACCATGGCTTCGGCGTGGCGCATGGCCGCGTCGAGCTGGCTGTATTGGCCACCATCGGAGAATGAATCAGGAGTGACATTGAGAATGCCCATGACATGCGTCTGGGCCAAATCAAGAACCCGATTGCCGCAAGGCAACCGGGTCGAGGACTGAACAGAAGTCATTTCAAACCTTATACGTCAGCAGCAGGACCACCGATCGGTGTTTCCGGACGCTCATCCTGCACCACCGGAGGGGTGCCGGAAGTACCTGTGCCGCCCGACCAGTCGCGTGGCTCGCGAGGTGTGCGACCCGCCATGATGTCGTCGATCTGCTCGGCATCGATGGTTTCGTACTTCATCAGGGCATCGGCCATGGCGTCGAGCTTGTCACGGTTGTCCGTGAGAATCTGCTTCGCCGTGCCATAGCACTGGTCGATGATGCTGCGCACTTCGGAGTCGATCAGCTTGGCCGTTTCACCAGAGAAGCTTGCATTCTGCCCGCCACCGCCGCGACCGAGGAACACTTCACCCTCTTCTTCGGCGTACATCAACGGACCGAGTTTTTCCGAAAGACCCCACTTGGTCACCATGTTCCGCGCAATCTGGCTGGCGCGCATGATGTCGTTGGAAGCACCGGTGGTCACGCCATCGAAGCCCAGGGTCATTTCCTCAGCGATACGACCGCCGTACAGCGAGCAGATCTGGCTGATCAACGCACGCTTGGACAGGCTATAGCGATCTTCTTCCGGCAGGAACATGGTGACACCCAGCGCACGACCGCGCGGGATGATCGACACCTTGTACACCGGATCATGCTCAGGCACGACGCGCCCCACAATGGCGTGGCCCGCTTCGTGATAAGCCGTGTTCTGTTTTTCCTTCTCGGACATGACCATGGATTTGCGCTCGGCGCCCATCATGATCTTGTCTTTCGCCAGCTCGAATTCCTTCATCTCGACGATGCGCTTGCCGGCACGGGCAGCGAACAACGATGCCTCGTTCACCAGGTTGGCCAGGTCAGCACCGGAGAAGCCTGGGGTACCACGAGCGATCACGGCCGGAGCAACGTCGTCGCCCATCGGCACTTTGCGCATGTGAACCTTGAGAATCTGTTCGCGACCACGGATGTCCGGCAGACCGACCACAACCTGACGATCGAAACGGCCTGGACGCAGCAACGCAGGGTCCAGCACATCAGGACGGTTGGTCGCGGCAATCACGATGATGCCGTCATTCATTTCGAAACCGTCCATCTCGACCAGCAACTGGTTGAGAGTCTGTTCGCGCTCGTCGTGACCACCACCCATGCCAGCGCCACGATGGCGACCAACCGCATCGATTTCGTCGATGAAGATGATGCATGGTGCGTGTTTCTTGGCCTGTTCGAACATGTCGCGAACGCGGCTGGCACCCACACCGACGAACATTTCGACGAAGTCGGAGCCGGAAATGGTGAAGAACGGCACTTTGGCTTCGCCAGCGATGGCCTTGGCCAGCAGGGTTTTACCGGTACCCGGAGGCCCCACCATCAGCACGCCGCGAGGAATGCGGCCACCCAGGCGCTGGAACTTGCCCGGATCGCGCAGGAACTCGACCAGTTCACCAACTTCTTCCTTGGCTTCGTCGCAACCGGCAACGTCAGCCAGGGTCGTTTTCACCTGATCTTCGGAAAGCAGGCGCGCCTTGCTTTTACCGAAGCTCATCGGGCCACCCTTGCCACCCGCACCGCCCTGCATCTGCCGCATGAAGAACATGAACACGGCGATGATCACGAGGATCGGGAAGCTGGCGACCAGAAGCTGGGTCCAGATGCTTTGCTGCTCAGGCTGCTTGCCTTCGACCACGACGTGGTTATCCACCAGGTCGCCGATCAGGCCATTGTCCTGGATCGCCGGGCGAATGGTCTTGAAGCTGTCGCCATCGTTGCGTTTGCCGGTAATCACGTAGCCATCAACCGCTACGCGTTCGACCTTGCCATCCTTGACCTGCTGGATGAAGTCGGAATAGTTGAGGGTCTGCGGCTCGTTAGGGCTGGAGAAGTTGTTCATCACCGTCACCAGGACAGCCGCGATGATCAACCACAGGATCAGATTCTTTGCCATATCGTTCAATTAACTACCCTCTGAAGCAAGCTCCGCTACTGGCGCGCGCTTCGCATGATATTCACCGGCCTAACTTACTACATTACCTACAACTTGGCAGGCGCCGTCTGTAACCCTTTGTGAAACACTTCCTACACAATATTCGCTAATTCTGACAAGGCGTAATACAAAAATCCTATCACCCCGATCGAAAATTCACTCACTCCTCACTGCGTCCGCGGAAACCACGGCCTAGCAGGTACTGCTCGCGAGAACGGTCGCGCGACGACGTCGGCTTGCGCATCTGCACCTTCTCGAACTGCTGGCGAACGCTCTTGTGGAATTCGTCGAAGCCTTCGCCCTGGAAGATCTTGATCAAAAAATCACCACCGGGCTTGAGCACCCGGGTCGAAAGATCCAGTGCCAACTCGCACAGGAACATCGCTCGCGGCATGTCGACAGCCGGTAATCCACTCATATTGGGGGCCATGTCGGAAATCACAAGGTCTACTTCTTTATTTCCGACCGCATCGAGGATCTGGGCCAGCACGGCATCCTCGGTAAAGTCGCCCTGAATGAAGGTCACGTCCGGGATGCTGTCCATTTCCAGAATGTCAGAAGCGATCAGCGTCCCCTGCCCGCCAATCAGACGACTGGTCACCTGGGACCAACCACCGGGAGCTGCACCGAGGTCGATTACGCTCATGCCTGGACGAATCAGACGGTCCTTTTCCTGGATCTCCAGCAGTTTGTAGCTGGCGCGGGAACGGTACCCGTCTTTTTGTGCCATTTTGACGAATGGGTCGTTGAAATGCTCTTTCAGCCAGTTAAGGCTTGTCTTGGAACGGGCCACGGGATACCTCGGAAATAAAACGGGTCGTGATTAACTGGGCGGTCCCGGACTCGCTCGGGTAAACTGGCCGCCGCTTTTTACAAGATCAGACGCAGGGGTCAGATTATGCCGCTCACTCAAGAGCAGAAGAAACAGTACAAATCCATTGGCCACCATCTGAAACCAGTTTTGATTGTGGCAGACAATGGTTTGACTGAAGGTGTGTTAGCCGAACTTGAACGCGCTTTGGCGGATCACGAGCTGATCAAGATCAAGCTCAACATCCTCGATCGCGAATCGCGCCTGGCGTCCATTGCAGAGCTCTGCAAGGTCGGCAAAGCGGATCTGGTTCAGGTCATCGGCAAGATGGCACTGATCTACCGCAAGAACTTCAGCGTCAACAAGCAGCTGTCGAACGTCCATCGCTTCAAGTGATGGCAAGGGTCAAGGGTGTGCTTCGCGCACCCTGCCACTCCATCCCGGCACCGGCTGCAGCACCAGCACCACTCCGGTAAAGCCCAGAACAAGATAGCTGAACGCCTGCCAACGCACGGCATCCGGCCAGCCAAAACGCACCGCGAAGTACATCGCGCACGCGCACAGCGCCATCAACAGCAGTTGCCCGCGAATATCCCGCCATAGACTGACAAGGCCCTCGGCCTCAATCAGCACCAAAGCCTGGAAAATCACACACGCCGTAGCGAATCCCGCTACCAGCGCATTGAGCGTGCCTGCGATTTCGTCGATCAGTAGCGGCGCCAGGCCAATTCGCCCCAACACCGGCAACAGACCGATTTGCAACAACCACAAGCCGCCGACCCACAACATCTGGGCCAGCTGCCAAAGCATGGCGCCCGCACGAAGCGGGCGCCGGCCTTCAGATGTGGCGAACTTCGACAATCTCGTACTCGATAACGCCGCCAGGCGTCTTGACTGCAACCACATCACCCTCTTCCTTGGCGATCAAGGCGCGGGCAATCGGCGAGCCGACAGAGATCTTGCCGAGCTTGATGTCAGCCTCGTCCTCACCAACGATCTGGTAAGTCACGCTTTCATCGGTTTCGACGTTGGCGATTTCGACGGTCGTGCCGAAAATCACCTTGCCGGTGTGAGGAATGGTCGTCACATCGATGACCACCGCATTCTGCATGCGGCCTTCGATATCACGGATCCGCGCCTCGACCATACCCTGCTGCTCGCGGGCAGCGTGGTATTCGGCGTTTTCCTTCAGGTCACCCAACTCGCGGGCCGTCCCGATGTCCTGGCTGAGCTTCGGACGAACGACCTTGGTCAGGTGAATGTGCTCTTCTTCCAGGGCGCGAGCGCCCTGAACGGTCATTGGGTACTTCGTTATGCTCATGCCTTCAATCCTGCGTGTAGATCCTGCAAGCGGCGCACGGTCTTCTCGGGACCGAACTTCAGCGCTTCGCAGATGGCTTCGCCAGCAGCAATGGTGGTGGTGCAGTAAATCTTGTGCTGCAGGGCATTACGACGAATGGAGTACGAATCAGCGATCGACTGACGACCTTCGGTGGTGTTGATGATCAGCGTGACTTCGTCATTCTTGATCATGTCGACCACGTGCGGACGACCTTCGGTCACCTTGTTCACACGGCGCACTTTCAGGCCTGCAGCCTCAATCAGCTTGGCAGTTCCGGCAGTGGCAACCACTTCGAAGCCCAAGTTGATCAGATCACGGGCCACGCCCGCAACCAGCGGCTTGTCGTCGTCACGTACGCTGATGAACGCAGTACCGCCGGTCGGCAACACTTCGCTGGCACCCATCTGGGCCTTGGCGAACGCCTCACCGAAGGTGTCACCCACGCCCATCACTTCACCGGTGGACTTCATCTCAGGGCCGAGGATCGGGTCAACGCCAGGGAATTTGGCGAACGGGAACACCGCCTCTTTCACACTGTAGAAGTTCGGGATGATTTCCTTGGTGAAACCCAGCTCTTTCAGGGTTTTACCGGCCATCACGCGTGCTGCGATCATCGCCAGGGAGACGCCGATGCACTTGGACACGAACGGTACGGTACGGGAAGCACGCGGGTTGACTTCGATGACGTAGATGTCTTCGCCTTGCAGCGCCAACTGAACGTTCATCAGGCCGACCACGCCGAGTTCCAGGGCCATTTTCTTGACCTGTTCGCGCATCTCGTCCTGGATGTGCGCCGGCAGCGAGTATGGCGGCAGCGAGCACGCGGAGTCACCGGAGTGAACACCGGCCTGCTCGATGTGCTGCATGATCGCGCCGATCACTACGTCCTTGCCGTCGCAGACCGCATCCACGTCCATTTCGATGGCGCAGTTGAGGAAGTGGTCCAGCAGCACCGGGCTGTCGTTGGACACTTGAACCGCTTCACGCAGGTAGCGCTTGAGTTCTTCCTCTTCGTAAACGATTTCCATCGCACGACCGCCCAGTACGTAGGACGGACGCACCACCAGCGGGTAACCGATCTTGCTGGCAGCGCGAATGGCTTCGTCTTCGCTGCGCACGGTGGCGTTTGGCGGCTGACGCAGGTTCAGGCGCTGGACCATCTGCTGGAAGCGCTCACGGTCTTCAGCACGGTCGATTGCATCAGGGCTTGTGCCGATGATCGGCACGCCAGCGGCTTCCAGGGCGCGAGCCAGTTTCAGCGGGGTCTGGCCGCCGTACTGGACAATCACGCCTTTCGGCTTCTCGACGCGAACGATTTCCAGCACGTCTTCCAGGGTCACTGGTTCGAAGTACAGGCGATCGGAGGTGTCGTAGTCGGTGGATACGGTTTCCGGGTTGCAGTTGACCATGATGGTCTCGTACCCGTCATCGCGCAGGGCCAGTGCCGCGTGTACGCAGCAGTAGTCGAACTCGATGCCCTGGCCGATACGGTTCGGACCGCCGCCCAGGATCATGATCTTGTCGCGACCCGATGGCGCGGCCTCGCACTCTTCCTCGTACGTCGAGTACAGGTAGGCGGTGTCGGTGGCGAACTCGGCGGCGCAAGTGTCGACGCGCTTGTAGACCGGGAAGATTTCCAGCTTGTGACGGTGAGCGCGCAGGCTCTTCTCGGTCACACCCAGCAGCTTGGCCAGGCGCTGATCGGAGAAGCCCTTGCGCTTGAGGCGGAACATCAGGTCGCGGTCGATGCTGGTCAGGCCCAGGGTCTTGACCTTCGCTTCTTCCTTGATCAGGTCTTCCATCTGCACCAGGAACCAAGGATCGATCATGGTCATGCCGAAGATGTCTTCGACGCTCATGCCGGCGCGCATTGCGTCCGCCACGTACCAGATACGCTCTGCGCCCGGCACGGTCAGCTCGCGCTTGAGCACGCTCATGCTTTCCGGGTTGCCCAGGTCAACTTTCTCGTCCAGGCCGCAAACACCGACTTCCAGGCCGCGCAGGGCTTTCTGCAGGGATTCCTGGAAGGTACGGCCGATGGCCATGACTTCACCGACCGACTTCATCTGAGTGGTCAGGCGCGCGTCAGCCTTGGAGAACTTCTCGAAGGCGAAGCGTGGCAGCTTGGTGACGACGTAGTCGATGGACGGCTCGAAGGACGCCGGGGTCTTGCCGCCGGTGATGTCGTTCGACAGTTCGTCCAGGGTGTAGCCCACAGCCAGCTTGGCCGCGACCTTGGCGATCGGGAAACCGGTGGCTTTCGAGGCCAGTGCCGAGGAACGCGATACACGCGGGTTCATCTCGATCACGACCATGCGGCCGGTGTTCGGGCAGATACCGAACTGAACGTTGGAACCGCCGGTTTCCACGCCGATCTCGCGCAATACCGCCAGGGAGGCGTTACGCAGGATCTGGTATTCCTTGTCGGTCAGGGTCTGTGCAGGAGCCACGGTGATCGAGTCGCCGGTGTGCACGCCCATCGGGTCGAAGTTTTCGATGGAGCAGACGATGATGCAGTTGTCCTTCTTATCGCGGACAACCTCCATCTCGTACTCTTTCCAGCCGATCAGCGATTCGTCGATCAGCAGTTCCTTGGTCGGCGACAGGTCCAGGCCACGGGCGCAGATTTCTTCGAACTCTTCACGGTTGTAGGCGATACCTCCACCGGTGCCGCCCATGGTGAAGGACGGACGAATGATGCACGGGAAGCCAAGCTTCTCGAGGACCGCATTGGCCTCTTCCATGCTGTGGGCGATACCGGAACGCGGGCACGCCAGGCCGATGGATTTCATGGCCTTGTCGAAACGCGAGCGATCTTCAGCCTTGTCGATGGTGTCGGCATTGGCGCCGATCATCTCTACGCCGAACTTCTCCAGGACGCCTTCGCGCTCCAGGTCCAGGGCGCAGTTCAGGGCGGTCTGGCCACCCATGGTCGGTAGCAGCGCGTCCGGACGCTCTTTCTCGATGATCTTGGCAACGGTCTGCCACTTGATCGGCTCGATGTAGGTGGCGTCGGCCATGGCCGGGTCGGTCATGATGGTGGCCGGGTTGGAGTTCACCAGGATGACGCGGTAACCCTCTTCGCGCAGGGCCTTGCAGGCCTGGGCGCCGGAGTAGTCGAATTCGCAGGCCTGGCCGATCACGATCGGGCCGGCACCAAGAATCAGGATGCTTTTAATGTCTGTACGTTTTGGCATGGGTTTGTCACTCAAATCCGCAGGTCAGTCGGCAAGCCGTCTTGTTCAATCTCTGACTTGAGGGGGGCACCGGTATCGGGGCCACCCTCAAGCCGTGCTACATCAAGGGCGAGCGATCAGCGTCGCTTGGCCATCTCGTTGATGAAGCGATCGAACAATGGCGCTACGTCGTTCGGGCCAGGGCTGGCTTCAGGGTGACCCTGGAAGCTGAAGGCGCTCTTGTCGGTACGCTCGATACCTTGCAGGGTGCCGTCGAACAGCGACTTATGGATCGCGCGAACGTTGGCTGGCAGGGTCGCTTCGTCTACGGCAAAACCGTGGTTCTGGCTGGTGATCATCACCACGCCGCTGTCCAGATCCTGGACGGGGTGGTTGGCACCGTGGTGGCCGTGACCCATTTTCAGGGTCTTGGCGCCGGAGGCCAGGGCCAGCAGTTGGTGACCGAGGCAGATACCGAAGACCGGAATTTCGGTTTCCAGCACGTCCTTGATCGCCTGGATCGCGTAGTCGCAAGGCTCCGGATCACCAGGGCCGTTGGACAGGAACACGCCGTCCGGCTTCAGCGCCAGTACATCGGCAGCTGGCGTTTGCGCAGGCACCACGGTCACGCGGCAACCGCGCTCGACCAGCATGCGCAGGATGTTCACCTTGACGCCGTAGTCGTAGGCCACGACGTGGTACGGCAGCTCGGAGGCTTCGAGGGTCGCGTGGCTGTCGGTTTTCAGGTCCCAGACAGTCGAGCGCCACTCGTAGCTTTCCTTGGTGCTGACGACTTTCGCCAGGTCCATGCCCTTGAGGCCAGGGAAACCCTGGGCGGCGGCGATGGCGGCTTCTTCGGAAATGTTGTCGCCGGCCATGATGCAGCCGTTCTGCGCGCCTTTTTCACGCAGGATGCGCGTCAGGCGGCGGGTGTCGATACCGGCGATGGCCACAACATTGTTGGCCTTCAGGTAGTCGGACAGGGACATCGTGTTACGCCAGTTGCTCGCCACCAGTGGTAGGTCACGGATGACCAGGCCGGCAGACCAGACGCGGTTGGACTCGGCGTCTTCCGGCGTGGTGCCGGTATTGCCGATGTGCGGGTAAGTCAGGGTAACGATCTGTTGGGCGTAGGAAGGATCGGTAAGGATTTCCTGATAGCCGGTCATTGCGGTGTTGAACACCACCTCACCAACGGTCTGACCGTCGGCTCCAATGGCTTCGCCGCGAAAAATGCTGCCATCAGCAAGGGCGAGTATGGCTGGCTTAGTCAAGAAGACCTCCCGTAAATAAAGCCTGAAAGGGCGATCGCAGGTTGTAAAAAAGCGGAGTGACGTATGGACACGTCACCCCGCTTCTTCACTGAATTATTCTGCGCGCTTTTAGTGGACACACTAAAGCTGTAGCTTACAGAAAAAGGCATTTTTGGTCTACCGCCAATGAGCCTTAAAGGCTGGAGAATGCGACAGGACGTCGCTTGGCGGAATAAAACCGGGCTCAAACGCTGTGCGCGAGCCCGATTTCGGGTGCATCTTAACGCAGGTCGAGCACGTCTTGCATGTCATAAAGGCCAGGCTCGCGCCCGTCCAGCCACAATGCAGCTCGCACCGCACCCTTGGCGAAGGTCATGCGGCTGGAGGCTTTATGGGTGATTTCCAGGCGCTCGCCTTCGCAGGCAAACAGCACTGTGTGATCGCCAACCACATCACCACCGCGCACGGTGGCAAAGCCGATGGTTTCACGCTCACGCACACCGGTATGGCCTTCACGACCATAAACCGCGACTTTCTGCAGATCACGGTCCAGCGCGCCAGCGATCACTTCACCCATGCGCAGGGCCGTACCGGACGGCGCATCGATCTTGTGACGGTGATGCGCTTCGATGATTTCGATATCCGCCTCATCACCCAGCACGCGTGCAGCCATATCGAGCAATTTCAACGACAGGTTGACACCAACGCTGAAGTTGGCTGCGAACACGATGGGAATATCCTTGCCCGCCTCCGCCAGCAACTGCTTCTGCGCAGCGTCCAGCCCGGTGGTGCCGATCACCATGGCCTTGCCCGCCTTGCGGCAGAAGGCCAGGTTTTTCAGCATGACTTCCGGCAGCGTAAAGTCGATCAACACGTCGAACTCTTCCGCCACGGACTCCAGGCTTCCGGTCAGCGGCACACCAATGCGCCCCAGCGAAGCCAGTTCGCCCGCATCCACGCCAATCAGCGTGCTGCCAGGGCGCACAACGGCGGCCGTCAGACCGGTCAGGGGCGCGCGCTGCTGCACGGCCTCGACCAGGATTTTACCCATGCGCCCGGCAGCGCCCATCACAGCAATACGTCGCATGCCGACTCCTTACAGATCGCCGAAGAAGCGCTTGACGCCTTCGAACCAGCCAGTGGTTTTTGGCGAATGGCTATTGTCGTCCGCCAGGGAGCTACGGAACTCCTCGAGCATTTCGCGCTGGCGACGGCTCAGGTTGACCGGAGTCTCGACCGCCACGCGGCACATCAGGTCACCGGCACCGCCGCCGCGCACGGGTGCAACACCCTTGCCACGAACGCGGAACTGTTTGCCGGTCTGGGTCCCCTCAGGGATCTTCAGCTTGACGCGACCATCGAGGGTCGGAATCTCCAGCTCGCCACCCAGTGCAGCGTCGACGAAACTGATCGGCACTTCGCAGAACAGATGCTTGCCGTCACGCTGGAAGATCGCGTGCTCACGCACATTGATCACCACGTACAAGTCGCCAGTCGGGCCACCCTGAGCACCCGCCTCGCCTTCGCCGGACAGGCGAATGCGGTCACCGGTATCGACACCGGCCGGCACTTTCACCGACAGGGTCTTGTACTCTTCGACACGACCTTCGCCGTGGCAGGAATCGCACGGATCGGAAATGATCTTGCCCTGGCCATGGCAGCGCGGGCAGGTCTGCTGCACCGAGAAGAAACCCTGCTGCATGCGCACCTGGCCGATACCGCCGCAAGTCGGGCAGGTCACCGGTGAAGAGCCTCTCTTGGCACCGGAGCCGTCGCAAGGCTTGCAATTGACCAGCGTCGGAACGCGGATGTTCACGGTCGTACCGCGCACCGCTTCCTCGAGATCCAGCTCCAGGGTGTAGCGCAAGTCACTGCCGCGCTGAGCGCCACCACGGGAACCGCCGCGTCCACCACCGAAGAAATCACTGAAGACATCGCCAAAGATATCGGAGAAGTTCTGACCACCGAACCCGGCACCGCCGCCACCCATGCTCGGGTCGACACCGGCATGACCGTACTGGTCGTATGCCGCGCGCTTGCTGGAATCGGACAGCACCTCGTAGGCCTCGTTGGCCTCCTTGAACATCTCTTCCGACGCCTTGTCATCCGGATTACGGTCCGGGTGATGCTTCATCGCCAGGCGACGGTAGGCCTTTTTCAGGTCCGCTTCGCTTGAGCCACGCTCAACACCCAACACTTCGTAATAGTCACGCTTTGCCATAAGTCTTTGCACTCTTGAGGACGTCCGACAAAACCCTCCTGAGTTTGCCGAACTCGTTGAGCCCCAATACAGGCCCGGACCCAACTCACGTCAATTCAACGATCCTGGTCTTTGATTCAATGCGGTACTTGCGGCTCGAAAAGCAGGAGCATTCCCGGCCATACCACCAGTACACGAACGTTGTCGCATACTGTAAAAATTCGCGTATTCCAGACACGCCAACGCGGGAGCAAGCTCCCGCGCGGCGACATCCTACCAGTCACCGCCCAAAGGCAGTCAACCGGCCGACCAACAACTTACTTGTGGTCTTTCACTTCTTCGAACTCGGCATCGACAACGTCGTCAGCCTTTTCCGCCTTGTCGTCGTGCGGTGCCGCGCCTTCAGCTGGCTGAGCCTGTTCGGCGTACATCTTCTGCGCCACTGGAGCGGAAACTTTCGACAGCTCTTCAACCTTGGCTTCGATAGCAGCCTTGTCGTCGCCTTTAACGGCGGCTTCCAGGGCAACCACTGCCGCTTCGATTGCAGTCTTCTCTTCAGCGGTCACTTTGTCGCCGGCATCGGCAACCATTTTGCGCGTCGAGTGAACCAGTGCATCGCCCTGGTTACGGGCAGTGGCCAGCTCTTCGAACTTGCGGTCTTCCTCGGCATTCGCCTCGGCATCACGCACCATGCGCTCGATCTCTTCATCGGACAGACCGGAGTTGGCCTTGATCACGATCGACTGAGTCTTGCCGGTAGCCTTGTCTTTCGCACCTACGTGCAGGATGCCGTTGGCGTCGATGTCGAAGGTCACTTCGATCTGCGGCACACCACGTGGAGCTGGTGGAATGTCGGCCAGGTCGAACTTGCCCAGGGACTTGTTCTGTGCGGCTTGCTTACGCTCGCCCTGCAGCACGTGAATGGTCACGGCGCCCTGGTTGTCGTCGGCAGTCGAGAACACTTGCGATTTCTTGGTAGGAATCGTGGTGTTTTTCTCGATCAGCGCGGTCATCACGCCACCCATGGTTTCGATACCCAGGGTCAGCGGGCTGACGTCGAGCAGCAGAACGTCTTTCACGTCACCGGCCAGTACCGCGCCCTGAATAGCTGCACCCATGGCAACGGCTTCGTCCGGGTTCACGTCTTTACGAGCTTCTTTACCGAAGAACTCGGTTACCAGCTTCTGAACCAGTGGCATACGGGTCTGACCGCCTACCAGGATCACGTCGTTGATCGCGCCAACGTCGATACCGGCATCTTTCATCGCGATGCGGCAAGGCTCGATGGTGCGCTGAACCAGGTCTTCCACCAATGCTTCGAGCTTGGCGCGGGAGATCTTCACGTTCAGGTGCTTAGGACCGGTGGCGTCTGCAGTGATGTACGGCAGGTTCACGTCGGTCGACTGGCTCGAGGACAGTTCGATCTTGGCTTTTTCAGCAGCTTCTTTCAGGCGCTGCATGGCCAGCGGGTCACCCTTGAGGTTCATGCCGCTTTCTTTCTTGAATTCGTCGACGAGGTAGTCGATCAGACGAATGTCGAAGTCTTCACCGCCCAGGAACGTGTCACCGTTGGTGGCCAGTACTTCGAACTGGTGCTCGCCATCGACTTCAGCGATCTCGATCACGGAAACGTCGAAGGTACCGCCGCCCAGGTCGTAAACGATCACGGTGTGATCGCCCTTCGCCTTGTCCATACCGTAAGCCAGAGCAGCTGCGGTTGGTTCGTTGATGATACGTTTTACGTCCAGACCGGCGATGCGGCCGGCGTCCTTGGTCGCTTGACGCTGGCTGTCGTTGAAGTAGGCCGGAACGGTGATCACCGCTTCAGTCACGGTCTCGCCGAGGTAGTCTTCGGCGGTCTTCTTCATCTTCTTCAGGATTTCAGCCGAGATTTGTGGCGGTGCCATTTTCTGGCCGTTCACTTCAACCCAGGCGTCGCTGTTGTCAGCCTTGACGATCTTGTAAGGGACCATCTGGATGTCTTTCTGCACGACTTCTTCGTCGAAACGACGACCGATCAGACGCTTCACCGCATACAGGGTGTTGTGCGGATTGGTCACGGCCTGACGCTTGGCCGACTGGCCAACCAGAATTTCGCCATCGTTGGCGTAAGCGATGATCGACGGCGTGGTACGCGCGCCTTCAGCGTTTTCAATAACTTTTGCCTTGCCGTTTTCCAGCACGGAGACGCAGGAGTTGGTAGTCCCCAGGTCGATACCGATAATTTTGCCCATGTTCACTCTCCCGAAACTTTGGATTTGGTTGCCGCAGCAGTGGTGGCTAACTGCGGTAGCACTTAAACGCTTGACTTATAAATGGGGGCCTTGCGGCAGATTTCAAGCCTGCTCGTCAATCGAGGGCGAAACCGGCGCAGGCGCCTTGCTGACCACGACCATGGCCGGGCGCAGCAGGCGACCATTGAGCTGATAGCCCTTCTGGAACACCTTCAGAACACTGTTTGGCTCGACATCGGCGCTTTCCTGCATGGCCATTGCCTGATGCTGAACGGCATTGAACGGTTCGCCATGCGGATCGATCGCTTCAAGCTGATAACGCTTGAGGGTGTCGTGGAACATTTTCAGGGTCAGCTCGATGCCTTCGCGCATCGGACGGATGCTTTCGTCGTCCGGGCTGGACAGCTCAAGGCCGCGCTCCAGGCTGTCGACGATCGGCAGCAGGTCGCCGGCGAACTTTTCCAGCGCGAACTTGTGAGCCTTCTCTACATCCTGCTCGGCGCGACGGCGGACGTTCTGCAGATCGGCGGCTACACGCAAAGCCTGATCCTGAGCGCCTGCCAGTTGCTCTTCGAGCACTTGTACACGAGCCGCCAGGTCTTCACCCGAAGCCTCGGGCGCCTGGTTGGCGTCTGGGTTTTGCGTATCCACTGTCTGTTCGTCAGCCATAGATTTCTCCTTTCAATATCGTCCGCGAGCTCGACTCGCGCTTCTGCCCAGCTATATGGGGCCGCAAAATCCGGCTTCAAGGGGGCCCAAGCATTAACCCTACAAAAAACAACCGCATTGTCATTCCCGTCCGCGATAAGGCTTTCGTCGGACCAAGCCAATCGAGCTAACGAGGGGCATTGTCAGCCAGAAACAAAACACTGTATAAATAACCAGACCTAACACCTGGGAGCGGCCCATATGCTGGTGCACCTGTCCGTACACAACTACGCCATCGTTGAACATCTCGATCTCGAACTCGATCGCGGGATGAGCGTGATCACCGGGGAAACCGGCGCGGGCAAGTCGATCATGCTCGACGCGCTGGGCCTTACCCTGGGTGATCGCGCCGACAGCGGCGTGGTCCGCCCCGGCGCCGACAAGGCCGATATCCTGGCCACCTTTGATCTGGCCGACATTCCGGAAGCCAGCGCCTGGCTGGCCGAACGCGACCTCGAAAACGACGGCCCGTGCATCCTGCGCCGGGTGATCACATCCGAAGGACGCTCGCGTGGCTACATCAACGGCACGCCCTGCCCGCTTGGCGACCTCAAGGCGCTGGGCGAGCTGCTGATCGACATCCACAGCCAGCACGAACACCAATCCCTGCTCAAGACCGATACCCACCGTCGCCTGCTCGACGAATATGCCGGCGCAACGGATCTTGCCCGCCAGGTTCAACTCGCCGCCCAACGCTGGCGCCAGACCCGCCAGGAGCTGGAGCGACTCTCCAACTCCGGCGACGAGCAACGCGCCCGCCATCAGCTGCTCAGCTATCAACTCGAAGAGCTGGAAAACCTCGGCCTTGGCGACAACGAGCTGGAGCAGCTGGAACAGGAACACAAGAACCTGACCAACGCCGAAACCCTGCTGGGCATCTGCCGGCAAGTCGTAGAGCAATGCAGTGAAAGTGATTCGGGGAATGTCCTAAACGCCCTCACCGCCAGCCTCAACCGCCTGTCGAGCGTGAACAGCTCGATCGGTGCACTGGGCGAAGCCAGCAGCTTGCTGACCAGTGCACAGATCCAGGTTGAAGAGGCCGTAGGTGAACTGAACCGCTTCCTCGACAATTTCGACGCCGACCCGTCACGCCTTCAATACCTTGAAGAACGCCTCGACGCGATCTACACCCTGGCACGCAAACACCGCATCCAGCCAACCGAAG
Organism: Pseudomonas sp. 18173; assembly: GCF_050432945.1. NCBI lineage: Bacteria > Pseudomonadati > Pseudomonadota > Gammaproteobacteria > Pseudomonadales > Pseudomonadaceae > Pseudomonas > Pseudomonas sp. 18173. Next base: position 142,578 of record NZ_JBKFTN010000009.1, read on the forward strand.
TCGCCGAGATGCAACAGAAGCTGCTGGATGAAATCGAGACCCTGAACGCCAACGACGAGTCCATCGAGCGACTGAGCGATGAGTTGTCGTCCTATGCCCGACACTATCAGGAAAGGGCCCGGGAACTGAGCGACCTGAGGCACCAGGCGTCGAACAGCCTGGCCAGCGCCGTGGAGCAGGAAATCCAGCGCCTGGGCATGCCTGGCGGGCGCTTTACCATTGAACTGCGCCCCAACAGCAGCGATGAACTTCTGCCCAATGGCCTGGAACAGGTAGAACTGCTGGTCAGCGCCAACCCTGGTCAGCCGCTGAAGGCCCTGGCGAAAGTAGCGTCCGGCGGCGAACTGTCGCGGATCAGCCTGGCGATCCAGGTAATCACCGCACAGACCTCCCGTGTCCCGACCCTGGTATTCGACGAAGTCGACGTCGGCATTGGCGGCCCGACCGCAGAAATCGTCGGCCAGTTGCTGCGCAGGCTCGGCGAGCGCGGACAGGTACTGACCGTGACCCACTTGCCGCAAGTGGCAGCGCAAGGTCATCAGCATCTATTTGTGCACAAGGTGCGCGGTGAGGATGCCACCCGCACGGCCGTTTCCAGACTGAGCAAAAACGACCGCGTCGAAGAAGTCGCACGGATGCTGGGCGGCATCGATCTCACCAAGGAATCCCTGGCGCACGCCAAAAAAATGGTGGTTGCCGCAAAAGCTTGAATAGAAAGAGGCAGAAAGCACGAAGGCGACCCTGGGGTCGCCTTCGCTCGTTTCGCGAACGGATGTTCGCGCGACATGCTTACTTTTTCTTGCGCACGTACAGCACCAGATTGTGATCAACCATCTCGAAGCCATACTTGTCGACGATTGCTTTCTGAAGCCGCTCGATTTCCTCGTCGAAGAATTCGATCACTTCGCTGGTTTCGACGTTGACCATATGGTCGTGATGCTTTCCGTCGTCCAGTTCGAAGACCGCATGGCCTCCGTCGAAGTTGTGCCGCACCACAAGGCCAGCTGCCTCGAACTGGGTCAGAACACGGTAAACCGTGGCCAGACCGACGTCCTCACCAGCCTCCATAAGGGCCTTGTAGACATCCTCGGCACTCATGTGGCGCTGCTCGGCGGAGTCGAGCATTTGCAGAATTTTGACCCGTGGCAGGGTCACTTTGAGGCCGGCTTTGCGTAGTTCGCTATTTTCAACCATGGTCAGCTTTCTCGCGATGCTGCTTCGCAGCTTCTCTTAATGCGGGTATGATCGGCGTTTACGTTGTCCCAGCCAAGATAGTGGAAGTCGCCCACCGATGCAAAACACCAAGCTCTTGCTAACCAGTTTCACCTTTGTGGGACTGCTCGCACTCGCCGGTTGTTCATTCCCCGGGGTTTACAAAATCGACATCCAGCAGGGCAATGTCGTCACGCAGGACATGATAGACCAGTTACGCCCGGGAATGACCCGCAAGCAAGTACGGTTTATCATGGGCAACCCTCTGCTGACTGACACGTTCCATGCCGATCGCTGGGATTATCTGTACAGCCTGCAACCCGGTGGCGGTGAACGCCAACAAGAACGCATTAGCGTTATCTTCAACCCAAATGACCAGCTTGTCAGCCTCTCTGGCGATTTCATGCCAGGCGTGAGCCGCGACGAAGCCATTCTCGGCAAGGACAGCGGCACGACAGTGGCTGCCCCGGCAGAAAACGTCGAGAAGCCAAAACCGGAAAAACCGGCCAAGCCAGGTTCGTTGCTGGACCAGATCCAGAAAGACGTCGACAAAGCGGAAACCGTTCCGGTCCCGACGCCGCAACCACTGGAAACCTCGCCGCAATAATTTGCGACGCAATAAAAAGCCCGGCATGCCCGGGCTTTTTAATGTCTGGCGTTCGGCAACTTACTGATTCCGGGCTTTCGCCTCGGCAGCCTTGGCCGCACGAAGCCGGCGAACCTCTTTCGGATCAGCCAGCAACGGCCGATAAATCTCGATGCGATCCCCCGACTGGACCAGACGGCTGTCGGGATCGACAACGACCTTGCCGAAGATCCCCACAGGACACCCGGCCAGATCCAGCTCGGGAAACGCCTGACCGATACCGGATTTCAACAAGGCCGCACGAACAGTCGTTCCTGCTGGCACTTTCACCGGCACAAGCACCTGGCGATCAACAGCGGCATACACCACCTCAACCCCGATATCGGCCTCAACCATGTATTTGCTTGGCCCGTTGGCAGAATGCATCCACCAGCGTATTGGCCGCCTGATTGAACAAGGGTCCCAGGGTCGCGCGAACAATCGGCCCTGCGTAATCGAATGAAAGGTCCAGGCTGATCTTGCAAGCCTTGTCGGTCAATGCCTTGAACACCCAGATACCGTGCAGCTGAGTGAACGGGCCTTCCTCAAGGTTCATTTCGATCGACTGGCCAGGAACCAGGGTATTGCGCGTCACGAAATGCTGGCTGAGGCCGCCCTTCGCCACGCCAACGCTCGCCCGCATATGCTCAGGCGAGCTCTCCAGGACTTCGGCCGCCGAGCACCATGGCAGAAACTCCGGATAGCGAGCCACGTCGTTGACCAGGTCATACAGCGCTTGTGCCGGATACGGCAGCAAGGCCGAACGTGAAATGTGTGTTGTCATGTCAGCGTTACTTCCACAGCTGGGCGGCAAACACTACGAGGATGCCGAGGGGCGCCACATAGCGCATCAAGAACAAGGACAGACCAAACAGCGCAGGGTTGCGAATCGACAACTCGTCGCGTACCGCTTCACGCCCCATGATCCAGCCCGCAAACACCACGAAACACAAACCGCCAAGCGGCAGCATGAGTCGCGAGGTAAAGAAATCGATCACACCAAAGAAGTCGAGACCACCGGTTGCGCCCCATTGGTAGAGGTGGAACATACCGCCTTCGTTCACGAAAAACCTGGCCTCCTTCCAGATATTGAAGGAGAACACCGTGCCCAGGCCAACAAACCAGCAGCTGAAAGCCAACCAGAAGGTGACCCACGCACGACTGACTTTAGTGCGCTCGACCAGGTAGGCCACCATCGGTTCAAGCAGGGAAATCGCCGAACTCCAGGCAGCGACTGCCACCAGCACGAAGAACACCACACCCATCAGTTGCCCGAACGCCACATTGCCGAAGGCAAACGGCAGGCTGACGAACATCAGCCCCGGCCCTTCGCTCGGGTTCAGGCCCGCCGCGAAAACAATCGGAAACAATGCCAGGCCGGCCACCAGGGACACGAAGGTATCAAGCAGCGCCACGCCTACGACAGTCCCCGATATCGACGAGTCCTTCGGCATGTAGGCGCCGTAGATCATGATCGAGCCGACACCCACGCTCAGGGAAAAGAACGCATGGCCCATCGCGGGCAACAAACCGTCCAGGACCTTTTCCGGATGGAAGTCGAACATGAAATGCACACCGTCCATGAAATGGCCGGTGGTCATGCTGTAACCCAGCAACACGAGGACCATCACGAACAACAAGGGCATCATGATGCGCAAACTGCGTTCAAGCCCGGCAACCACACCCTTGGCGATCACCACCGCCGACAACAGCATGAAAATCGTGTGCCAGAGTGTCAGGCGCCAGGGGTCGGCGATCACATTGCCGAAGTAAGCGCCCACCTGATCCGGCGTCACGCCCTGGAAGTCGCCACGCCCCATGTCGATGATGTAGTCCAGCGACCAGCCGCCCACCACACTGTAGAAAGACAGGATCAGCAACGCCGTGATCATCCCGGCAAATGCGCCCCAGGACCATTTGCCCGAGTGCCCCGCCTCGATCGCCAGCGCCTTCAAGGCATTGGCCGGGCTCTGCCGGGCACGCCGGCCGATCAGGGTTTCCGCCAGCATGACCGGCACGCCAATCAGTGCGATGCAAACCAGGAACATCAGCACAAAGGCGCCGCCGCCATAGACGCCGACCATGTAGGGGAATTTCCAGATACTACCCAGCCCCACAGCCGAACCGGTCGCAGCGAGTATGAAGACCCAGCGGCTAGCCCAACTGCCGTGGACTGAAACCTTGTCTGTCGACATCGCTATCACGCCCAGCGTTCAAAAAAGAGGCCGCATTGTCCGGGATTCAATCAACCTGCTCAAGCACGCAGCAACACCGTAGCCGACTCGCGCGCAACTCCCTATAATGCCGCCCCTATGGCTAAACAGAAGAAACACCCAACAGGGACCATCGCGCAAAATAAAAAGGCGCGACACGATTACTTCATCGAGCATCGGTTCGAGGCTGGTCTGGTCCTGGCCGGCTGGGAAGTAAAAAGTCTGCGGGCGAGCAAGTTGCAGCTGGTCGACAGCTACGTACTGCTCAAGGATGGCGAAGCCTGGCTGCTTGGCAGTCACATCACGCCCCTGACGACCGCCAGTACCCACGTCATCGCTGACCCGGTGCGCACGCGTAAACTGCTGCTCAATCGGCGCGAGCTGGAAAAGCTCTCCGCTGCCGTGCAGCAAAAGGGCTACGCCTGCGTGTGCCTGTCCTGGTACTGGAGCAAGCACATGGTCAAGTGCGAGATCGCCCTGGGCAAGGGCAAGAAGGAATACGACAAGCGTGATACCGAGCGCGAACGTGACGCCGGTCGCGAATTGCAGCGAGCGGTACGCAACAAGGGCAAGGAAGACTGATTCTTTCGCCTTGAGCCCGCTCCCACAGGCTTTCGATGTACCTGTGGGAGCGGGCTTGCCCGCGAAAGCCATCCCACAAGCCATACAAAATCGACCGACTACATCCCCTTGCGCCGTTCCGCCCGGGCCATGCGCTGCACTTCCTGACGCACCTCTTCCAGCACTTCCTGCACATACAAAATGTGTCGGCTGGAAACCTCCCGCGCCTGTTCCGCCCGCCCTTCGATAATCGCCTGATACAACTCCCGATGCTGCGTGATCAACATGTCGCGGGTTTCAGTGCGCTGCTTGTACATGCCGCCGATGTTGGTCACCACGTTGCGCTTGAGCAGGTCGAACAGTCCGCGAATGGTGTGCAGCAACACGGCATTGTGGCTGGCCTCGGCGATCGCCAGGTGAAAGCTTGCGTCCGCAGCCCCCTCTTCGGCACGGCTCACCTCTTCGTGACGCGAATAGCAGTCCTGCAATTCATTGAATGCCGCGGTCAGTCGCTCGCGATCCACATCAGTGGCACGCAGCGCCGCGTAGTAGGCGCAGGACGCTTCCAGCGTATGGCGAAACTCCAGCAGATCGCGTTGCGCCTCGGGGTTGCTTTCCAGCAGATGCAACAAGGGATCACTGAAGGTGCTCCCCAGTGATTCCACCACATAGTTGCCGCCGCCCTGGCGACTGACCAGCAACCCCTTGGCGGTCAATTTCTGAATGGCTTCACGCAACGAAGGGCGTGACACGCCAAATTGTTCGGCCAACGCACGCTCGGCCGGCAAACGCTCACCCGCCTTCAACGTGCCCTCAAGGATCATGCCCTCAAGCTGCTCGACAATATCGTCAGACAAACGGCGCTGACGAATCTGATCAAACCCCATAACTCGATTTCTCCACGATCCGACGGCTCGCCGGGGCTCTATTCTGGCCTATCGGCGCCGCGCCAGCACCTGCAACAACGCATTTGCGTCATACCAGGCAGACGACCTGCGCACTTTGCATTCGACAAAAGTTTTAGGGCGGCAAATTGACACACCGCCTACAAGGCTTTTACCCTAGCCAACAGCGATTGTAAATTGGTCTTACCAATTATCCAAGAACGCTGATCAGTGCCTGACCAACAACAATTAGGGGCCACCCCATATGCAAACCTGGCAACAGCTCTATACCCCGCTCGGCAGCCTCGGCCTGTCCGCACTCGCAGCCGTCATCCCCATCGTATTTTTCTTCCTGGCCCTGGCCGTGTTCCGCCTCAAGGGGCATGTCGCCGGCAGCATCACCCTGGCCTTGTCGATTCTGGTGGCGATCTTCGCCTTCCAGATGCCGGTCGATATGGCGTTCGCCGCCGCCGGGTATGGCTTCGCCTATGGCCTGTGGCCGATTGCCTGGATCATTGTGGCAGCGGTGTTCCTCTACAAACTGACGGTCAAGAGTGGCCAGTTCGAAGTCATCCGCAGTTCGGTGCTGTCGATCACCGATGACCAGCGCCTGCAGGTCCTGCTGATCGGATTCTGCTTCGGCGCCTTCCTCGAAGGTGCAGCCGGTTTTGGCGCACCGGTGGCGATTACCGCGGCCCTGCTGGTAGGACTGGGTTTCAATCCGTTGTACGCCGCCGGCTTGTGCCTGATCGCCAACACCGCGCCGGTCGCCTTCGGTGCCCTGGGCATTCCGATCATCGTTGCCGGGCAAGTGACCGGTATCGACGCCTTCAAGATCGGCGCCATGACCGGTCGCCAACTGCCGCTGCTGTCGATGTTCGTGCCGTTCTGGCTGGTGTTCATGATGGATGGCCTGCGCGGCGTGCGGGAAACCTGGCCGGCAGCCCTGGTAGCTGGACTGAGCTTTGCCGTGACCCAGTACTTCACCTCGAACTTCATCGGTCCGGAACTGCCGGACATCACCTCGGCCCTGGCCAGCCTGATTGCCCTGACCCTGTTCCTGAAAGTCTGGCAACCGAAACGCGCTGCCGGCCAACACATCGTGGGCGCGGTATCGGCCTCGGTAGTAAGCGCCAGCGTCGGTGGTTTCGGCCAGAAGCGCACCACCGTGGCATCGCCCTACAGCCTTGGGGAAATTTTCAAGGCCTGGTCGCCGTTCCTGATCCTCACCGTACTGGTCACCATCTGGACCCTGAAGCCGTTCAAGGCCATGTTTGCCGCCGGCGGCTCGATGTACAGCTTCGTGTTCAACTTTGCCATTCCACATCTGGATCAACTGGTCATCAAGACCGCGCCGATCGTGGCGACGCCAACCGCCATCCCGGCGGTGTTCAAACTGGACCCGATATCCGCCACCGGCACGGCGATTTTCTTCTCGGCGCTGATCTCGATGCTGGTACTGAAGGTCAATTTCAAAACTGGTCTGACCACTTTGAAAGAGACCTTCTACGAACTGCGTTGGCCGATCCTGTCGATCGGCATGGTGCTGGCGTTTGCCTTCGTGACCAACTACTCGGGCATGTCCTCGACCATGGCTCTGGTACTGGCAGCGACGGGCGCGGCGTTCCCGTTCTTCTCACCGTTCCTTGGTTGGCTGGGCGTGTTCCTCACCGGTTCCGATACGTCGTCCAACGCCCTGTTCAGTTCGCTGCAAGCGACCACCGCGCACCAGATCGGTGTCAACGACACCTTGCTGGTGGCGGCGAACACCAGCGGCGGCGTGACCGGCAAGATGATCTCGCCACAGTCGATCGCCGTGGCCTGCGCCGCGACCGGCCTGGTGGGCAAAGAATCGGATCTGTTCCGCTTCACCCTCAAGCACAGCCTATTCTTTGCAACGATTGTCGGCTTGATCACCCTGGCCCAGGCCTACTGGTTCACCGGCATGCTGGTGCACTAAGACCACAAGCGACATGGAAATAACCGACGCCGGTCCGTGATTCCGGCGTCAGCAATTCACAACCCGGTCTGTAAGGCTGCTGAAAGCAACTCTCTCTATATTCAGCAGCCTCAGCGGACGGATAACCGGGCCCACCCGGAGACACGCCTGATGAGCGAGCTTTTTTACAACGCTGTGCCGAACGCGACCCGTGTCGCCCCGCCACTGCCCGAGCCTCGGCAATACCCCAGCGAGAAACCGTCACGGGTCTACCTGTTCGGGACCTGCGTGGTCGATCTGTTCTACCCCGAAGCCGGGATGGACGCTATCCACCTGCTGGAGCGCGAAGGCATTCGTGTCGAGTACCCGCAAGGGCAAAGCTGCTGCGGCCAACCGGCCTACACCTCGGGTTACACCGAGCAGGCACGGACCGTGGCGCGCTCGCAACTGGCGCTGTTCGCTGGCGACTATCCGGTGGTGGTGCCGTCGGGTTCCTGCGCAGGCATGCTGCGCGAGCATTACGCCGACCTGTTCAAGGACGAGCCGGACACGTTGAAACAGGTCAAGGCGCTGGCTGCCAGAACCTATGAATTGGCCGAGTTCCTGTTGTTTGTCTGCAAGGTGCAGTTCAAGGACAGCGGCGAACCGGTAAAAGTGGCGCTTCACACGTCGTGCTCGGCGCGCCGTGAAATGAACACCCACCTGCACGGCCGCGAGTTGTTGTCGCAGTTGAGCAATGTGGAGCGGGTCAATCACGACCACGAAAGTGAGTGCTGTGGCTTTGGCGGGACATTCAGCGTCCGTATGCCAGACATTTCCGGCGCGATGGTGGCTGACAAGACCCGGGCATTGAAGGAGTCCGGCGCGCACAAGGTGTTGAGTGCCGATTGCGGTTGCTTGATGAACATCAACGGCTCGCTGGAAAAACAGCAGGAAGCGTTGCGCGGCCAGCACCTGGCCAGTTTCCTCTGGCAGCGTACCGGAGGTGCCCGATGAGCACTTCCACGATTATTCCTACGGTTGCCGTAGAAGAAGATTTCCGCACCCGCGCCCACCAGGCGTTGGGTGATGCGCAATTGCGAAACAACTTTCGCAAGGCGATGGATTCACTGATGAGCAAACGGGCAGCGGCTTTCAGCGATGCCCATGAAAGAGAACATTTGCGCGCGCTGGGCAATGCCGTCCGCGCTCGTGCGTTATCCAAGTTGCCCGAGCTGCTCGAGCAACTGGAACAGAACCTGACCCGCAACGGTGTGACAGTGCACTGGGCGGAAACGGTGGACGAAGCCAATGGCATCGTCCTCTCGATCATCCGCGCTCACGAGGGGCGGCAAGTGATCAAGGGCAAATCGATGGTCAGCGAAGAGATGGAGATGAACCATTTCCTCGAGGCTCAAGACATTGAATGCCTGGAGTCCGATATGGGGGAATACATCGTCCAGCTCGACCACGAGAAGCCTTCACACATAATCATGCCGGCGATCCACAAGAATGCCGGTCAGGTCGCGTCCTTGTTCCACGACAAACTTGGGGTGGAATACACCAAGGACGTTGACCAACTCATTCAGATCGGTCGCAAAGTCTTGCGGCAGAAATTCTTCGAAGCGGACATCGGCGTCTCCGGTGTCAACTTCGCCGTGGCCGAAACCGGCACCCTGCTACTGGTGGAAAACGAAGGCAACGGCCGCATGACTACCACAGTGCCGCCGGTGCACATCGCTGTCACCGGTATCGAAAAAGTCGTGGAAAACCTGCGCGACGTGGTGCCGCTGCTGTCGCTGCTGACCCGTTCAGCCCTGGGCATCCCGATCACCACTTACGTCAACATGATCTCCGGCCCGCGCAAGGAACATGAGCTCGACGGCCCGCAGGAAGTGCACCTCGTGCTGCTCGACAATGGTCGCAGCCAGGCCTTTGCCGACAGCGAATTGCGCCAGACCCTGAACTGCATCCGCTGTGGCGCCTGTATGAATCATTGCCCGGTGTATACCCGAATCGGCGGCCATGCCTATGGAGAGGTTTACCCCGGCCCTATCGGAAAAATCGTCACCCCGCACATGGTTGGCCTGGCGAAAGTCCCGGATCACCCGAGCGCGTCTTCGCTGTGCGGTGCCTGCGGGGAAGTCTGCCCGGTCAAAATCCCGATCCCTGCGCTGCTGCGGCGCCTGCGGGAAGAAAACGTCAAGGCCCCGGACAGCCCCAATCAAGTGATGCGCGGCCAGGGCAGCAAGTATTCGCGCAAGGAGCGGTTCATCTGGAACGCGTGGGCGAAGCTCAACAGTTCGCCGACGCTGTATCGCCTGTTCGGGTTCTTCGCCACCCGTTTGCGCGCCCTCACGCCGAGCAATGTCGGCCCCTGGACGCAAAACCACAGCGCACCCAAACCCGCCGCCCGCTCACTGCATGACATGGCCCGCGAGCATCTGGCCAAACAGGGAGACCGCTGATGAGCGCCAAGCAAAATATCCTCGCCAAACTGCGTAAAAGTCTGACAGGCACCACGCCGGTGGCTGACAACTTTGATGTCGATCTGGTGACCCAGCCTTACACCTACGCGCCCGAGCAACGCATTGCGCAGCTGCGCAAACTGATGGAAGCGGTGCACACGGAAATCCATCTGACGTCCGCCGAAGAGTGGCCGACGCTGCTCGCGCAATTGCTGCGGGAGCGCCAGTTGCCGAGCCTGCTGATCGCACCGACCACGCCCCACGGTCAACGGATCACCCGGCACTGGGCGAACAATCCCGGCCTGCCAATGCTCAAGGCTTACGACCGCCCGGTTGAGGAATGGAAAGCCGAGCTGTTCAACGACACGCCGGCGAGCCTGACCGGCACCCTCGGCGCCATCGCGGCAACCGGCAGCCTGATTATCTGGCCGACCCGGGAAGAACCGCGCTTGATGAGCCTCGCGCCACCGGTGCATTTCGCCCTGCTCAAGGCCAGCGAAATCCGCGACAACTTCTATCAGGTGCAGCAGGAGTTCGAATGGGCGCAGGGCATGCCGACCAATGCACTGCTGGTGTCCGGCCCGTCGAAAACCGCCGACATCGAGCAAGTGCTGGCGTACGGCGCCCACGGCCCGAAAGACCTGGTGGTGTTGATCCTGGAGGACCAATGAGTCTACCGGCCGCGTTCCTGCGTGATGTACAGCAACTGATTCCTCAACAGCGACGTTTCGACGACCCGCTGTCGACCCTGGCCTTCGGCACCGATGCCAGCTTCTATCGTTTGATTCCGCAACTGGTGATCCGCGTCGAGTCCGAAGACGAAGTGGTGGCACTGCTGCAACTGGCACAACGCGACCGGGTGCCGGTGACCTTCCGCGCCGCCGGTACCAGCTTGTCCGGTCAGGCGATCAGCGATTCGGTGCTGATCGTGCTGGGGGATAACTGGAACAGTCGCGAGATCCGTGGCCAGGGTGCGCAAATCCGCCTGCAACCCGGCGTGATCGGTGCCCAGGCCAACGCCTGGCTAGCGCCGTTCGGCCGCAAGATCGGCCCGGACCCGGCCTCGATCAACGCCTGCAAAATCGGCGGCATCGTCGCCAACAATGCCAGCGGCATGTGCTGCGGCACAGCGCAAAACACCTATCACACCCTGGCCGGCATTCGCCTGGTGCTGGCCGATGGCAGTCGTCTCGATACTGAAGATGCCGCCAGCGTCACGGCGTTTCGCCAAAGCCACGCCGCCCTGCTGGAGCGCCTGGCGACGCTGGGCCGCGAGACCCGCGCCAACGCCGAGCTGGCTGCGAGAATCCGCCACAAATACCGTCTGAAAAATACCACCGGCCTGTCACTCAATGCCCTGGTGGATTTCGACGAGCCTGTGGATATCTTGAGCCACTTGTTGGTGGGCTCCGAGGGCACGCTCGGGTTCATCAGTGCGGTGACCTACGACACAGTGATCGACCACCCGAACAAGGCCTCGGCCCTGATTGTGTTCCCGGATGTCGAGACCTGCTGCAACGCCGTCACCGTATTGAAAAGCCAGCCGGTATCGGCCGTGGAACTGCTGGACCGACGTAGCCTGCGTTCAGTGCAGGACAAACCCGGCATGCCGCCTTTCGTACAGCATCTGTCGAACAATGCCTGCGCCTTGCTGATCGAGTCTCGCGCCGCGTCGACCACCTTGCTGCACGAACAACTGGCACAGATCATGGCGTCGCTGCAGGCGTTCCCGGTGGAAAAGCAGGTCGACTTCACAGAAGACCCACAGGAAAACGCCCGCCTCTGGGCCATCCGCAAAGACACCTTCCCTGCCGTCGGCGCCGTGCGCAAGACCGGCACCACGGTGATCATCGAAGACGTCACCTTCCCGGTCGAACAACTGGCCATCGGCGTCAACCGCCTGATCGAGCTGTTCGACAAACATCACTACGACGAAGCGATCCTTTTCGGACACGCACTGGAAGGCAATCTGCACTTCGTCTTCACCCAAGGCTTCAACAACGCGCAAGAAGTCGCACGCTATCAGGCGTTCATGGATGACGTGGCGCAACTGGTAGCGGTGGAGTTCGGCGGCTCGCTGAAAGCCGAACACGGCACCGGGCGCAACATGGCGCCGTTCGTCGAGCTCGAATGGGGCAGCGATGCCTACCAGTTGATGTGGCAACTCAAGCGTCTGCTCGACCCCAACGGCATTCTCAACCCGGACGTGGTGCTCAGCGAAGACCCGCAGATCCATCTCAAGCACCTCAAGCCATTGCCGGCTGCCGACGAGATTGTCGACAAGTGCATCGAATGCGGCTTCTGCGAACCGGTCTGCCCGTCGAAAGGCCTGACCTTGAGCCCGCGCCAGCGCATTGTGATCTGGCGCGACATTCAGGCGAAAAAACGCGCTGGCATCGATACCACCGAACTCGAGGCCGCGTACGAATACCAGGGCATCGACACCTGTGCCGCCACCGGCCTGTGCGCGCAACGCTGCCCGGTGGGCATCAATACCGGCGAGCTGGTGAAAAAGCTGCGCAGCCGCAAGGCAACGCATACGAAAACCGCCAGCTGGCTTGAAGGACATTTCGCCACGGCACTGCAAGGGGCGCGTTTCACCCTGCACGTCGCCAATGGTGCACGCCTGTTGCTGGGAGCGCCGCGACTGACAAAGCTTTCCGCAACCCTGAGCAAACTGTCCAAAGGGCAAATCCCGCAGTGGACCAACGCCATGCCTCAGCCTGAACGGCCGATTCGCTTCAGCCCGGCGATCAGCGATGAACGTCCGCGCGTGGTGTACCTGGCCGCGTGCGTGTCACGGGCCATGGGCCCGGCGGCGGGCGACAAGGAGCAAATGTCGCTGCACGACAAGACCCGCGGCCTGCTGGAAAAGGCCGGATATCAAGTGGTTTACCCGGACAACCTGGACAGCCTGTGCTGCGGCCAGCCGTTCGCGTCAAAAGGCTATGCCGAGCAAGCCGAACACAAACGCCAGGAACTGATTGGCGCCTTGCTGCACGCCAGCCGCGGCGGGCTCGACCCGATCTACTGCGACACCAGCCCCTGCACCTTGCGCCTGGTCCAGGACCTGGGCGAAACCCGCCTGGACCTGTACGACCCGGTGCGCTTCATCCGCACACACCTGATGGATCGCCTGGAGTTCACGCCTCAGGAGGCACCGATCGCCGTGCACGTGACCTGCAGCACCCAACACCTGGGGGAAAGCCAGGCGTTGATCGACCTGGCGCGCAAGTGCAGCAAAAACGTGGTCATTCCCGAAGGCATTCACTGCTGCGGCTTCGCTGGCGACAAGGGCTTTACTACGCCGCAGTTGAACGCCCATTCGCTGCGCACGCTCAAGGACGCGGTGCAGCAGTGCAGCGAGGGGATTTCCACCAGTCGCACTTGTGAGATCGGCCTGACGCAACATGGCGGCATTGATTACCACGGGCTAGTCTATCTGGTGGACCGCGTTACCCTGGCTAGGGCGACTTGAGCAGAACCCCACAGAAGGCGCATTCATGCGCCTTCTTTGTGCTTGCTGCCAGAACCGACAGCATTACCGCAAAAAACAGAACCCTGACGTGCCACCGCAGTCCACAGATCAAGTCCTGCAAACGCAGGACTTTTCCTACACTCGGCAGCCCGTCCTGATGGTCAGCGATGCCTGGCCACTCAGTTCAAGGAGATACTCATGAAACGTTCTGTACTGTTTGGTCTGTTCGTTACTGCCTCAATGCTGGCTTCCCCCTCGTTTGCCGCTGAAAAAGACCTGTGCGCGGTCAATCTGCAAACCATCGAAAACGCAAAGGCACAGATTCCTCCCGAAATGGCTGAACAAGTAGCGGACTCTGTCGAGAAAGCCAAAGCTGACCATGCAAAAGGCACCAAACAAGGCATGGATGATTGTGTCGCCGAGACCAACCAGACCATCCAGGACCTCAAGAACGCGAGCAAAGGCGGGAAGTAACTCTCAGCTCAGGGCCAGCCTTCGGGCTGGCCTTCCGGGTGTTGTTGGCGTACATCAACAACGACTGTGTCCGATACGAAGCAAACCCAAACCCGCCAGTAGCGGGTTTTGTTGCATCCGGGGTCTGGAAATATGTGACCGTGCGCATCGCTGGAAAAAGCCCGGCACGTAGTCTGGAAAAACCGAATTATTGCGTTGCGTCGCAGTCTTTTAGATAGACCCCATCGATCGTGGCTGTTCTCGGGCTCGGCCTGGCCGCCCGCTCATACGTCAGCACCGAGAACACCCGCCCCAGGAGATACCCATGAAACGTACCGCACTCGCTGGCCTGTTCATTTCAGCTGCAATGCTGGCCTCCCCCGTATTTGCTGCGGACAACAACCTTTGTACGAGCAAGCTGCAAGAGCTCAAGGGCAAAGTGAATGCGCTGCCGGCGACCTCCGGAAACACTTCAATGGAGATCAAGAGACTGATGTCCAGCGCCGAAGCCTCACAAGCTTCCGGCGACGACAGAAAATGCGTCACCGAGGCCACCCAGGCCTTGGCGCTCGCTGACAAACAGAGCAACGAGCCCAACCCATGATGTGTGGTGGCCAACCTTCGGGTTGGCCTTCCGGGGCGCGATGACGTACACTACATATGCCTGCTGCTCACTTGATTCACAGAGCATCAGGCTCGGGGCCGTTTAGGATTCGACGCCGGTTGCGAAACTTTAGGTGCATGCCGAGTTGGTAACAGAACTCGTAAATCCACTGTTGCAACTTCTTATAGTTGCCAATGACGAAAACTACGGCCAGGAATTCGCTCTCGCTGCGTAAGCAGCCTTAGCCCTGAGCTTCTGGTACCTTCGGGTCCAGCAATCACCAGGGGATGTCTGTAAACCCAAAGTGATTGTCATATAGAACAGAATCGCCGTGCAGTACGTTGTGGACGAAGCGGCTAAAACTTACACAACTCGCCCAAAGCACCCTGCCCGTCGGGTCGCTGAGGGTTAACTTAATAGACACGGCTACGCATGTAGTACCGACAGCGGAGTACTGGCGGACGGGGGTTCAAATCCCCCCGGCTCCACCAATTGAGACACCAACGAAGCCCGCCCTCTGCGGGCTTTCTTGTTTCTGGGCGTATCGCAAGCCTTACAACAGTCTGAAACAGGCCTCACGCCAACCGATCAGTACTTGATATCCCGCGCCGTACGACGGGTATCCTGCTTGGTACTGCGCTTGTCCTGGCGGCATTCAACATTGCTCTTATCATTGCCCTTTCTGCATTGATCCTTGGTTTGCCGGGCGGTGGAGCGCCCTTCCTGCCTGGTATCGCGGGCTTCACGCCGTTGTTGACCCTGCTCGGTCGCGTACGCGGGTAGCGTCACCCACTGCACGCCAGCGGCGACAAGCAGCATTGCCAGGGCTTTCAGGTAGTGCTTGCGAATCATGATTTTTCTCCAGTTCCATACCGCTCAATCGCTTCGTTCACTCACCGAAGAACCCAGCGAAAACGTGCATTACATCGTACGCTCACAACTCACGAAAACCTGTTGTGGTACGTAAAATCTGACGATAGGGTCGCATCGGCGGTCGCGCAATGGTTGTTATGTGCATGATTGCAATATGGACATCGCTAACGAGCAAACTTTGCAACCGGTCTGCCCGCGAAGAGGCCTGCGAGCCCCTCCAGAATAGGCTGCCCCCACAGCCCTCCTATCTCACGGTCAACTCCCCCGAGAAGCTCATGCGCCAAGCCCTTCTGATCATTGACGTCCAACCCAGTTTCGCCCCGCCGCAGTGGCTTATCGACGGTATCCAGGCACTCATCGGCACCCTGCCCAGTGCCGCCACGGTCGAGCGTCATGACGAGTCCATCACCCCTTTCGCAAAACAACTCGGCTGGCACCCCGCGCCGGACGATGACAGCCTGATCGCCGCTGACCGCATTTTCATCAAGCACGGCTATGCGCCGACAGCGCAAACCATCGACTACCTGAAAAGCCTGAACGTCGAGCGCGTGCTGGTCTGCGGCCTGCAGACCGAGACCTGCTGCCTGGCGGCGGGGTTTGCGTTGTTTGATGCGGGTTTGCAGCCGACGTTGATTACGGATTTGACGGTGGGTTCGTCGCTGGACCGGACGGGTGGGTTGGGGGTCAGGCTTTGGGAGCATCATTTCAAGCACACGGTGAGATCGAGTGACTTGTGATCGGTGCAACGACTTCATCGCGTCCTAGGACATTTCCCGCAAAACGCATCGCCTTTCATGAACTGGCGGGCGCTTCTTCTCGACGATAGCCTTCAGGGGTCGCTGCACATCAGCGATCGGCTTTGACAGGCTGAAAAGTGTACCCTTCACACCTCCCAGATCAAACAGCATGCATTCACGTATGTAGTCACGATTATGGCGGCTGTGCGCGGGGCACCTTCGGGTGCACCGGGTTCTCACACTTCCGGTCTGTCAACCCGCGTATAGCTGCCACCCAGTCCTGTTTGACAGCAGGGGGTGGCAGCTTCTCTAAACAGTGTGAGGAATGCCAACTTGAAAAAGAACAGCCCCAATCCCCCGGGATCCCCAGCCGATTCAAGTGAAGACTCAATCGACTTATCCAACCTCTCCAAAACCACCGAACCCACCATCAGCGCCCGCCTCCGCAACCCCACTCACCTCGACCCCATCAGCCACGTCTTCACCCTCCGCCCCGACATCGACACGCCGTCCCTGCTCACCCACGCCAGCGAAACCCTCGCCTCGCTCAACGTCATGAGCACCGACCTTGCCTGTGATCTTGAAAGTTCGCGTCGCAACATCGCCCTGGCAATCCAGCAGTTGGCTGTGTTGGCGCAATTGCTGGTGAATCGGGCACTGGACAACGTCGCGCCACTTGACTAGCTGGATGTGATTGGGCGGCGGTTGCAGATGCAGGTGTGATCCTTGAAAAATGGACGGTTTCAGTGAGATCGTCCAACTCCAGAGCCGCGATCAATCAACCACGCAGCCGCCTCACCCCAACCCCCACCAATATCCCCAACACAATCGACGCCAACGGCACCACTCCCACCCAGGTCAGCGTCGGAAACACCAACAGAATCTGCGAGTCATTGCCACCCAGCATCATCGATGCGCCGGTCCCCATCAACACGCCCGCGAGCAGGTGCCTGCCCGCGGTCATCCCTGCGAACCGCTGATAGTTGAACGTACGGCGATGCAACGTGTAACAGAGCATGCCCAGCATCAGCATGGCGAACACCGCCACACGCTGGGTAGTCAATGAGGTATCGCCCGAGCCCCGGAACATTTGCGAGAGATCGTAGAAGAACACGCTGGGCGTCCACTGCGGTTCGAAGGTGTAGAGGGCACCGGTCAGTGCGCCCAGCAGCAGGCTCGACAGCACCAGGTGTTTGTCGCCGTGAATCCGGATCAGGAACAGCAGAATCAGCAGCACCATGCCGATGACCAGCCAGTAATGACGGCCAGTGATCATCGGCATTCGCAGCGCCCGCTGTTCGGTCAGCATGTTCAGGTGATGCCACAGCACGATCCCCAGCACCCAGCCGAGGATGGTGAAGGCCTTGTTTAGATTGCCGCTGGCGAGTTTGGTGAGAGTGCCGACGCTGCATCCGTCGTTGAGCACCGAGGCAAGGCCGAACAGCACTCCGCCACCGACCAGTGCCAGATAGCCAACCTCAGGGATGAACAGCGGCTGACTGACGCCAGACAAGGCATAGACCGGCGCGAGCAACAGACCGAACAAACCGCAACTGATCAGCGACACGAACAGGGTCGGCCGGCGTTTGAGCAAAAGCCCCATGGCATTGACCAGGCACATGCCCATGCGCTGAGACACCCAGCCGATAAGGAACGCCAGCAGCAGTGAAACCGGTAATGAAAACACGGGCCTCCTTGTTTCCGGGTGGTGGCATCGAGTCGTTGCCTGACAGACAGATTAGTCGCTGGGCAAACACTTCGGATGAACCCGCAAAGCCCTTCTACACTCAATTCGCAAACGCCCTCCAACACCTGTCGAATAGGCCCTCATGACCACCCTCACCGACCGCTTGAAGCAAGGCAAGGATGCGCGCAAGAAGTGCTCGCGCGGTTCGCAGGCATCCCTGGGCAATGTCGCCCGCGACCCGATACCGCTGATCAAGGCGTCGAGTGAAGGGCGCGTCAGATCGCTGGTGGAGTTGCGTTATGGGCGCATGCTGGTGTCGCCGTTCACCTTCTATCGCGGCAATGCGCTGTTGCAGGCGCACGACCTGGCGAGCACTTCGAACATGGGGCTGGTTTCGCCGATCTGCGGCGATAGCCACCTGATGAATTTCGGCGGGTTCGCAACGCCTGAGCGCAACCTGCTGTTCAGCGTCAACGACTTCGACGAAGCCCATCCCGGACCGTGGGAGTGGGACTTGAAACGTCTGGTGGCGAGTTTCCTGGTGGCGGCTCGCGATCTGCGTCATGGCGAAACCGTTGAAGACACGGTTTGCCATGAGGTCGTGGGCGCCTATCAGAAAACCATGCTCGAATGCGCCGAACAGAGTGCGCTGGAAACCTGGTACGAATCCATCAGCTATGACGACATGCTGGCGCAGGCCAACAAGAGCACCCTGGAACATGTGCAGCGCGCGATCGAAAAAGCCGAGCGTCGCACCCATGCCGAACTGTTGCCAAAAATCAGCGAACGCGACGCCCAGGGTCGTCTGGTCATTCGTGATGACTTGCCGGAAATTTTCCACCTGCACAAGAACACTACGCTGCTGGACGCCGATGATGACTGGTTGCGTCTCTCGGACTGGCGTCCGCTCTACGACACCTTCATGCGCGACTATCGTGGCACCCTGCAAGCGGACCGTCGTGATCTGGTGTCGCGGTTTCACGTTCAGGACATGGCGTTCAAAGTGGTGGGTGTCGGCAGTGTCGGCACCCGTTGCCTGGTGGCACTGTTGACCGACGATCAGGAGTTTCCGTTGTTCCTGCAATTCAAGGAAGCGCGGCGCTCGGTGCTCGCCGGTTACGTGAAGGCCAAGTCGCGGGTGCGGCATGAAGGGCAGCGGGTGGTCGACGGTCAGCGGCTGATGCAATCGGCCAGCGACCTGTTCCTCGGCTGGACCACCGGCCCCAGCGGGCGGCATTTCTATGTGCGGCAATTGCGCGACATGAAAATCTCCGCCGAACTCGAAACCTTCGACGGTGAAGCATTCGCAGCCTACGGCCGGCTCTGCGGGCGGGCCCTGGCTCGCGCCCATGCCAAGTCGTCCGGGCACGCGGCGGTGATCAGCGGCTACATCGGCAAGAGCGAGGCACTGGCCGACGCGCTCTACAAATATGCCCGGGGTTATACCGAGCAGAACGAGCGCGATTTCGAGCAGTTCCAGCAGGCCTGCCGCAAGGGCCGTTTGCGTGCACGGTCGGAAGCCGACTTTGCCGCCGATCATTTGCCGTAGCGGTGTCGCAAGCTCTGGTACGGGGCTTTGATCGAGATGAATTTTTCTTCACCCCACCGTTGCGTTCCTGCCTGTACAGTGCCCTGGCTCATTCAAGAAACTACGGTTTGCCCGCCCTCCCGCGGGCTTTTTTTTGCCTGCGATTTTGTCTCGCGGCACCGTTGGTTTTATCTCGCCCCGACCGTCTATCACTGCGCCGCTTGCGGTTGCTCGGGCAGCAAACAGCCTTTGGCCATCCACTGGCAGTCTCTGGCCCAGCGATAACCGGATTCCAGATCGCCCCGGTCGTTGTAATACCCCAGCCTGAGCTGGGTGGCACTCAGGTCGAGCTTGGCGAAACCCGCCCGCGAGGCGGTAAAGGTGCTGTCCGGTACTGGCGTTGGCAGGACATCCAGCTTCTGGCCACCCGCTCCGGATATCACCCACGCAGGCTCACCTGCACGCAGCAGCAATTGCTGGTTGTGATCATGGCCCGACAAAAGCAGATCGACGTGGTTGCGTTGCAGCACCGGCAACAGCCGTGTGACCAGGTCCGGCTCCTCGCCATTCTCGCCTTCATTGCGCACCGGGTGATGGGACGCGGCTATTCGCCAAACCGGAGCCGGTCCGGGCGCCTGGAACGCCTGATCGATCAAGTCGATTTGCTGCTGCAGACTTTCACGTGGCGCCGAAGTGTCGAGGAACACCATCCGCATCAATGGCCGCCCGTCGACTTCGCCGAAATCCTTGACGTAGTAATTGGCCGGCATCTGCCAGCGACCCGACCCCCGGTGCTGCTGGCCGTACTCGATCTCGTATTTTTGCGACAGCGGATAATCGTGATTGCCCAGCACGGCGTAGAACGGCACATGGCTGAGCCAGTGCCCCCAATAGACACGCTCGAATCGGGTTCCCCAACGATAGTCGCGAGTACCGCTCAATGGCTTGCCGTAGAAGTTGTCGCCAAGGAAAACCACCATGTCCAGGCGCCCCTCGCGGGTCGCGACACGCTCCATGGCTTGCCCCACTCGCCACTGTTGCAGGTCACCGCTGCCTTGATCGCCCACCGCAATCAACGACACCGACGCGGGGTCCAGGCCGCTCAACGGAACATAGGGTGACGGTGGCATGAACAGCCAGTAACCACCCGCGATCAGCAGTAGCGCGAAGGCAATGCCTGAGCCCGGCACAAGCCTTCTGAGCACCGGATGTTTTGCAAATCTGGAGGGGGAATTTGTGCGATTCAATCAGGGGCTCACCGGGCATCGAATGCCAGACTGGTTGGCGAAATGAAGGTCGACCTTCACCCCTAATAAATCACAGCAGTTGTTCACGCTTTGTTAAGAAAGCGTTCCGTATACTTTTTTTCCAGCCTTTTTTCGGCCTTCCTTTTGCGGTAGCCAGAAGTCATGTCGCGCCCTGTCCCACTGCTGTTTGCACTGTGTTGCCTGCTGTTTTTCTTCGCCCTTGGCAACCACCAGCTGCAAGGCTCCACCGAAGCGCGGGTCGCCGGAATCGCCATGGAAATGCACCTGGATAATGACTGGGTGACGCCGCGACTTTTCAGCGAACCCTTTCTGGAAAAACCACCCCTGAGCCTGTGGCTCGGCGCCGGGGCAATTCGCGCCTTTGGCGCTACACCGTGGGCTGTGCGCCTGACGTCTGCATTCGCCGGGCTGTTCAGTGAGATGCTGCTGTACGCCATGCTGCGCCGACTCGGCCGGCCTGTCAGTGTCGCGTGGACGGCGGCGATTCTGCTGGCGACCATGGCCAGCTACTGGAGCAACGTGCGTGGTGTCGGTGAGGATGCGTTGCTCGCCCTCGGCGTGAGCACAGCGCTGCTGGCGTTCCTTGCAGGGCAACGACAAGCCGGCATCGGCAACGGATTGCTATTTGTGGCGGGGATCGCCATCGCGACCCTGAGCAAGGGCGTGCTGGGCCTGGCCATGCCGGGTGTGGTGATCTTCGCGTATCTGCTGGCCACCAGCCTGATGGACAAGCGCCTGGATGTCGAGCGCTGGCTGCGGCCAGGCCTGCTGACACTGCTGGGGCTGGTCCCGCTGATGATCTGGCTGGCGATGCTGTACCAGCGCGACGGTGTTCATGCCGTGACCGAGTTGCTGTTGACCAACAGTGTCGGTCGCTTCAGCGGTTCCTTCGTCGAAGCGGGGCATCACGAGCCGTACTATTACTACCTGGTCAAGCTGCCCCAGGCCTTCCTGCCCTGGAACATTCTGGTGTACCTGGGCCTGTGGCATTTTCGTAAAAAGCTGGTGGCCAACCGTTACTTGCTGTTCTTCAGCCTGTGGTTGCTGGCGCAATTTTTGATGCTGACGCTGGCGTCGAGCAAACGTACGGTGTACCTGATGTCGCTGACGCCCGCAGCCGCGGTGATCGCTGCCGAATACGCGAGCGTGCTGCTCGAGCGCCTGAAGTCCCGGGCAGGTTCACCGACCTGGATCGGTCGCGTGGCCGGGTATCGCAACGGTCTGGCGGTTGCCACCCTGACCGTGGTCATTTGCGGTTACTTCGCCGCAGCGCAATGGGCGATGCCCCATGCCGACCGGACGCTGTCCTTCCTGCCGCTGACCGAGCAGATCCAGTCGATGCAGGCCAATGGGCAACAAGTGGCCCTGTACCAGGCCAATGAGCGATTGGGCGGCGCCAGCGTGTTCTATACCCGCAGCCTGCTCAAAGGGCTCTATACCGAGGCGCAGCTGCATGAATTCCTGGGCGCATCGCCCGATCACATCGCGGTGCTCTCCGGCGACACGGAACCTGCCGCCCCATTGAAGGTGCTCAAGACAATGATGGTGGGGCGTCAGGCCTACTACTTCGTTGCGCAGTGAGACATGACCCGCTGACATTTCCCCAGGCAATAAAAAACCCGCAGCCCTTTCGGGTTGCGGGTTTTGCTGTTCAAGGCGGGCTCAATTCACTTGCTGAGTCTGGGCAGCCGGCACTGCTTGTTGCGCTTTGGAGAGTACCGGCTGTTCCAGCCTCGCCCGTCCGTAAAACGCCAGCGCCGTCAGCAGGCACGCCAGCCACACAAAGATCCCGGCCCAGAGGGTGTGGGACATGTAGTGCCAGCCTTGCAGCACCCGCGTTGTGCCGTAGATGAAGCCGAGGGTCAGCGAGCCGTACATGATCGCCTTGGAATAGCGCCAGCGATAACGGCGAGCCACGAAGTACAACGCCAGCATGGTGAAACCACCCGACGCATGTCCGCCCGGCCAGCAGCGACCTTCACCGGCGACTTTCAGCAGGTCGAAATTTTCATACCACTCGACGTGCTCCATTTTGCCGCCGTACTGGGTGGTCTCGATCGGGCAATACACGCTGGTGTGGCCCTTGAGGTAGTGAATGACCCCGGTGCTGATGGAGAACGCGAACACCACGTAGAGAAAGTCCCGACGGTGGCGGGTGGCAAAGCGCAGTACCGGTGCGACTTTGATTTTTTCCAGGAACGCGATGATTTTCGAGTGCTTTTCAGCCTTCAGGCGCGGCCAGAGAAACGACAGCAAGGCACCGATAATCGCAATTTCGCCGGTCCAGTTCGGAATGATCCGCGCCCATTTATGGGTAATTTTCTCGAACAGATGGGATTGGTCCAACGGGTACGTCTGCGTCACCGGATCAAAAAAGTAATTGTTGAAGGCGATGTCGATTTTCGTCATGTCGAACATCAGAAACACCGCGACCGCGCAGGCCAGCGGAATACCGAAATTCACCCAGTAAAAGCGGTAGCGAGAAGCGGTCTGCATTGTGAATCCTGATTCAAAAAGAGGAGGGAACAACTCAATGAGTGCTCAACGTGCTCCAGTCGGAAGCATCGATGAAGCCAAGCATGCGCGGAGTTTGCGGGGTTTCGACGGAAATAAACAGCGAAGCGCCATAACCCAGTGTCGAAGGCGGCAAGTCGAGGTCTTTTTCCAGTTGCTCCATGCACTCGCTATGGGTCACCAGCACCAGGTTACGCCCGGCCACCTTATGCGCAAGCGCGTCGCGCAGCATGGTGCCCTTGCAACTGATCAGCCAGTCTTCCCCCGTGCCAACCTTGTTGAACATGAAATTGGCAGTCTGTGCCGTGCGCAGGATCGGGCTGTTGTAGATATCGGCCTTGTCCAGGCCAAGATGCTTGTACTGTGCCCCGAGGCTCTCGGCAACACTGCGAGAGCGCGCAGTAATGCCATCGTTGCCAATCAGGCAAGGCGCCGAGGAGTGATCGCAGCGCTCGACGTGGCGCACCAGCACGATCACGTCGCCCTTGGCCCATCCCGTCATCAAAGCCTGTGCACCGGCCACGTTGCCGTGCGCCAGGTCCGGCGCGGTGGCAGGACGCAGCAGAAACACGGTCAGCGGGATGACCAGCAGCGCCGAGGCCAATACCACCGCAGCGTTGCGATAACGGGCGAAGCGGCTCAGATCGATCGAGCGTTTTACCCCGAAAAGACTCAGTCTTAATTCCACATCAAGCCGCCTCGCCGGCACGGACCACCTCATTAGATCCGCAAACGTTAAAGAATCGTGCGTTGCCGTCGGGTGAAAGACATGTGAAAAAAAGCTTAAAACTCTGCAAAAGCCTTGTTACAGAATTCTCCGTACAAAATCCTTTCAGCTCTCGGGATTGCTGCCGATACATCCTGCTTACACAGCTTGGCGGCCCCCAAAAAAAACAATCTTCCAGCCAACCGACGAAATAGAAGCACTACGTTCCTGGAGGAATTTGATGAATAGCTGGTTCGGCAACATCAGCGTGAACCTGAAACTGGGCCTGGGATTCGGCCTGGTCCTGGCCCTGACCTGCGTCCTTGCCCTGACCGGCTGGACCAGCCTGGGCGGGTTGATCGACCGCAGCAACTGGATGAGCGACATCACCCAGCTCAATGCCGGCCTGACCAAGCTGCGCGTGGTTCGCCTGCAATACATGCTCACCAACGGCGACGAAACCGCCGCACAGAGCGTGCAGACCACCCTTGATGCCTTCTCGGCCCAGCAACAGGCCCTGCTGGTGAAGTTCAAGAGCCCGGAAAACCTCAAGCTGCTCCGGGAACAGGGTGCCGTCATCGAGGCCTACAGGACGTCCCTGGACAAAATGCGCAACGCCTACCGCGCCGGCAACAGCGCCCGCGACGCCATGAGTGCCAACGCCGAAACCGCCAACACGCTGATCAATGACATCAATACCCGCGTGCAGCAAATGCCGCCGAGCGACCAGCGCTTCGATCAATTCCAGGCCATCACGGCGGCCAGGGAGGCGTTTCTGCTGGCCCGCTACGAAGTGCGCGGCTACACCGCCAGTACCAATGCCGAGACCGAGCAAAAAGCGGTCGGCCAACTGGATGCCGCCATCGCCAGCCTGAAACCGCTGAACGTGCATTTCTCCGACACCCGGCAAGACGCCCTGCGTCAGCTGGAAACTGCACTGGGCAACTACCGCAGCGCCTTGCAGGCCTACAAGGCCGCCAGCAATGACGCGGTGCAAGCGCGCAAGGAAATGACCGACCAGGGCGCTGCGATCGTGTCCCAGAGCGATCAGCTGTATCAGATCCAGCTCGACCGTCGTGACGCCGAAAGCGCCCGGGCGCGCACCTTGCAACTGGTCAGCACCTTGTTGGCGTTGCTGGTGGGCGTCATCGCCGCCGTGCTCATCACTCGCCAGATCACCCGCCCATTGCGCGAAACCCTGGCGGTGGTCGACCGCATCGCCAGCGGTGACCTGACCCAGAACGTGCTGGTCACCCGCCGCGACGAACTCGGCGTATTGCAGCAAGGCATCGCACGCATGGGCGTGACCCTGCGCGACTTGATCAGCGGCATCCGCGACGGCGTGACCCAGATCGCCAGCGCCGCCGAAGAGCTGTCGGCCGTGACCGAGCAGACCAGCGCCGGGGTCAACAGTCAGAAAGTCGAGACCGATCAGGTCGCGACCGCCATGCACGAGATGACCGCCACCGTGCAGGAAGTCGCGCGCAATGCCGAAGAAGCCTCGCAAGCCGCTGCGGCGGCGGATGGCGAAGCCCGTGAAGGCGACAAGGTGGTCAACGAAGCCATTGCCCAGATCGAGCGCCTGGCCAGCGAAGTGGTGCGTTCCACCGAAGCCATGAGTGTGCTGCAACAGGAAAGCGACAAGATCGGCAGCGTCATGGACGTGATCAAGGCCGTGGCCGAGCAGACCAACCTGCTGGCGCTCAACGCTGCCATCGAAGCGGCCCGCGCCGGGGAAGCCGGTCGTGGTTTTGCGGTAGTGGCCGACGAGGTCCGCGGCCTGGCCCAGCGCACGCAGAAATCCACCGAGGAAATCGAAGGCCTGGTGGCCGGCCTGCAGAACGGCACGCAACAAGTGTCGGCCGTGATGAACAACAGCCGCACCCTCACCGACAGCAGCGTGGCCCTGACCCGCAAGGCCGGCGAGTCACTGGAGAACATCACCCGCACGGTGTCCAATATCCAGTCGATGAACCAGCAGATCGCCGCCGCTGCCGAACAGCAAAGCGCCGTGGCCGAAGAGATCAGCCGCAGCATCATCAACGTGCGCGACGTGTCTGAACAGACCGCGGTCGCCAGCGATGAAACCGCCAGGTCCAGCGTTGAACTGGCACGGCTGGGTGGTCAATTGCAGCAGCTGGTGAGCCACTTCCGCGTCTGACCTTCAGCGCTCGCTGAATCGACCATCCAATCGCGAACAGGCTCGTCCTGTAGGAGCGAGCTTGCTCGCGATGGTGGTCAACGATAACGCGTGCATTCTGAATGATCGCGGCGCTGGCAGGTACTTCGCGAGCGAGCTCGCTCCTACAGGACCGGTTTTCCGCGATCGTGGTCTGACTGACTACAACCTTCCAAGGCTTACGCCCTCACCGCGTACCGCGCTGGCGCAACGCCGACGGCATGAAGTACGCGTCTTCCGGCACCGGTTGGGCGAAGTCCACGGTGGCTGGCTCTTCGTTGTCCAGGTTCTGCACGTAGTAGCGACGCGCCTGCAAGTCATGGAAGACGTCCAGCGCACTCCAGGTGGTGGGCAGGTCGTAGAAGTTTTTCAGGTAGGCCATCGACACCCGCCACAACTCCCCTCGCCCGTCATATTGGTCCACCAGTGCGGCGCCCCAGCTGTCCTCGTCCAGAAACAGCACGCGCTTGGAGTAGATGTGCCGTGCGCCCGGCTTGAGCGTGCCTTCGACCACCCAGACCCGATGCAGCTCATAACGGGTGAATTGCGGGTTGAGGTGGCCCGGTGTGAGCAACTGCGCGTACTTCACCTCAGGGCTACCGACCTTGTAATTGTTATAGGGAATGTAGACCTCTTGCTTGCCCTTGAGCTTCCAGTCGTAGCGGTCTGGCGAGCCGTTGAACAGGTCGGTATCGTCCGCCGTGCGCAGGCCGTCGGAGGAGGCGATGGGGGTGTCATACGCGAGGTTCGGCGCCCGGCGCACGCGGCGCTGGCCCGCGTCGTAGACCCAGGCTTGGCGCGGGTCCTTGAGCTGGTCCAGGGTCTCGTGCACCAACGCCGCACCGCCAGCCAGCCGGGCCGGACTCTTCACGAACGCCAGGTAATAAAACAGGATGTTTTTCAGGTCGGCAAACTGCCCGCCCTGGCGGTAATAGTTGAAGAGTCCCTCTTGCTGCGAGGTCACCAGCGCGAAGCTGCCGTTGCGTTGTACCGGCGCTTCGGAGGCACGCCGGACCACATAGATACCGCGATAGCGGGTGATGTGGTTCCACAGCACCTCGATCCCGTCCTTGGGCACCGGGAACGGCACACCGCCATAGGCATCGGCAAAACCGGTGCCGCCATCGAGCAGCTTGGCCGAGGTCGCATTTTTCAGGGTGTTGTCATACAGCCACTGCGGCGCCGAACCAGAGCGACGGGAGGGATAGACCGGCATCTGGAAGGTGTCGGGGTAGCTGTTGAAGAGTGCGATCTGACCCGGGCTGAGGTGGGCCTTGTACTGGTCGAGGTTGGCCTTGGTGATGGTGAACAACGGCTTGTCCGCCGCATACGGGTCCAGGTGATGCTGGCCTGGCTTGTAGCCCGCCGGCGCCTGGGTGATGCCGCCGGTCCAGGCCGGTATGGTCCCGGCGGCGTTGCCGGCACGCTCGGCGCCCAGCGGCGTCAGCGTGGTTTTCAATTGCTCGGCCAGCTGGGGCGTAACTGCCGCCAGCGCACTGCCGGCGGCCAGGCTCAGGAACAGTGCCAGTGTGGTCTTGGTCAGTCTTGACGTGTGAAACATGATCGTTCTCCGAATTAAAGGCAGCAGGCCTGCAGCACACAGCGGATCCCCTGTGGGAGCAGGCTTGCTCGCGAATAGGGCGGCACATCCAGCACAGATGTCGCCTGATACACCGCTTTCGCGAGCAAGCCCGCTCCCACACAGGGTCGGCGTGTAGCAATCAAAGGAAGTACTTGAGGTTGAAGCCAACGTTGTCGCGGTCACGCAGGCCGTTGTCCTGCCCGCCGCCATAGAACTCGGTGTATTGCAGCTCGGCCTCCAGCTTGTTCTGGTAGTTGGCCTTGATCCCCAGGGTGTAGGCCTTGCGACCTTCGATGATGTTGCCCGCCTGATAGCTGTTGCCCTCGAAGTCATCCTTGTAGACGACATAGGGCGAGACGTTGACCCCGGCATACACGTCGTTCCAGGTGCCGTTGAGCATCGCTGTGTAGCTGTAGGAGTTGCGGTTGACCTGGTCGTCGCGCTCGCCGCCGGACACATAGGAAAAGTTACCGGTGCCAGCGAAGTAACGGGTACTGCCGTCAAAAGCGGTGTATTGCAGGCTGCTGCCGCGCAGGTGTTCGGACGCCAGCTCGAATACGCCAAACATCGAATCGAACGACAGGCTCGGACCGAAGTTGTAAATGGTGCCAACGGAGGTGTTGAACGCCTCCACCCGCTGGGCGTTATTGATCTGGCTGGCGAGCGTGACCTGCTGCCCGCCAATGTTGATGGTCTGGCCGGCCGCCGCGTCGGCAGCGCCGTTGGCCAGGTCGCCGATCAGGTCGTTGGTGGCGGCGACCCCGATGGGCAGGTTCGGTCGATAAGCCACTTCACCGAACACCGACGCCTGGCCCAGGGTGGTGTTGAAACTGAAGCCGTACATGCGGATGTCTTCGGCGTAGCGCCGATGCGCCTGAATGTTGCCCAGCACATCCACGGTCGCCAGGCCGTTGGCCAGTTGCCCCGCCTGACTGCCGGCGACACCGGCCAACAGGTTGGTCAGGGCATTCATGTCGATGCCCTTGTACCCTCCCAGATCGGCGGAAATGGTCGGTTCCTTGGCGTGGTAGTTGACCATGTACAAGCCGAATTCGGTGCTGTTGAGTGCTTCCGCGATGTAGCGAAACGCGAAACCGAACTGGCCGTCGTTGCGCGCGTTGAAATCCTTGCCGACCGAGGCCACCTTGACGGTGTTGCCAAAGGCAGGGGTAACCCCGCCGGCGTACAGGCCGGTAGTCCTCAGGGCCTGGTTGAGCAGCGGGTTGTTGCCCAGTGCGCCGTACAGGTCGATCACGTTGCCGAACCCCGGCACCGGGGTGTCCAGCGCGGTACCGCTGAAGTTGTTGTAGCCGGTGTTGCCACCGTCGGCGAACAGGTCCGTCTGCGAGTAGAACGTGCCGACCGGGTCGATGCGGGTTTCCTTCCAGTTGGTCTGGTAAAAGCCTTCCATGGTCAGGCTGTCGGTCAGGCCGATGTTGAAGCTCAGCGCTTCCACCGGCACCAGCACTTCCTTGACTTCGGCCCCGGGCAGACGGTACTTGGCCGCATCCACCGGGTTGGTGGTGTTGATCCCGCCACGGTAGAAAATCCCCTCGCCCCAGTTGAACACCTGACGCCCTATACGCGCCGTGAGCGGCATCTGCGCTACATCCCAGTTGCCATAGAGGTAGGCGTCGAGCATCTCCACCCGGCTGCCGGCGATATCGCGGGTCTGGTCGGTGAAGTGGTCGTCCTGCGGGAAACTCTGACTGGGTTGCGACGGGTTGTTGTTGCGCAAGTAATCGTTGCGCTTGTCCATCAGTTGGGTGTCATAGAACGCGGTGCCGCGCACGAACATCCCGTAGTTCTGATAGTTGGCCTCGAGCTCCGAGGTGATCTTGTACACCTCGGAAACCAGCCCGGTGTCGAAGTTGCGATTGCCGTCGTTGGTGTTGACGTCATCGTTGGTCTTGTCCCGGCCCTGCACCCGCCACAGGCGACCATAGGACAAGGTACTGTCGAATGAACCGGTGACCTGGTTGTCCAGCACACTGAACTCCCCGGCCTGCACGCCGTCGACCGCGCACAGTTGCAGCAGCCCTGCCAGGCCTACACCGGGTAGCGCTGCGCCAGACAGGCGAAATCGAGTGCTCATGATGTGTTCCCCTTTCCCTGGTTTTATTGTTTTTGTGGTCTGGCAATGTGGCCGCGATGGCTAGGGCGCCAATCCCGCAGTGGCATAAATCCGGCTGTGCGCACCGAAATGCCCCAGCAGTTCGAACAACTGCCGGTTGAGTGCCGGATGGTTGAAATCTTCGCGCTGCAGCTGATTGCCGCTGCTGAAATCGCTGGTGATCGGTGCTGTGTCCAGCCACTGGCCGATGGCTTCATCGAACGCTGCGGATTCGTCGACGGACTCGGCACTCACCACTTCGCGCAGGTAGTCCACCGAGTACGGCGGGTAATGGGCGTCCCGGGCAGAATCGGCATACGCGTCGAGCATCGGATGGGGCTGACCGGCGCGCAGCAAACGACGCAGCCATGTCGACTGATACTTCTCCACTTCCATGTGCCGCGTCGCAACGCGTTCGATGGATGCCTGCTTGTCGGCAGCGAAACCGGCCAGCGCCTTGCCTTCCAGCAGAAGAAGACTGGCAAGGTCGACGCCGGGCAATGGCTTGGCGTGATAAGGCTGGGTCAGGTCCTGGATGTGGTGCAGGCCCCAGCCGAGAAAGCGATAGCCCCAGTAGGAATGACCGGTGGCAAAGGCCAGTCGCGCCAGACCCATGTATTGGTAGGCGCGCCAGTCAGGCCAGCTGCGTTCGAGAAACCCGGCAGCGGCGTACACCACCGGGCTTTCATGGAAGAAGCCCATATGGAACGGTGCCTGGGAGCTGTACTGAAACCGTGCGTCACCAAAGGGCTGCGGGCCGAAGCCGTACAGCGCGCCAACTTCGCCGGGGTTGTCGCTGAACAGGTTGATGTCGTGGCCGTAATCAGGCTCATCGGCGGCACTGGCCAACACGGCCAGGGGCGCGACTTGTTCGTGATCAGCTACGCGGATAAAGCGCTGGCGATTCCACGGCGACAGGGTCTGCTCAACCATGACCTGCTCGGCCTTGAGGTGTTCACGCTCGGGCAGATCCTTGCCGGGCAGCGGCTGGATGACCATCGCCAGGTGAATCTGCGGATTGATCCGCAACGCGGTGAGGAAGTCATGCCGCAAATTGTCCCCGGGCACTGCGGGCAGGCGCAGGTTGTCGGGGCGTGGCGGGTAGTGGGCGAAGTGCTCGCGGGCGAAGCGTTCCTGCTCGTCGAGCAACGCACTCACGGCCGCGTATTGTTGCGAGAGAAACTGTTCCAGCGGTTCGACTTCGACCTGTGGTGCATCGCGCAAGGCCGGCAGGTCCTGCAACGCCAGATAGCTGCCCACCGTATGGTTGGACCAGCCCCACGCTGTCGGGGCCGTTGCACAGAGCAGCAACAGAAGGAAAGTCAGTTTCATTGCCTGGTTCTTATTGGATGTGCCATGGGGGTTGAGCCTAACAACCGACCCTGCCCCTGACACTGTCCGATCTCACCAGAAAAGTTCTCCGATAGCGCCACATGCAGGGTGCAAAGAACACCACGGACCAATGTGGGAGCGGGCTTGCTCGCGAAGGCGGTGTGTCAGTGAAATCAATGTTGACTGACACTCCGCCTTCGCGAGCTAGCCCGCTCCCACAGGGGGGATCTACGCTGTTTTTTCAGGCGGGGTAACCGGTGATTTTGCGGATGCTTTGGTACAACGGCTTGAGCTGTCGATACATGCGCAGGTAGACCTCCTTGTACAGTCGCTCATAGATCTGCTGCGCCTCGGGTTGCGGCATGAATACCGCTCCGACCCGGGTCATGGCGGCCGTCGCCGTGGGAAAATCCGCGTGCAGCCCCAGCCCCACCGCGCAGCAAATGGCCGCCCCCAGGCCGGACGCTTCGTAGACATGCGGACGCTCGGCGGGCAGGCCGAAAATGTTCGCCGTGAGTTGCATCGCCGCATCACTCTGGGAGCCGCCACCAGCGACGCGCAAGCGCGTGACGGAGACCTTCGAACGTTTCTCGATCTTCTCCATGCCCTGGCGCAAGGCATACGCCAGGCCTTCGAGGATCGCCCGGTAAATGTGCGCGCGGGTGTGCACGTCACCAAAGCCGATCATCGCGCCCTTGGCTTCCACACCCGGCTCGCGAATCCCGGGCGACCAGTAGGGTTGCAGCATCAGGCCCATGGAGCCCGGCGGCACGGCGTCGACCAGCGCATCGAAGAGTTGCTCGGGCTCCACACCCTGGGCTTTGGCCTGTTGCATCTCGCGCAGGCCGAACTCGTTCTTGAACCAGCTGACCATCCAGTAGCCGCGATAGATCATCACCTCGCAGTTGTATTGATCCGGCACCGCCGACGGGTAAGGCGGAATCAACGGGACGATTTCCAGGTAGCGCGACCGGGTACTGGTGATCGTCGCCGTGGTGCCGTAGGAAAGGCACACGGTGCCGGCGTCGACGACTCCGGAACCCACGACTTCGCAGGCCTTGTCGGCACCGGCGGCGATCAGCGGCAGCCCCTTGGGAATGCCGGTGTGGCGGCTGGCCTCGGCGCTGATGTAGCCGAGGGTTTCACCGGGCTTGTGCAGGCTCGGCAGTTGCTCGGGACGCACCGCCAGCGCCTGCCATTTCCAGTCGGCGGGTGCGGCCCATTTCAGGCGTTTGAAGTCGAAGGGCAAGTAGCCGACGCAACACCCCACGGAATCGACAAAGCGCCCGCACAGGCGGTGGGTGAGGAACCCCGAGAGCAGCAAGAACTTGTCGGTCGCCGCCCACACATCCGGCTGGTGGCGGGCGATCCAGTTGGCCTCGGCCTGGGCACGAAAGTAGTCCACCGTGGCTTGCGCACCGACCAGTTTGAACAGCCAGCCCCACGGTCCCTTGATACCGCCTTCGACTTCGGCCTGGCGTTGATCGAGCCACAGGATTGCCGGGCGCAGCGGCTTGCCCTGGGCATCGACGTTGATCACCGTGCCGCGCTGGGTGGTCAGGGACACTCCGGCAATCTGCGAACGATCGATGCCGGTTTGCTGCCACACCTGCTGGCAGGCCTCACCCAGTTTTGCCCAGTAATACTCCGGGTCCTGCTCGGCCCACCCCGGTTGTGTCGAATAGTAGGCCTGCAACTCGACCTTGCCTTTGCCCAGCAGATTGCCCTGCAGGTCGAAGAGCAGTGCGCGTACGCTCTGGGTCCCATTGTCGATGGCCAACAGGTAACGCTTGTTCGGGTGGTTATCCATGGAGCTCTCTTGAGTGGGCATCAATGCACGCCATCCGGCAAACCATGATGGCGTTGCCACAACGCCAGGTAGCGCTGCTGCTCCTGCTGCCAACGCTCATCGTCCCAGCCCAGCCGCGGCTGGCAGAGTCGGCGAATCGCCGGCCAGTAATCTTCGGCGCCTCGAGGCAGCAACAGGCCCAGGCGGGTGCGGCGCAGCAACAGGTCATCCAGGTGCAGGACCATTTCCGCCTCGCAGGCAACGGCCAGCTCTGCCCACAAGGTGTCAGTGCCGCCGACGGTGTCATGGCCCAGTTCGACGATCAGCTTCGCCAGCCTCGGCAGGTCACGGCCATGCCGCCCGGCCAGGCGCCGCCAGCGGTTGGCGCTGAGCCCCGGGATCGCCAGCGGCGGCACGACGGCGAACACCGGCGCGGCGTCATCATTGAAGGGCCGGTCGAGCATGCTCGCGCAGGCCTTGAGCACTTCGATCGCCTGCGGGCGAAAGGTGGTCAGCTTGCCGCCAGCCAGGGTCACGCAACCCGGCTCCTGCCACAGCACATGCTCACGGGTTTCATTCGATGGCTTGAGTTCACCTGCTGCGCTGCCCACCACCGGGCGTACTCCCGACCAGGTCGACAGCACATCGGCGGCGACCACCTCGGCCTGGGGGAACTGTTGGTTGCACGCGGCCAGCAGATAGTCGAGTTCATCAAGGCTGATGCTCGCACTCTGGTCGAGATCGCCGTGATGATCGAGGTCCGTAGTGCCGATCACCGTGCCCCCCTCCCACGGGAACACGAACACCGGGCGACGGTCGCGCTCGTGCAGAAAGGTGAAGGCTTGCGCCACTGGCAGCCGCCAACCCGGCAACAACAAATGACTGCCACGCAACGGGCGCAACTGGCGAGACGCATCGGGCGGACGCAGGCGCTCGGCCCATGCGCCGGTGGCCACGGCCAGCACAGCACAACGCAATGTCAGTAATGCGCCACCCTCGCAGTCCTCGACCTGAACGCCGCAAACGCGCCCCTCTTCACGCAGCAATTGCTGCACGCGCACACCGTTGAGCACCATGGCGCCGTCGGCCCGGGCCTCGCCCAATACACGCATCACCAGGCGCGCGTCATCGGTCAGCGCATCGACAAAACAGGTGCCGCCCAGCAGGTCATCTTCCTTCACCCCGGGCGCCAGATAACGCAGTTGTTGCGCGTCATGGAAACAATGGCTGCGCCGCCCGGCCAATGCGTCATAGACGGACAGCAAACCACCCAGCACCCGCGGCCCGGGAAAACCGCCACGGTAATGCGGCATCATGAAACTCATCGGCTCCACCAGCCCCGGCGCTTCGTCGAGCAGGCGCTGGCGCTCGCGCACCGAATCGCGGGTCAGGCGCCACTGGCCCTTGGCGATGTAGCGCAGGCCGCCATGGACCATTTTCGAGGAGCGGCTGGAGGTGCCCCAGGCGAAATCGCGCTGTTCCAGCAACAGGCAACGCCAACCTCGACGCGCGGCTTCGCGCAGGATACCGGCGCCGCTGATGCCACCGCCGATGACGATCAGGTCCCAGGTTTCATCCGCCAGCGTCGGCAGCACCTGCTGTCGCCACGCCGCGTTCCAGTCCAGGCTCATGGCCGTCACTCCTGCAACAGCGTGCCAGGGTTCAGGCGCCCGGCCGGATCAAAATGCCGGCTCAGTGCCTGCAGGGTGTCCATCGCCAGCGCGCCCTTTTCCCGGCGCAGGTACGGCGCGTGGTCCTTGCCCACGCCATGCTGGTGACTGACGGTGCCGTGGTTGTCGACGATGGTCTGGCTGGCCGCCTGCTTGAGTGCCTGCCAGCGCGCCAGGGTGGCGGGGTAGTCCGCCGCCGGGCGAAACACATAGGTGGTGTAGATGCTCGATCCTTCGCCGTAGACATGGGAAAGGTGAGTGAAGACATGCACCCGTTCGCCCTCGGCAGCCAAGGCGTCGCGCAGGCTGTTTTCGACAAGCGTGAGCAGGTTATCGACGTTGCTCCAGTCAGTGGCCGTTTCCAGGGTGTCCACCACGTAACCGGCGTTCCACAGGTTTTCGCGCAGGTAGGGAAAACGAAAACGGTTCTGCGCCCACTTCTTGCCGAGCAAGGTGCCGGTAAATACCCCGCCGAACGCCTTGAGGTGCTGCCGGGCCTGACGCAGGGACAGCGCATTTTGCCGACGATTGCCGGTCACGCCGAACGTCAGCAGGCATTTGCCCGCACCGGCGCCGCGCAGGGCCAGGTACTTTTCCAGCCAGGCGATCTGCTGCGGGTGACCGGCCAGCGCCAGCTGGGTTTCGGTCTCGACCGCGTTGGACAGGCGCAGCATCGACAGCGGCACGCGCGCCTGGGCCAACTGGCGGATGGCTTGCAGCGCCTTGGGCCAATCGGGCAGAAACACACCGTAGAAACGTTCATCGGCAGGCAATGCGCTGACCCGCACCTTGACCTCGGAAATGATCCCGAAACGGCCCTCGCAGCCCAACACCACCTCGCGCAGATCAGGGCCGGCCGCCGAGGCCGGGAAGGAGGGAATTTCCAATGGGCCGGCGAAGGTTTCCAGGGTCCCGCCGGCGAACAATTGCTCGATTCGCCCATAACGCAATGACTGCTGGCCACTGGAGCGGCTGGCGACCCAGCCGCCCAGGGTCGACAGTTCCCACGACTGCGGGAAATGTCCCAGGGTGTAGCCACGGGCGCGCAACTGGCTTTCAACCTGCGGCCCGCTGGTGCCGGGACCGAAGGTGGCCAGCAGGCTCTCTTCGTCGAGGTCCAGCAGGCGGTTCATCCGGGCCAGGGAAACCGTGACCACCGGCCGCGCGGAACTCGGCGGGTTGATGTGACCGGCCACCGAAGTGCCGCCACCATAAGGAATCAGGCACAGGTCCTGCTCATGAGCGAGCGCCAGCAACTGGCGAATCTGCTCGGCGCTCTCGGGAAACGCCACGGCGTCGGGATAATTGCCCAGCGCGCCTTCACGCAACGCCAGCCAGTCCGGCAGGCTTTGCCCCCGGGCATGCAGCAAACGATCATGGGCATCCACGCTGTACAAGGGGTGTTGCTGCAACCGCGAGGCCGGCACGCGGGCCAATGCCGTCTCAAGCGTCGCATCGGGCAACGCTCGACCGTCACCCAGCCGTTGGGCGAGAAAACTCGCGCCCTGGGCCGGCAGCTCGACCACCGTGGTTGCATCTCCCCAGCCGTTCCAGCGTCGCATGCGTGTGTCCTTTTGCGGTTCTGATCAGTGATATTTCAGGCCCCCATACTAGTGCGCCGCCCGAAAGTGTCACGGTCGCATCCGGCCAGTTCGAGTAGCCAATTGAGTCAAACGTCGCGCAGGCACCAGCCATTTACTTTAGCCGTGGTTTCAAATTACCTTTCAGGGCATTCATCCGCGCACGCGGGCCCTGATCAAAGGAAACGATCATGCAATCGCTGGGCTTCACTTCAGTTC
This sequence comes from Pseudomonas sp. 18173, assembly GCF_050432945.1. Taxonomy (NCBI): domain Bacteria; kingdom Pseudomonadati; phylum Pseudomonadota; class Gammaproteobacteria; order Pseudomonadales; family Pseudomonadaceae; genus Pseudomonas; species Pseudomonas sp. 18173. The sequence continues at coordinate 178,771 of NZ_JBKFTN010000009.1, forward strand.
CGCCGCTGCTCAAATACCTGCGTCATGCCGAACAACTGGGCATGGCCATCGAGCCTGCGTTGGCGGCTGCCGGGTTGCAGGCACAGCAGTTGAGCGACAACAGCCTGCGGTTGCCGGGTGAAGCCCACGAACGGCTGCTCGATTATTTCTGCGAACACTCGGGCGATGCGCTGTTCGGTCTCAACGCCGCGCGTTTCGTGTTGCCCAACTCCTGGAGCGTGCTGGGCTACATCACCATGAATTGCGCGACACTGGGCGACGCCATGAGCCGCATCATGCCGTTCGAGAAGCTGGTGGGAGACATGGGCGTCAGCCGTGCCGAGGTGCAGGACAATGGCGTGCACCTGATCTGGACATGCCGCCACCAACGCCCGCGAATTCGCCGGCACCTGGTGGAAAACGTGCTCGGCTCCTGGCTGCAGTACGCGCGCTGGATCGCCGACACGCAAATGTCGCCGGCCGCCGTCTGGCTGGAACATGCATGCCCCGCCGACACGACGCTGGCGCAGTACGAGGAGTTTTTCGATTGCCCGGTACTGTTTGACCAGCCCTACTCGGCGCTGATTGTCCCGTTGCCGTATTTGCAGTTGCCATTGCGCCAGGCCGATGCGCAATTGCTGCGTACGCTGGAAGAACATGCCCTGGGATTGATGGCCACGCTGGAGGACGCGTCGCTGGAACAGCGGGTCAAAAGCATCCTGCGCCAGTTGCTCAAGGAAGGCCTGCCACGCAAGGAGCAGGTGGCCGAACATCTCGCCGTGTCAGTGCGTACGCTGCAACGCCAGTTGCATCAGGCCGGTACGTCGTACCAGCAGATCCTCGATGACCTGCGCCAGGAGCTGGCCGAGCATTACCTGCTCAACAGCACCCTGCCGATTCAGGACATTGCCCAGTACCTGGGTTTCACCGAACCCCGCTCGTTTCACCGCACGTTCAAAAGCCGGCGCGGGATGCCGCCCGGCGAGTTTCGCCAAACCCACCGGGTGCCGAACGAAAGCTGAAGGCTCAGAGGCTGATCGCGTTGGTGAACACCAACCGATTGCCGAACGGGTCGGCGATGGTCATGTCCTGGCTGCCCCACGGCATGGCCTGAATCTGTGGATGGGAAAACCTGTATTGCTTGGCCATCAGCTGCTGTTGAAAGGTCTCAAGCTCATCCGTCTCGATCCGCAGCGCCGAACCCGGCGTGCTGTCGCCATGGTGTTCGGACAGGTGCAGCACACATTCGCCACGGGAGATTTGCAGGTACAGCGGGAAATTCGCTTCAAGTCGATGTTGCCAGTCGATCTTGAAACCGAGGAAGTCGACGTAGAACTCCACTGCCTTGGCTTCGTCGAAAATACGCAGGACCGGAGTGGTTTTGCCGAAGCTCATCGAATTGCTCCCAGACGGTGAAAGACCTGTAGGAGCGAGCTTGCTCGCGATGGAGTCAAAGGCACCGCGTTTAGCCAGACAAAACGCGTTATCGTTAACGACCATCGCGAGCAAGCTCGCTCCTACAGAATACGTAACCGAACAATCATGGTTGTCGGGCTTGATATCAGTCCTTCGGCCCGGAGCTGCCATTCTTTAATCTCAAAATGCCACTACTGTGACGCAGTCCTCGAAACTCACTCGAACCCCATCCGCAAATCCCCTTCCCGAGCCAGGAACCGCCCTTCCCTGCGCCCGTTGGCCTGGCCATCACGGTAACTCAACACTCCGTTGACCCATACGCCCTCGATGCCTTGTGCCGCCCGCTGCGGATCGTTGAAATCGGCGACGTCGCGGATGGTTGCCGGGTCGAACAACACCAGGTCTGCCCAATGACCTTCGCGGATTTCACCGCGTTCCTTCAAGCCGAAGCGTGCCGCCGACAGACCGGTCATCTTGTGCACGGCGGTGTGCAGCGGGAACAGTCCTACGTCACGACTGAAATGTCCGAGCACCCGGGGGAATGCGCCCCACAAGCGTGGGTGTGGGAATGGGTCTTCCGGCAAGCCGTCAGAGCCGACCATCGACAGCGGATGCGCGAGGATCCGGCGCACGTCGGCCTCATCCATTCCGTAGTACACCGCACCGGCCGGTTGCAGTTGGCGGGCCGCGTCGAGCAGCGACAGGTTCCATTCGGCGGCGATGTCAATCAGGTCGCGGCCGCCCATTTCCGGGTGCGGAGTCGACCAGGTGATGGTGATGCGGTGGGCATCGGTCACCTGCTTGAGGTCCAGGGTCGAGGAGCTCGCGGCATAGGGATAGCAATCGCAGCCGACCGGGTGGGTCTTCGCCGCCTGTTCGAGGGACGCCAGCAACTGCGGACTACGCCCCCAGTTACCGGCGCCGGCACATTTGAGGTGGGAAATGATCACCGGGCTTTGAGCATGGCGACCAATCCGGAATGCCTCGTCCATGGCTTCCAGTACCGGTTCGAACTCGCTGCGCAAATGGGTGGTGTAGACCGCGCCGAATGCCGTTAATTCTTCGGTCAGCTGCATCACTTCATCGGTCGATGCCGAGAAGGCGCTGGCATAGGCAAGGCCAGTGGACAAGCCCAGGGCGCCGGCTTCGAGGCTTTCGCGCAGTTGCTCGCGCATCGCGCTGATTTCATCGGCCGTGGCGGTGCGAAACAGGTCGTCCAGATGATTGCTGCGCAACGCCGTATGGCCGACCAGCGCGGCAACGTTCAACGTGGTGTTGGCCGCTTCGACCGCCGTGCGGTAGTCGCGGAAGGTCGGATAAACGAACGCCGCGGCCGTGCCGAGCAGGTTCATCGGGTCGGGCGGATCGCCGCGCAAACTCACTGGCGACGCACTGATCCCGCAGTTGCCGACGATCACCGTGGTCACGCCCTGGCTGAGCTTGGGCAACATCTGCGGCTGACGAATCACCACGGTGTCGTCATGGGTGTGCACGTCGATGAAACCCGGCGCCAGCACCTGCCCCGCTGCGTCGATTTCTTCATTCCCGTGGGCATCGCGCAAGTCGCCGATACGCTCGATGCGCCCATTGAGAATGGCCACGTCGGCGGGGTAACCGGGGCTGTTGCTGCCGTCGATGATCAGGGCGTTGCGAATCAGCGTGTCGTACTGCATGTCAGTCTCCCAGCGGCAAGTGATCGTCGCCGCCGCGGTATTCGTCCAGGGCGAGTTTGATCCGCCGCAGACGTTCTTGATTGTCTTCGGGATTGGCCAGGGCCAGCTCGGTGGCAAGCACATCGATGGCCAGCAGCATGCCGTAGCGTGCTGCCGTGGGTTTGTAAATGAACGAGGTTTCAGCGCTTTGCAGGGGCAATACGATGTCGGCCAGTTGCGCCAGCGGTGAACCCGCGAGCGTAATGGCCAGAATGCGGGCGCCATAGTTGCGCGCCAGCTCTACCGTTTCAATCAGCTCCGGGGTGATCCCCGTCAGCGAGCAGACAATCACCACCTGTTCAGCACTGAGGCTGGCGGCGGTGACGCGCATCATCACCGCATCGTGGCACACCGCAATCGGGTAGCCGAGGCGCACCAGGCGCACTTGCAGTTCGTCGCTGCACAGGGTCGAGCAACCGCCCATGCCGAAAGCGTGAATCATCCGCGCCTTGCCCAGCAGTTTCACCGCGTCGGCAAAACGCGACTCGTCGAACGCCGCCAGGTGCTGGCGCAAGGTCGATTCGATGTCACTCACGATCTGCCCGTAGAACGCCGACTGCTCAGGCGTGCCTGCCGGGTCGAGAAAACGGCTGCCGACGCCGCTGGCCTGGGCCAGTTGCAAACGCAAGTCGCGCAAATCCCGGCAACCAACGGTACGGGCGAAACGCGACAGCGTGGCGGTGCTGACCTCTGCCCGCAACGCCAGTTCATCGAGGCTGGCGGAGGCGGCAAATCCTACGTCGTCGAGCATCAGGCGGGCGATGCGTCCTTCACCGGCACTGAAGGAGTCCTGACGGGCGCGGATCTGGTAGAGGATGTCCATGCGGGTGGCTCCGGCTAAATCAGGTAAGAAAGGCCAACGGTCAGTCCGAAGGCAACGACCGAGATCAACGTCTCGAGCACGGTCCAGGTCTTGAAGGTCTGGGCAACGGTCATGTTGAAGTATTCCTTGATCAACCAGAAACCGCCGTCGTTAACGTGGGAAAAGATAACCGACCCGGCGCCCGTCGCCAGCACCAACAGCTCCGGATGGGGATAACCCAGACCAATGGCCACGGGCGCGACCACCCCTGAAGCGGTCGTCATGGCCACAGTGGCAGAACCGGTGGCGATGCGCATCAGCGCGGCAAACAGCCAGCCCATCAACAGCGGCGACAGATGAAATTCGTGGGCCAGGCCAACGATCTGGTCGGTGACGCCGGCGTCCACCAGGATCCGGTTCAAGCCACCACCGGCACCCACCAGCAGCGTAATGCTCGCGGTTGGCGCCAGGCATTCGTTGGTGAACTTGAGGATCGACTCACGATTGAAGCCCTGGGCCAGGCCGAGGGTCCAGAAGCTCAGCAATGTGGCGAGCAACAGCGCGATCACCGAGTTACCGATGAATAGCAGGAACTGGTTGAAGCCACTGCCCGGCGTGGAAATCAGGTTGGCCCAGCCGCCGATCAGCATCAGCACCACCGGCAACAGGATGGTCGCCATGGTGATGCCGAAACCCGGCAGGCTGTCGCGGGGCTCACGCTCCAGGAACTGGCGCTCCAGCGGGTTTTCCGCCGGCAATTGAATGCGCGGCACGATGAATTTGGCGTACAGGGGACCTGCAATGATCGCGGTCGGAATGCCGATCAGGATCGCGTACATCAAGGTCTGCCCCACCGACGCCTGATACACCTGCACCGCCAGCATCGCCGCCGGGTGCGGCGGCACCAGTGCATGCACCACCGAGAGCCCGGCGACCATCGGCAAGCCGACCATCAGGATCGATACGCCCACGCGCCGCGCCACGGTAAAGGCAATCGGCACCAGCAAGACGAAACCGACTTCGAAGAACAGCGGCAGCCCGACCAGAAACGCGATGCACACCATCGCCCAATGCGCGTTCTTCTCGCCAAAACGGTCGATCAGCGTGCGCGCCATCTGCTCGGCGCCACCGGACTCGGCCATCATCTTGCCGAGCATGGTCCCCAGCGCCACCACCAGCGCGATGTGCCCCAGGGTTTTGCCGACACCCGCCTCGTACGCCCCCACCACACCGGAGGGTGGCATCCCGGCGACCAGCGCCAGGCCAAGGGAGATCAGGGTGATGACAATGAACGGATTGAGCCGGTAGCGAGCGATCAGAACGATCAGCGCGATGATGGCAACGGCGGCATACACCAGCAGCCAATAGCCGAAGGACGGGGTCATGCGGTACTCCTCGAGAGGGTCACGTCGAAATATTTGTGAAACTCTTAAAACATTTCGGAAGGTGATTTTCAAACGAGGTGAAAGTAATTTTCGTACACGGGTAAGAAGTGTCGTACAGAGACATGGCGTGTCGCGAATTATGAAAGTCGGCCGTGCTAATTTTCATCGCCGAAAGACAGATCCTTCCCACGCTCAGTGTGGGAAAGATCGAATGGCAGGGTTCAGTCGTGCTGCATCCGGGCGCGCTTGAGCAATTTCTTGCAGCGCTCGGACAAGTGCAGCACCCGCAGATGCTTGCCAGCCTTGGCGTAGCGCTCGCGCAAGGTGCCCAGCGCAGCGATGGCCGAGTAATCGACAAAGCTCAGGTGGCGACAATCCAGGGTCACTTGCACCGGGTCATTGGCCGGATCGAACTGATTGAGAAAAGGCGTGGTCGAGGCAAAGAACAGCGTGCCATGCAGCCGATACAGCTTGCTGCCGTCGTTCTCCAGATGACTGTCGGCATACAGCTGACGGGCCTGCTGCCAGGCAAAGTTCAGCGCCGCAATGATGATGCCGCAGAGCACCGCAACGGCCAGGTCGGTGAACACGGTAATCACCGTCACCGCGATGATCACCAGCACATCGTTCAGCGGCACTTTGTTCAGTACCCGCAACGACGCCCAGGCGAAGGTCTGTTGCGACACCACGAACATCACCCCGACCAGCGCGGCCAATGGAATGCGCTCGATCAGCGGCGACAGGAACAGGATGAACAGCAGGATCGACACCCCGGCCACCGCCCCGGACAAACGCCCGCGACCGCCGGAACTGAGGTTGATCACGGTCTGGCCGATCATGGCGCACCCGCCCATGCCGCCGAACGCACCGGACACCAGATTCGCCGCCCCCAGCGCCACACACTCGCGATCCGGGTAACCACGGCTCTCGGTGATTTCGTCGGTGAGGTTCAAGGTCAACAGGGTTTCCAGCAACCCGACCAGCGCCATCAGGATCGCGTAGGGCGCGATGATCCGCAGGGTGTCCGGGTTCCACGCGATGTCCGGCAGCGCCAGCGTCGGCAAGCCACCGGCAATGTGCGCCATGTCGCCCAGGGTGCGGGTCGGCAGGCCAAGCAGGTACACCGCCAGGCCCACACCGAGAATCGCTACCAGCGCCGGTGGCACCGTACTGGTCAGGCGCGGCATCACATAGACAACGGCCATGGTCACCGCGACCAGCCCGAGCATCATGTACAACGGCGTGCCGCTCAGCCAGGCCTCACCGTTCTTGAAGTGCTCCAGTTGCGCCAGGGCAATGACGATCGCCAGGCCGTTGACGAAACCGAGCATCACCGGGTACGGCACCATGCGCACCAGCTTGCCGAGCTTGAGCAGCCCGAACGCGATCATGATCAGTCCGCTCAGCAACACCGTGGCCAGCAAATACTGCACGCCGTGTTGCACCACCAGCGCGACGATCACCACGGCCATCGAGCCCGCCGCACCGGACACCATGCCTGGGCGCCCGCCAAACAGCGCGGTCAGGGTGCAGATGATGAATGCGCCATAGAGACCCATCAGCGGATTGAGATGCGCCACCAACGCGAAAGCGATGCACTCGGGCAGCAGGGCGAAGGAAGTGGTAAGTCCGGCCAGGACATCGGCGCGTAGACGTTTTGCTTTCATGGGGGGAACGCACACTGGGGAGACGAGACAAGAGTGTGCGGATGTTACGGAATCAGGGGCGGCCCGGCCAGTTGCAGGGGCTCGAAAACGCCATCGCGGGCAAGCCCGCTCCCACAGGCTCTATGGCGTTCACAGATTCCGTGTACGACGCGGACACTGTGGGAGCGGGCTCGCCCGCGAAGAACGATGACGCGGTCTACAGCGAACTCACACCATCTCGCCACGAATCCACTCAACCACCGACGTCCGCTTCGGCACCCAGCCCAGCAACTCCCGGGCCTTGCTGCCGCGCACACGACTGTTGGAACCCAAACCATAGTTGGCCATTTCATAGCCCCACTCGGCTTCGGCGTCCTTGAGCGGCCAGTCTTGCGGTTCGCCAAGGTTCAGCGCCTGGGCCATGGCGGTGGTCATGTCGATGAACGACGCTTCACCGCTTTCGACGAAGTAGAAGGTGCCGGGGACATTGTTAGTCAGCGCCAACAGGTACAACGCCACCACGTCCTCGATGTGCACGTTGGACCAGATGTTCTGGCCGGTGCCGACATGGCGTACCACGCCGCTTTTACGCGCCTGTTTGAGCAGGCGCGGCAGTTGCACGCTGTCGCGATATACGCCCAGGCTGTGGCCGTAGATCAGCGTGTTGCAGATCACCGCCGAGTTCACCCCGTCCATGGCCGCCGCCAGGATCAGGTTGTCGATGGCCACTCGCGCCGCCTTGTCGACAGTCGGCTCCGGCAGGTTGTCTTCGACGTAGATGACATCGCTGGATTTACCGCCCGAGGCATCACCGACAATGCTCGAACCGCTGGTATGCAGGAACAATTTGCCGGAACCGCGCAAGGCATCGAGCAATGCTTGCACCGCACCACGATGATCGCTGCTGGCGGCGTTGATCACCGCGTCGGCAGCCAGCGCCTGATCGGCCAACAGGTCGGAGTCGTCGAGGGTGCCGATCACCGGTGTGATGCCCAGGGCACGCAGTTCATCGGCTTGTTCGGCGCTGCGCACCAGACCCGTGACGTTGTGACCGGCCTTGATCAGGCCCGTGGCAATGGAGCCGCCGATAAAACCGGCTGCACCGGTAACGAATACGTTCATGGAGAAACTCCCTGCGTTGATAAGTGATGCAAGGAGTATCCAGCAGCGATCCCTGGCGAAAAATCCCTGCCGGCCCAATTCACTCTTGCGCAGGAATCACGAATCAACCCTTGAAGTCTGCGCTCGCATAATCCGCCAACTTGCCCTGGATAAAGTCCAGGAAGCATTGAATCCGCAGGGCCAGTTGCGAGTTGCGGTAGTACACCGCGTTGATCGGCTGGCGATAGCCGCTGTTGAATTCGGCCAACAACACTTTCAAGCGTCCGGCACGAATGTCTTCGATGGTCATGAAATGCGACAGGCTGGCGATGCCCTGGCCGTCCAGGGCGAGATGGCGGATGGTTTCGCCACTGGAGGCACTGATCGACGCCTGGATCGGCCAGCGATCGCCATGCACATAACGCAGCGGCCATTGGTTGAGGCCTTCGTTCTGGGTGAACCCCAGCAGCGTATGGTTGGCCAGGTCCGCCACGGCTGTCGGTGTGCCGTGCTTTTCCAGGTAGGCGGGGCTGGCGACGATGTGCAACGGACTGCAACCCAGGGAGCGGGCATGCAGGGTCGAGTCGGTCAGGGTGCCGATGCGGATGGCGATGTCGGTGCTCTGTTCCAGCAGGTCGATGATCAAGTCATTGCTGTTGAGTTCGAGCTGGATGTCGGGGTAGAGCCGGCGGAATTCATCGATGTAGGGCACGATGGCGTGCAGCATGAACGGTGATGCCGCGTTGATGCGCAAACGCCCGGAAGGCGTTTGCTGGCGTGAGGACAGGCGCTCTTCGAGTTCGTCCATCTGATCGAGAATCCGCTTGGCGTGCTCGAAGAAGTACTTGCCCTCTTCGGTCAGGTCCATGCGCCGCGTGGTGCGATTGATCAGCGTGGTGTCGAGCTTGCCCTCCAGCCGCGACAGCGTACGACTGACCGCCGAAGGCGTTTGCCCGACCTGCTCGGCCGCCGCAGAAATCGACCCGCATTCAATCACACAGACGAAAATCTGCAATTCATCGGATCTGGCTTTCACGTGTGTCCTCTTCTGCGAGTCGGCGCGGCGATCTTCCTGGCCGTTGCCTCGGATAGTAGCCGAGCGCTACGCCTTGAGGCCAAACACCTCAGTCAAATGCTGCGCATAGCGCGCCACGTCGCCTTCAATGTTCGGGCGTTTCATCACGTCCACGCACAGGAAGGTCGGCAAACCGGTCATGCCGAGGAACTCGTTGGCCTTGTGGAACGGGAAATACACCGCGTCCACGCCTTTGGCTTCGAAGAAATCGGTCGGGTCGTCGAAAGCTTGCTGCGGGGCGTTCCAGGTCAGCGACAACATGTACTGCTTGCCGTGAATCAGGCCGCCGCTGCCGTACTTCTGCGACGCATCCGAACGGGTGCGACCGTCGCTGGCATAGAGGCTGCCATGGCCTTCGGTGAAGACTTCGTCGATGTACTTCTTCACGGTCCACGGTGCGCCCATCCACCAGCCGGGCATCTGGTAGATGATCACGTCGGCCCAGAGAAACTTGGCCACTTCTTCGGCGACGTCGTAGCCCTCGTCGATGAAGGTGGTTTTGACATCCACGCCGCCGCGATCCAGCACGCTCAACGCGGCTTCATGCAGGGTGGCGTTGTAGCGACCATCGGAGTGGGCGAATTTTTTGCCGCCATTGAGCAACAGGACTTTTTTCATGGGAGGTCTCGGGAAGGGTCAGGAATTTGATGGCGGCAGAATACCGACCGGCCTCGCGTGGAATAAGCACCCATCCCGCAAAATTCATTTGACCCACAAGCACGAATCAGCAGGCAATTGTTGCCTTAGACTGGCGCCAGTTCTGACTTGAGGAGAGATGTACATGAGTGAAATCCAGGGCTTCATCCTGCACGCCAAGACCCGCCCGGAAAAATCCGACACCTTCGAAGCTTTTTTCAGCAGCTACGTGGAAGCAAGCCGCGCCGAACCCGGTTGCATCGAATACCACATGTTGCGCGACAAACAGGACCCGACCCTGTTCATCTTCTACGAGATCTGGCAATCCCAGGCCCATCTCGACGTGCACTCGAACCTGCCGCACATGAAGCAGTTCCTCGACCAGCGCGACGAATACCTGGAACGGGACTTCGAGATCCGCGCCATCGAGATGATCAGCCCGTCGTCCGCTAGCCGCTGATCAGCAAATGGCCGCCAAGCACCCCCAGGCCAATGAAGAACACGCGCTTGAACCACAGGGCGCTGATCCGCTGGCGCAGCGATTGCCCCAGCCACATGCCGAGCATGGCCGGGATCAGCGCCAGCAGTGACGCGCTCAACTCGCCTTCGCCGAGAGCGCCGCGCCATAGCAATCCACCGGCAAGCGCCAGGGTCGAGACGGTGAACGACAGGCCCAGCGCCTGCACCAGTTCGTCCTTGCTCAAACCCAGCGCTTGCAGATAAGGCACCGCCGGAATCACGAACACGCCGGTGGCCGAAGTGATGACTCCGGTCAGCACGCCGCACAATGGCCCGAGCCAGCGCTCGCGGTGCCGCCCCACACTCAAGGTCGGCAGGAACAAACCGCTCAGCGCATAGAGCAACAATGCCGCTCCCAGCCCCCGCACCACCCAATGGCCACCGCTCATGCCGATCCACAGCGTGCCCGCCCCGGTGCCGAAAAAAATCGCCAGCAGCATCGGCCACAGCCGTTTGACCAGCCCTGACAGATGCCCGCCGAATGCCAGTTGCCAGACGTTGGTGAGGGTCGCCGGAATAATCAACAGCGCCGCAGCCTGCGTCGGTGCCATAGCCAGACCGAGCAGGCCCATGGCAACGGTCGGCAGGCCGAGGCCGATCACGCCCTTGATCATGCCGGCCAGCACAAAGGTACCGATAACCAGCAACGAAAGGGCCAGCCCGAGATTCTGATAAAACGCCGAGAGAGTGTTCATGGGGCCATGGTGAGCCCGCGAGGGCAGGTTGAAAATCTGCCATATACTGAGGTTGCCTCTTGCTCTGACAGAGGCTGATTATTTCGTTGTAGCGACTGGCCTCTTCGCGGGCAAGCCCGCTCCCACAGTGGATCGCATTTCTTCCGTGAGAACTCGGTCACCTGTGGGAGCGGGCTTGCTCGCGAAGGCGCCCGCCCAGACAACATCACATTCAAGGTTGTACCGATGCACTTCGACCTCACCGACCTGCGCCTCTACCTGAACATCCTCGACACCGGCAACATCACCGCCGGCGCCGCACGCAGCCACCTGTCCCTCGCAGCGGCCAGTGCGCGCATTCGTGCCATGGAAACCTCACTGGGGATCGGGTTTCTCGAAAGGGGCCGACGCGGCGTAACGCCAACGCCTGCCGGCAAGGCCCTGGCTCAGCATGCCCGTACCCTGATGCAACAGGCCGAGCGTATGGAGCAGGACCTGGCCGAATATGCCAAGGGCGTCAAAGGCCAGGTGCGATTGCTGTGCAACACCACGGCGATCACCGAGTACCTGCCGGAGTTGCTCGCCGATTTCCTGCGCGACCACCCCAACCTCGACATCGACCTGCAGGAACTGCCCAGCACCCGCATCACCCACGCCTTGCGCCAGGGGGCGGCGGACCTGGGGATCGTCTCGGATGCGGTGGACACCCACACCCTCGACACCTTGCCCTTTCGCGACGATCCGCTGGTACTGATCATGCCGCCCGGGCACCCCCTGGCCGACGGTGAAGCACCTGATTTCAGCGACACGCTGCAGCACCACTATGTCGGCCTGAACGCCAGTAGCGCGTTGGCGGTGTACCTTGAAGAACAGGCTTTGCACACAGGCCTGCGCATGCAAGTGCGCATCCGTGCCGAAGGTTTCGACGGCGTGATGCGCATGGTCGCGCACGGTGCCGGGCTGGGCGTCGTGCCGCTGGCAGCCCTGCGCCGCTGGACGGTGGATCAACCGCTGCAAAGCTTTGCGCTGAAGGAGCCATGGGCACAACGAAAGCTGCTGCTGTGCGCACGCTCATTCGAGCACTTGCCCGGCTATGCCAGGGCTTTGCTGGAAGCGCTACGCACCGCAAACCGTCGTGAAAACCCTTGAAAATCACCGTTCAACCCTACGCACGGCTGTATAACCAAGAGGTCACCCAGAGTAATATTCGTCCTTTGAAATCAGGCCTGGCCACAACAACCAGAAGGGAACCAGATGGCGGATGAACTATTGCAACAGGGGACGCTCAAGCGGGGGTTGAAGAATCGTCATATTCAACTGATCGCCTTGGGTGGGGCTATTGGTACGGGGCTGTTCCTGGGCTCTGCCGGCGTGCTCAAGTCCGCCGGCCCCTCGATGATCCTCGGCTATGCGATTGCCGGGTTCATCGCGTTCCTGATCATGCGCCAGCTCGGCGAGATGATCGTCGAGGAGCCGGTGGCCGGCTCCTTCAGCCACTTTGCCCACAACTACTGGGGCGGCTTCGCCGGCTTCCTGTCCGGCTGGAACTACTGGGTGCTCTATGTGCTGGTGGGCATGGCCGAGCTGACGGCCGTCGGCAAATACGTGCAGTTCTGGTGGCCGGAGGTGCCGACCTGGGTCAGCGCCGCGGTGTTCTTCGTGCTGGTCAACCTGATCAACACGCTGAACGTCAAAGTCTTCGGTGAAATGGAATTCTGGTTCGCGATCATCAAGGTCGTGGCCATCATCGGCATGATCGTCCTGGGCTGCTACATGCTGTTCAGCGGCACTGGTGGCCCGCAAGCGTCGGTGAGCAACCTGTGGGACCACGGCGGGTTCTTCCCCAACGGCTACAACGGCCTGCTGATGGCGATGGCGTTCATCATGTTCTCCTTTGGTGGCCTGGAGCTGGTCGGCATCACCGCTGCTGAAGCCAGCGAACCGCGCAAGGTCATTCCCAAGGCCATCAACCAGGTGGTTTACCGGGTACTGATCTTCTACGTCGGCGCGCTTACCGTGCTGCTGTCGTTGTATCCGTGGGACCAACTGCTGCAGACACTCGGCGCTTCGGGCGATGCCTACAGCGGCAGCCCGTTCGTGCAGATTTTCGCCTTGATCGGCAGCGACACCGCCGCGCAGATCCTCAACTTCGTGGTGCTTACCGCCGCGCTGTCGGTCTACAACAGCGGCGTTTATTGCAACAGCCGCATGCTCTACGGCCTGGCCGAGCAAGGCGACGCGCCCAAGGTGCTGATGAAGCTGAACAAGCAGGGCGTTCCGTTGCTGGCGCTGGGTGTATCGGCGCTGATCACGATGCTGGTTGTGCTGGTCAACTTCATCGCTCCGCACGAAGCGCTGGAGTTGCTGTTCGCCCTGGTGGTCGCGTCCTTGATGATCAACTGGGCGCTGATCAGCCTGACGCACCTGAAGTTCCGCAAGGCCATGGGCCAGCGCGGCATCGTGCCGGGCTTCAAGGCCTTCTGGTCGCCGTACACCAATTACCTGTGCCTGGCGTTCATGGCCGTGATCATCTGCGTCATCTGGATGATTCCGCCGGTACGCGCCTCGGTGTACGCCATGCCGGTGTGGGTGTTGCTCATCTACGCTTGCTACCGGGTGCGCATGGCCAGGCATCGAAAGCTGCCGGTGGCTCAGTAACCCCGCACAATAAAACGCCCCGGCATTCGATGAATGCCGGGGCGTTTTTCATGGCGTGCGCAAATCGGGGAGCGCTTCTGGATACCTCAATGTCGAGCACAGACAACTGATGCCCGGCCAAGCCCTATACGGTGCGACTTCAGCTCTCCCTCATGCCGGAGTCATCATGACCGCACCGATTACCGTTCTTCGCGACACCCACCCGCTGCCCGTACTCGACGCCTGCAAATGGGAAAAACTCGAAGGCGACCCGCACACCGTCAACCTCAACGCCTACACCAGCGAAGACGGCAGCAAGATCATGGGCACCTGGATCTGCACGCCGGGCAAGTGGTACGTGGAATACGTGAAGTGGGAATACTGCCACTTCCAGGAAGGCTATTGCATCATCACCCCGGAAGGCATGGCGCCGATCCACCTGCGCGCCGGTGACATCTTCGTTATCGAGCCGGGGATGAAAGGCACCTGGGAAGTGGTGGAAACCGTGCGCAAGTATTTTGTGTTTGCCTGATCCCTGCCAAAAACGACACCCGGTTAAGTAAGCGACACCCGCAACGAGTAGTTACCCGAGTAACTACTCGTTGCGCAATACACCCTCCATTGACGCACTCGCATCCCGCCCCTCCACGCTCAAAACACCCACGCCATACGCTTCGCCGCTACATCGGCAGAACGCTCGAAAAACAAAGCGATCGCTTTTTGCCACTCAGTGACCCACTGGTTTTCATAACGAACGCATAGCTTGCCCGTGTCGATTTCAGATACGAAGGTGGCGCGATCAGGTAACGGGGGCGCCGGACAAGCCGGGTAAGGTGGCGCTGCTTTTCACCGATATAACCACATCGCGATGATGGGTTTGACAGGAACGGCAGCGTCTGGAGGGCGCAGCGTTCGCAAAGGGTATCCGGCAACCGTGACAATCACTGCCCCCCATCAGCCCGCTCAAATGTCGTTCACCAGAGAAAAAAAACAATGATCAGCCCGAGTTCCAAGGATTCGAGTGGCCAACTGGCGCAGGGCTTCAAGCCTCGTCACGTCACCATGTTGTCTATCGCCGGGATTATCGGCGCCGGTTTATTCGTGGGCTCGGGGCATGCCATCGCGGCCGCTGGCCCGGCCGTAATGCTGGCCTATCTGTTCTCGGGCCTGCTGGTCGTTCTGGTCATGCGCATGCTCGGTGAAATGGCGGTGGCCAATCCCGACACCGGTTCGTTCTCCACTTATGCCGACCAGGCCATCGGCCGTTGGGCGGGCTTCACCATCGGCTGGCTCTACTGGTGGTTCTGGGTGCTGGTGATTCCTATCGAAGCGCTGGCCGCCGGCCATGTGCTGAACCAGTGGTTTCCCCAGATCGATGCCTGGCTGTTTGCCCTGGTGTCGATCATTGCGTTGGTGATCACCAACCTGTTCAGTGTCTCCAAGTACGGCGAATTCGAATTCTGGTTCGCCATGGCCAAGGTCGTGGCGATCATCGGTTTCATCGGTGTGGGTTTTGCCGTGCTGATGGGCTGGATTCCCGATCGGGAAGTCAGCGGGTTGAGCGGCCTGATGGCCGAGCACGGCGGGTTTGCGCCCAACGGCCTGTCGGCGGTAGTCGGCGCCTTCATCACCATCATGTTCAGCTTCATCGGGACCGAGGCGGTGACCATCGCCGCCGCCGAATCCGACAACCCGTCGCAGAACATTGCCAAGGCCACCCGTTCGGTGATCTGGCGCATCGGCGTGTTTTACCTGCTGTCGATTTTCGTGGTCATCTCCGTGGTGCCCTGGAACGACCCGCTGTTGGCTTCGGTAGGCTCCTACCAGCGCGCACTGGAAATCATGAACATTCCCCACGCCAAGTTCATGGTGGACGTGGTGGTGCTGATTGCCGTGGCCAGTTGCATGAACTCCTCGATCTACATTGCCTCGCGCATGCTGTATTCGCTGGGGCGCCGTGGCGATGCGCCGAAAGTGCTGAAGGTAACCTCTTCCGAAGGCGTACCACGGGCGGCGGTCATTGCCAGTACCGTGTTGGGGGCGGTGATTACCGTCTGGAGCTACTTCATGCCCGCCGGGTTGTTTGAGTTCCTGCTGGCCAGCTCCGGCGCAATTGCATTGGTGGTGTACCTGGCCATTGCGGTATCGCAGTTGCGCATGCGTCGGATGCTGCATCGACAGAACGTCGAACTGACCTTTCGCATGTGGCTGTTTCCATGGCTCACATGGCTGGTGATCGCGTTCATTTGCGCTGCGCTGGCAGTGATGATGGTCTCCCCGCAACACCGTACCGAAGTGAGCACGACCATTGGCCTGGCGCTGGCGATTTCCTTTATCGGCCTGGTCACATCGCGTCAACCCGCGCAATCGGCAAGGGCGACGTCAGTGGGATAACGGGGGGGGCGTTGCACGCTACCGTGCCTCGCGGAACGATCACTGGGTGACAGACACTGTGATCGTGTACGTGCGATCTTTTTTCGACTAAAAAAACCGGGAGCCCGCCCGACGCGACCTCCCGGTAAATGTTGATGCACATGTATGTTCTGTGGGAGCGAGCCTGCTCGCGAAGGGGTCAGGACCGTCAGCATTGCTGGTGACTGATCTACCGCTTTCGCGAGCAGGCTCGCTCCCACAGGATTTCAGGTAGTTACAAAGGTTTGCGATAGCTGTTGATGATCGCCGAGAAGTCGTTGCCGCCCTCCCCACGCAGGCTCATCGCCTGATACAACTGCTGGGCCACCGCGCCGAGTACCACCGGCTGGTGCGCCTGACGCGCCGCTTCAGTGGCCAGCCCCAGATCCTTGAGCATCAGTTCGGCCCCGAAGCCGCCGGTGTAACCGCGCGACGCCGGTGCCGTTTCAACGATACCCGGCCATGGGTTGTACATCTCCGAACTCCAGCAACGTCCGGTGGAACTGTTGATGATGCCCGCCAGCACCTTGGTGTCGATGCCGAGGGCGTCGCCCAGCGCCATGGCCTCGCTGACGCCGACCATGGAAATGCCCAGCAGCAGGTTGTTGCAGATTTTAGCGATTTGCCCGGTGCCGACCTCACCACAATGGACGATGTTTCGGCCCATTTGCGCCAGTACCGGTTGCAGGGTGGCGAACAGTTCAGGCGTGGCGCCAACCATGAAGGTCAGTGTCCCGGCGGCTGCACCACCAGTTCCACCAGAGACCGGCGCGTCGGCCATGGCCACGCCCTGTTTCGCGGCGGCGGCGGCCACGTCCCGCGCAGTCTGCGGATCGATGGTGCTGCAATCCACGGCCGGTACGCCTTTGCCGATACCGGCGAGCACGCCGTCCTCACCCAGCCACACACTGCGCACATGCACGGCGGCAGGCAACATGGTGATCACAAGTTCCGCGCCCTCTGCCGCCTCACGGGCCGATGCGCTGATGCTGCCGCCCAGCTGTTCCAGCTCCGCCAGCACGGCTTTGTTCAAATCGACCAGGCGCAGCGCATGACCAGCCTTGATCAGGTTGCGCGCCATCGGCGCGCCCATGTTGCCCAGACCGATAAAAGCGATTTTCATGTCCGGCTCCTTAACGCAGATTGATCGTGGTGTTCACGCCGTCGTTGACGCTGTCGTCATCGAACCAGCGGCTGGTGACGGTCTTGGTCTGAGTGTAGAACTGCACCACTTGCTTGCCGTACGGGCCGAGGTCGCCAAGCTTGGAACCGCGCGAACCGGTGAAGCTGAAGAACGGCACCGGCACCGGGATCGGGATGTTGATACCGACCTGGCCGACATCGATTTCATTCTGGAATTTGCGCGCCGCCGCACCGCTCTGGGTGAACAGGCCGGTGCCGTTGCCGAACGGGTTGGCGTTGACCAGGGCAATGGCCTCATCAAGGGTGGCGACTTCCAGCACCACCAGCACCGGGCCGAAAATTTCCTGGGTGTAGATCTGCATGTCGGTGGTCACGCCGGAGAACAGGGTCGGGCCGACAAAGTTGCCCTTCTCGTAACCGGGAACCGAGATCTCGCGACCGTCCAGCTCCAGTTTCGCGCCTTCCTTGATGCCGCTTTCGATCAGGTCGAGAATCCGCGCCTTGGCTTTTTTCGAGATCACGGGACCAACATCGGTGCCCGGCTCGCTGCCGGCATTGACCTTGAGTTTTTGCGCCAGCGCCTTGAGATCCGGCAGCCATTGCTTGGCCGCGCCCACCAGCACCACCACCGAGGTGGCCATGCAACGTTGACCGGCGGCACCGAAACCGGCACCCACCAGCGCATTCAGCGCTTGTTCGCGATTGGCGTCCGGCAGCACCACGGCGTGGTTCTTCGCGCCCATCATCGACTGCACGCGCTTGCCGTGCTTGCCGGCCAGGTCATAGACGTGAGTGCCGACGGCGGTCGAACCGACGAAGGAAACGGCCTTGATGTCTTTGTGGGTGCAGAGTCCGTCCACCACGTCCTTGCCGCCATGCACGACGTTGAGCACGCCAGCCGGAATACCCGCCTCGATCGCCAGTTCCACCAGCAGCATGGTCGACATCGGGTCCTGTTCCGACGGCTTGAGCACGAAGGTGTTACCGCAGGCGATGGCCATCGGGAACATCCACAGCGGAATCATCGCCGGGAAGTTGAACGGGGTAATGCCCGCGCACACGCCGATCGGCTGGCGCAGGGTGTAGGTGTCGACGCCACCGGCGACGTTTTCAGCAAACTCGCCCATTTGCAGGCTGCCGATGGAGCAAGCGTGCTCGACCACTTCCAGGCCACGGAAAATATCGCCTTCGGCGTCGGCAATGGTCTTGCCCTGCTCGGCGCTCAGGACGGCGGCGATGCGCTTGGAGTGCTCGCGGATCAGCGCCTGCAGCTTGAGCATGATGCGCATGCGCGCACCGATGGGTGTCAGCTTCCAGGTCTGGAATGCACGATGAGCGGCGCTGATGGCGGCATCGACTTCTTCGGCGGTGGCAAACGGCACCTTGGCCAGCACCTGCTGGGTCGCCGGGTTGATGATGTCGTGCCATTCGGTGGACTTGGATTCGACCCACTGGCCGTCGATCAACAGTTTGACCTTCTGCACGGTGGTGTCATTGGGCGTGAGCGAAACGTTCATGGGGGTCTCCAGATCTTTGTTGTTATCTTGGGAGCCAAGGCGAAACAGTCGCCTTGAGAAGAGGTGTGCGCCGCGAATTGGTTAACGGGCTGTTTTTGGAGTATAGATGTGCAAACTTCTGATAAGAACGCACATAAAAACCGGTCCAACATGCAAAAAAACATCACCTCCCTCGGTTCGCTGAACTGGGATGACCTCAAGTTTTTCCTCGAAGTCTCCCGCACCCGCAAAGCCAGCACAGCGGCCAAGCGCCTGGCGGTGGACTACACCACGGTATCGCGGCGCATCAGCTCCCTGGAAACGGCGCTGGGCACATTGCTGTTCGAAAAATCCCGGACCAGCGGCTTTGTCCTGACCGCCGAAGGCCAGCGGTTGATGGGCTATGCCGAGTCGATCGAAAGCACCTTGCACATGGCGTGCGAGCAGGTTTCCGGGTCCGGCGTGGCGCTGTCCGGTCATGTGCGCATGGGATGCACCGAAGGCTTCGGCAGCTTTTTCATCACGCCGCAGCTGAGCCACTTCGTCGATACCTATCCGGCGATCTCGGTGGATATCCTGCCGCTGCCGCACTTCATCAGCCTGTCCAAGCGCGAGGCCGACATCGTCATCGCCCTGGAGCGCCCGGAGCATGGCCCGTATGTCTGCTGCAAACTGACCGACTACCGACTCCAGCTGTACGCGACCCAGGTATACCTCGACAAACACCCGGCCATCCGGCGCCCGGCTGACCTGGGAAAGCATTCATTCATCAGTTATGTCGACGATTTGGCATTCAGTTCGGAACTGCTGTACCTGGCCAACGTATTGCCCGGCGCCAGCGCCAATCTGCGCAGTACCAGCGTGATTGCCCAGTTCGTTGCGGCGCAGCAAGGGCGATCACTGGCGATCCTGCCCTGCTTCCTCGCGGCTCAGGACCCGCGCCTGCTGCCGGTGTTGCCGCAGGAAATCAACATCACCCGACAATTCTGGATGTACTGCCGGGAGGATTTGAGGAAGCTCAAGCGGATCACCCTGTTGTGGGATTACATCCGCGAGGTGACTGAGCGCAATCAGGGTCTGTTGATGGGCGAAAGCCGGGAGATGCTGTTTGCCGATTAGTCGGAGCTGACCACGATGGCGACCCGGCGATTCTCGGTGCGGCCGCTGGACGTGTTGTTGGTGGCCACCGGTACGCTGCTGCCCAGGCCACGCAACTGGATATTTTCCTGTTTCATGCCGACCGTGTTGAGAACCTTGGCGACGCTTTTCGCCCGGCGCACGGACAATTGTTCGTTGTAAGCCTCTTTACCCGATGCGTCGGTGTGACCATCGACCCGCACTCGCTCGATACCCACACCGAGCAGCGCCTTGCCAATGCGTTCGACGATCTCGGTGCTCTGCCTGTTCAGGCTGTCATCGTCGCTGCCGAACAGGACCTTGCCGGACAAGCCGAAAGCCCAGCCTTCGTCGGTCAGTTCGAAACCCTGCTGCTTGAGCACGGCGATCTGCGCCGGGGTCAGGCCCTTTTGCGCGGTGGTCTGGCAACCGGCCAGGCTCAGCAAGGCCACCAGCAAAGTCATGGTGAAAAAACGCAGGGAACGCGGGTTGAAAGTGAACACGGTAGTCAGCTCCTGTCTTGAACATCGGCGGCAGGGTGCTCCGACCCTGCCGTGTACTGTGCGCCTCGGGAGAGACGCTTGGCCTGGTACATCGCGCCATCGGCGGCGTTGAGCAGGGCACCCGGCGTTGCGCCATGATCCGGGTACACCGCGACGCCAATACTGAGGGAGGTCAATACCTGGGTACTGCCTGGCAATGGAATCGGCATGTCCATGCTGGCCAGGATCTTGTCGGCAATTCGTTCGGCGTCGGCCGTCTTGTGCAGCGGTGTCAGCAGCACGGCAAACTCATCGCCACCCAACCGTGCCACCAGGTCCTCTTCCCGCAGTTGCGCCCGAACCCGATTGGCCACGGCCACCAACACCGCATCACCCGCCGCATGGCCGAAACTGTCGTTGATTTCCTTGAAGCGATCGCTGTCGAGAAACAGCACCGCCACTCGCTCGCCCAGCTTGTTGGCGTTGCGCAGCGCGCGCATCAGGCGGCCTTCGAAAAACGCCCGATTGGGCAAGCCCGTGAGGCTGTCATGAGTGGCCTGGTGGGCGAGGGTTTCGTTTTCGCTTTGCAGGTGCGACTGCCAGGCTTCGAGTTCATCGAGCAGGGCATTGAAGTCGTTGCCGAAATTGTCGAGCTCGGCAATGTCGGCGGGCGGCACGCGCTTGTCGAAGGCGCGCTCACTGCGCGCGGCGTGGGCGACGGTGGCCAGGTTACGCAGGGGCTTGATGATCCCGCGAAGTTGTCGGCGCGCCAAAAACAGCGCAACCCAGGCACTGATGGCCGTGCACAACACGATGCCCACCAGGCCGCTGAGCAAGAACCGCATCAGGTTGCCGCCGTGCCCGGTGAGCCTGATGCTGCCGATCTCCCGCCCTTGATGGACGATCGGCATGCTCATGGGTTCCTGCAGGAAGGCTTTGGCGATGTGCATTTCGAGATCGGACAGCAAACCGGTTTCCGGCCGTTGCCAGCGGGCCAGCAACTGCCCCTGCCGGTCGAACACCTGGGCGTCCGCCACTTCTTCGGTGGACGCAATCAACGCCAGCGCTTCGGTGGCGGCGGGCTTGTCGTTGAACACCACCGCGGCTTCCACGGTGTAGGAGATTGAGCGCGCGATCAGGTGCAGGTTGTGATCGGCGTACACCCGCAAGGCCAGCACGCCGAGCAACGTCAGTGAAATACTGGCCATGGCGACGCCCACCAGCGCAACGAGCAAGTTGCCGCGACCGATGACCGAATGCAGAGTCGGGCGACTGCCCGGTGTCAGTAGGCTCATGGAGCCGCCGGCTTGCGGCGGGAGAGTTGCAGCACACTTGGATGAATGCGTACGCCGCTGCGAGCGACGGAGTCGAGATTGACTTCAAACGACACCTGCTCGTCGCTGACCCGCAAGCAAAACAGGCTGCCGACGGTGCATTGCTCGTCACTCTCGCTGATGCTCAGCACTGGATGCCCGGTCAGCGCGGCGAACAATCGGCTGCGCTCTTCGCCGGTCAGCTTGCCGATATAAACCGCATCGCAGTCACCGACAATCGAGGGGTTGTCGGCCAACAACCGTTGCACGGCCACAGGTCGGCCGGTGGCCTGGGTTGTGCCTTTGACCAGATCGTCGGTGTATTCGGTAGGGCCAACCAGGCACAAGCGCAGCAGCGAAGGCTCAACGGGCCAGCGGGCGTAACTGAGGATGCCGAGAACCACTTGAGTAACCGCTTTGGCCCGTTGGTCCGCCATGCCCACCGGGGGCTGCGATTGAGCGAAAACGACACCGGCCAGCAGACAAAGAAGAATGGCCAGCAGCGCTTTTTTACAGCCAATGACGCGCTCTGTCGTCCTGACAGCCACCTTCATGCAGGGATACTCTTGGACCGTAGCGAAATGATGCCGCAACGATAGCACAGCGGCGAAATGCCAGCGAGGCCGCGTACTACGTAGCCTCGGACATTTTCCTACAGCCTGTTACTGACCTTTCAGCCTGTCGGCTCGCTGCCGTCTTTCAGCTCCAGCATCAGCCCACTCAAGCGTTTGACCCGGCGTTTCACCGCCTCTTCAAACACGCCCGCACGCGATTCGATCAAGGTGAACCAGTCCTTGGCCCGGGTAATGCCGGTGTAGATCAGTTCCTTGGTGAGTACCGGATTCAAGGCGTCAGGCAGAATCAACGCGGTATGGGCGAACTCCGAGCCCTGGGATTTATGCACGGTCATGGCGTACACGGTTTCGACATCATTCAGGCGGCTTGGCAGGACGAATCGCACGCCACCCTGGCCATCGTTTCGTGGGAACGCCACTCGCAGGACCTGCCTTCCAGCCTCATGACCCTCCTGTTCCGGGAGCTTGAGGGCGATGCCGATATCGCCGTTCATCAAACCCAGCCCGTAATCGTTGCGAGTCATCAGTACGGGGCGGCCTTCGTACCACTGCTGGTCATTGTCGATCAGACGCGCCCTGAGCAAGGCCTCCGTCACCCGCTGGTTCAGGCCCTCCACGCCCCACGGCCCCTTGCGCACGGCGCATAACAACTGGAACGCGTCGAAGGCCTGCAACACGTGTCGAGCCCAATCAATCCAGCACGAATCCTCCAGCGAACTGCCGAGCGGCGGCCGCTGGTTGCGCAGCACGCTCAGGTAATGCCGATAACCCTGCGGCCCCTCACCATGGCCGTCGAGAAGCAAGCGCTCCAGAGCGCGGTCCTGCTCCCCCTTGAGGGCCAGGTTATACACATCGTCATGGCTTCGCGCAGACAACAACTTGCGTGCTTCTTCGGGTTGTTGCTGGTTGACCCAGCGAGCCAGTTGACCAATGCCACTGCCCTCGCCGAATCGCCGGGAATGGCGCAGCATCACCACCTGTTGGGCCAATGGATGAGCGCCCTGCGTGTCCTCTTGCAATCCGCTGGCCTGCAAACTTTCGCCGCTGACGGCTTCCAGCCACTGGCGCGTCTGCGGGCTGTACCAGCCAGCCTCGGCGTCGCGACACAGATCCCCCAGCACCGCACCGGCCTCTACCGACGCCAGCTGATCCTTGTCACCCAACAGCACTAGGCGCGCATGGGCGGGCAAGGCGTCGAGCAGATTGGCCATCATTTCCAGGTCGATCATCGAAGCCTCGTCCACCACCAACACATCCAGCGGCAGGCGATTGCCGGCGTGGTGCCGAAAATGTCGAGTCCCGGGCCGGCTGCCGAGCAGACGGTGAACGGTGGTGACGTCGGACGGGATCTTGTCTCGTATGTCTTGCGTGACCTTCAAGGTCCGCACTTGCTGGCTGATGGATTCGGTCAGACGCGCCGCGGCCTTGCCGGTCGGAGCGGCGAGGCGGATGCGCAGGGGCTTGCCGGCCTCGACCGCCGGAGCCTGGAGCAATGCCAGCAAACGCACGACGGTGGTGGTCTTGCCGGTTCCCGGCCCTCCCGTCACGATGCTGAAGGCGCTGCGGGTCGCCAGTGCGCAGGCGAGCTTCTGCCAGTCGATCACCTCACCGGGCCGGGCAGGACCAAACAATCCGCTGAGACGCTGGAGCAAGTCGCTCGGCGTGGATTCACGTTCCGTCAGACGCTCGCGCAACGAGAGGTCGATCCGTCGTTCGTAGGCCCAATAGCGGCGCAGGTACAGGCGTTTGCCCGATAACACCAAGGGGCGTTCGCGCACATGGTCACGGCTGTCGACAGCCAGTGCGACCAGGTCGCTGGCGGCCAGCACCTTGCACCAATGAGCCCCGTCCAGCGACCCCAGCAATTGCGACGGCAACAGCATTGCGCCTTGCACGTCACCTTCGGGTGGCAGCGACAGGGCGAAGTCAGGTTCTTTCAGCGTCTCGAACAGGTCAAGGCAGACATGCCCGTGGCCCAATTGGTGACTGGTCAGCGCGGCGGCCAGCAGCACCAGCGGATCATCATCCGGAGCCAGTTCGTGCAAGAACGCGACAAAGGCTTTGTCCAGTGCTCGCAACCAGCCTCGCTCGACCCAACGCGTGAGCAACAGCAGCAAGTCGTCGGCACGACTCAGCGGCGCCAGTTCGGCCAGGCTTTCGGCTGCCAGCGACGTGGGTAGCAAATCGGCGAATGTGCGATTCATAACAGTACTCCCTGTTCCCAGGCAGGCTCGGCCTTGGGTTCCGGCTTGCCCTGGAACAGCCTGTCCAGACGCTCGATCAGTTCTCTTGGCGGACGGGCAAAAAACACGCCCTGGCTGGCCGCACGCGTACCACGCAAAAACAGGTACAACGCACCGCCGACATGCCGGTCGTAGTCGTAATCGACAAGACGTGCCTTGAGCTGGCGATGCAGGGCCAACAGGTACAACACGTATTGCAGGTCGTAACGGTTGTCGAGAATCGACTGTTCCATGGCCTGCCGGGTGTAGGCCGCATCGTCGGCGCCAAGCCAGTTGGATTTGTAGTCAGCAACGTAGTAACGGCCGTTGTGCTCGAACGTCAGGTCGATGAAGCCCTTGAACATGCCGTTGAGCAACACCGGTTCGGCCGCCACCCGGGCCACGCCGTTATGGGTGTATTGGCACACCAGCGCGTCGAGCTTGAGCACATCGACCTTATGGCTGGCGAACCAGAACTCCATCTCGACCTGGTACTGCGTCAACTGCCCGAATATCACCGGTGCCTGACCGGCGCCCAGCTCCAGCGGCGACTTGAGCAGATGCTGCAGCCAGTCACTGAGCGTGGTGATCCAGCCCTCCCAGCCTCGACGATTGCAGCGCCGGGCAATGGCGTCGGTCACCTCTTGCGGCGCCGCAGCAAAACCCTCGCCTCCCGCCCATTCGAGCAGACCATGGAGGAAAGTGCCGGGGTTCGGGCCGCGCGGGAAGCGATGGATATCGGCACCACCGGCCACCACTTCTCGGGGGGCCTGCGGGTCGAGGCGCTCGTCATCGAACAGCTTTTGCGCCTGTGGGCTCTCCGGCGCCTCGTCCGTACCGACGCTCAGGGTGTCGCCTATGCGCAACGCACTGTAGGAAGCGATCCACCAGTTTTCACTGGCCTTGCGTTTCGGGATCAGCGGAGCCAGCAGCGCCGCTTCGTTTTGCGGTGGCTGGTAATGCACGGTTGTCGCTTCAGGCATCTGGGCATAGGCCAGCGCCGGGCAGTCCTGTTGCAGGTCCCGCAACCAAAGCTGCAATGCCGGGGAATCCGCCAAAGGCGCACCGCCACCCAACAGATAACCCAACGCCGACAGATGCAGCACCGAGCCATTGTTGTTTCCGCGCTTAAGGTCAGCCACTCCCAGCCAGCAGGCATGTTGCGCCCGGGTCAGGGCGACATAGAGCAAGCGCAGATCCTCGGCCAGGCGCTCATCATCGGCCAGGGCAATCAATTCTGCGGTCGGCTTCAACGAGACCTGGGCATTGCCGGATTCATCGTGGTAGTGCAACGGCAGGCGGCTGCCGTCCACCGGTTTCGCCGAACAAATGAACGGCAGGAACACCAACGGATATTCCAGGCCTTTGGACTTGTGGATGGTCACGACCTTGACCAATTGCTCATCACTTTCCAGGCGCAGGATCTGCTCTTCGCCAGCCTGCCCGGACAACGCCAGATGCTCGGACAAATGCCGGATCAGTGCTTGCTCGCCATCGAGTTCGGCAGCCGCCTGTTGCAGCAATTCGGACAGGTGCAACAGATTCGTCAGTACCCGCTCGCCGTCACTGCGTGCGATCAGCGCCTGGGGCAGGCGGAAGTCGTGCAGCAAGCGCCGCAGCATCGGCAATACGCCCTGCTTGCGCCAGACTTCGCGATAGCCACGGAACTGCATGACCCGGGATTCCCAAGCCAACTCGTCCTGATTCAGCCGCTCCAGCTCAGTCAACGAAAGGTTCAAGGTGATGCTGGCCAACGCCGCCCGCAGCGGGCGCTCGACATCCGGCTCGGCACAGGCCTTGAGCCAGGTCAGCACGTCATGGGCCTCTTGAGCGGCAAACACCGAGTCCTTGTCCGACAGGTAAACACTGCGCACACCCCGGGCGGACAATTCGCCACGAACCGCCTGCGCTTCCTTGCCATCGCGCACCAGGATGGCGATGTCCGCCGGCAGCAGGCCCCTGAAGGCTTTGCCGTCCTGGGTGAACCCCGCTTGCCCCTGTTGCCCGCCATTGAGCAACGCGGTGATTTCACTGGCGCAGGCAGCCGCCAGATGTTGTCGGTACACCGCACCGGACAACGGTTGTTCTGCCGCCAGGTGCCAGATGTTCAAGGCAGGGACGGCCTGATCGTTTATGCGCAGGACTTCTTTGCGGCCTTGGGAGGCAACCGGCGTGAACGGAACCGGGTTGTCGCCATTCGTCTCCCGGAAGAGGAAAGCCCCGCGCCCTGACTCCCTGGCTTCGGCACGCTCGAACACATGGTTCACCGCGTTGACCATGCCATGGCTTGAGCGGAAGTTGGTGCCCAGGGTGTGCAGGCGACCGGTGGTGGCCTGCCGGGCGCGCAGGTAGGTATGGATGTCGGCGCCGCGAAACGCGTAGATCGCCTGTTTCGGGTCGCCGATCAGGAACAGGCCGCACTCGGGGCTGTTCTCTTCAATCCGGTAGATGCTCTCGAAGATCCGGTATTGCACAGGGTCCGTATCCTGGAATTCATCGATCAGTGCGACCGGAAACTGCTCGCGAATCAGGGTCGCCAGTCGCTCGCCGCCATCGGACTGCAAGGCCGCATCGAGGCGCAGCAACATGTCGTCGAAACCCATTTCCGCACGACGGCGTTTCTCTTCCTCGAATCGTGCCCCGACCCAGCGGGCGGCGTGTTGCAGTACGGCGGCATCGGGAGTTGGCAGCCCATCGAGACTGGCCTTGAGGCCGGCCATCGCATCGAGCCCCCGATGTCGAGGCGCTTCGCCTTTCCAGGCTTCGGCCATGCCATCAGGGGTCAGGCGTGTGAAGCCGGTGCCGATATCCAGTTGCTCAAGGGATTCGTCTTCGGCCCAGGCCTTGATCTTTTCGAACCAGGGCTCGAAATAGCGGGCCTGCATCTTGCGACCGTCGACAGCCTTGCTGGCAACGCCCTGGTGGCAGATGGCAAGCAGCTCGTCCGCCCATTGGAGCCAGGGCTGCTTGAGTTCGATCAGGGCAACCCGTCGCTCTTGCAGGCATTGCGAAATCACCTCGGCGGGCTCTTTGCCTTGCAGCGTATCGCGCTCGCTGGCGAACAGCGCACGAATCCTCGGCAGCAACGCCGCCGGCCCCACCCAATTGCTGCGCACCCAATTGAGCGCGTCACCTTGCATCGGGTAACAGAACAGCCGCCAGTAATCACGCAGGACTTCCCCCAGCAAATCGCTGTGGTCGGTTTCCAGGGTCTGGGTAAACAGGCTGCCGCTGTCGAAGGCATGCTCGCGCAACATGCGCTGGCACCAACTGTGGATGGTCGAGACCGCCGCCTCGTCCATCCACTGGGCGGCGATATCCAGGCGGTTTGCGCAGCCGGGCCATTGCTCGGGCAAGTACTGGCCACGCAACTCGGCAATCAGGCTGTCGGGGGCAGGCGTTTCATCGCGGAAAAAGCGTGCGGCCTCGGCGAGCCGCGTGCGAATGCGTTCGCGCAACTCTTTGGTCGCTGCGTCGGTGAAGGTCACGACGAGGATTTGCGGCGGCAGCAATTCGCGCCCGAACCCCGAGCCCTCGTCACCATGGCCAAGGACCAGGCGCAGGTACAACGCGGAAATGGTAAACGTCTTGCCGGTGCCGGCGCTGGCTTCGATCAGTTGGCTGCCACGCAGCGGGAATGCCAAGGCCAGCGGTGTCTTCGTGCTCATCAGCGCGACTCCTCGCTGGACAGTGAACGCCAAGGGGCTTCAAGAAGCGGGCGATAGAGCGCATCACACCATTGGGGGAATGTCTCATCGGCGGTCAAGGCCGCGTAATCGGCGAATTGGCGGGCGAGCGCCGGGCTTTCGCGCCGCTCTCCGTCCGTCGTCTGCCCGTCGCCTTCATAGGCTTTGCGCGCAGCGGCCTCGGCCTTGACCGGGTCGGTTTGCCCCAGCCACGCGAAAGCGGTCTTGACCGCGATCGGCAGAGGCTGGCGCATACCCGACTGCCAGGCCAACAACAGGTCGCCGAGAATTTCCTGCGCTGCAGCCTCGTCCAGCGGAGCGAGCAACAGGCTGTCGTCGCTGGCCACCAGCGCTGTGGTCAGCGCCATTCCACTGGCACACGCGATCAGATGATTGACCCAGGGGCGTGTCAGGCGATGCCATTTGCGCGACTTGATCGAGCCGATACTGTTGGGGATCGTAGTGACAGACAGCAATCCACCATCGGCGCGCTGATGCAGGCCGCTGAGCCAGCCCTCGATATGCAGGCCTTGCAGTTCAAGACTGACGGGCAACGCGCTGCCCAGCGGTGTTGGCCACAAAGCCAGGAGCTGCTGGTGGCGTTGCAACAAGTCAGGTAATGGCTCGATCAATTCACGTTGCAGGCACTCGCCGAATCCGGCCATGGGCAGCAATCCGCTGTTTTGCAGGCGCTTCGCCTGATCTTCCAGTGCCTGCCCGGCATTTCCCGGATCTGCCAGCCCCGCTTCGAGCAAACGGTCGCTGAGGCTGTAACGCTGCAATGCGTCCAGGACAAAAGGCTCTTCATCGGCCAACGGCACTTCTGCCGCCTCGAAGAAGACCTTCAGTCGCTGGCTGAAAAAGTGCCGTACCGGATTGCGCAGGAAATCCTGCAGTTGACCGAGACTCAGCGGTTCATCCTGAACGTGAGCTTCGAGCACTTCGGTGCTTGCCTGTTGCTCTGAGGCTTGATGCAGGACCTGCCATTCGCTGGCGTAGCTGAACGAGTCATCGCCTTCGTGAAAGTAGCGCGCACTGAAGGGTTGCAACGGGTGTTCCCGGGTCATGCTTTCAATCAGGTCCTTGTCGCTTTGCGCCAATCGCCAACCGCTGGCCAGGTGGTCACGCAACTGGCCGATCAGTACCGAAGCAGGCCGCTCACTGTTGTCGCGGATGCTGCGGCCCACCCAACTGATATAGAGCTGGTCCCGTGCAGACAACAAGGCTTCAAGTAGCAGGTAGCGGTCATCCTCGCGTCGGGAGCGATCGCCTGGGCGGTAATCACTGCCCATCAGATCGAAATCCAGCGGCGGTTGCGCACGCGGATAATCGCCGTCATTCATGCCCAACAGGCAGACCAGTCGGAACGGGATAGCGCGCATGGGCATCAAGGTGCAGAAGTTGACTGCACCGGCCAGGAAGCGTTGAGACAAACGGCCCTGATCCAGGCCTGAGAGCCAGGCTTCACGGACGACGGTCAGCGGCAACTCGTCCTGCAACCCGACAGACTCGCAGGTCTCGAGCCAGGTTTCACGCAGCTCTTCGAGCTGAGCCAGCAAGTAGTCATCGTGTTCGTTGCTGGCAAGGAAGAACAACTGCACCAGCGCCTGCAAGCGCAAGCCCCATTGCCGTGGCGGTGCCGGCCGGGAGAGTTCGAGGTGAGCCACTTCCAGCGCGTCCAGCAGCGCAACCAGCGGGCCAATGAGCGCGGCATCCAGGCCACCGATTTCGTCGTAGGGCTCGATACCCTCATAAGCATCGGCGCTGCCAACGGCATAACCGAGCAACATCCGGCGCAAGCCGAAACGCCAGCTGTTTTGCTCCAGCTCATTCGGCAGCCCGAGCCCGGCGCGTTGCTCGGCATTCATGCCCCAGCGAATGCCGGCACCTTCGATCCAGCGGTGCAGCGTCGGCAGGTCACGCTCCTCGACACCGAAGCGAGCGCGCAGTGCCGGGACGTCCAGCAGATCGAGAATCTCACTGACGGGGAATCGGCTGTCAGGCAGCTTGAGCAGGTGCTCGACAGCAATCAGCAGCGGGTCGCGACCACGCTGGCCCTGGTCCGCCAGGGTAAACGGAATGAAGCGCGGATCCTGGCGGTCAAGCTGACCAAACACGGCCCGAATGTGCGGGGCGTAGCTGTCGATGTCCGGGACCATCACGATGATGTCCCGGGGTCGCAACTGCGGGTTGGCGCTGAAGCGCGCGAGCAGTTGGTCGTGGAGGATCTCGACTTCTCGCTGGGCGCTATGGGCAATGTGAAAACGGATCGATTCGTCCTGCTGCAAATCGATTGCCGGCCAACGCTCCCGGGTCTCGTTGAGGGGACGCAACTCGAGGATGTCATCCTGCAACTGGTTGAGCACATTCAGCGGCTGACCGTCACTGAACAGGTCGATGCGCCCGTCGCGGAAGGCCGAGCGATAGCTATTGGGATCGTCATGGCTGTCGAGCAGGTTGATGTAGTCCCGCCCCTGTTTACCCCAGGCAGCCAGCAGCGGATGAGCATGCTGGTGCAAGGATTGCGGATCGATCACTACCGGCATTCCGCTTTTGCGGGCCTGGCGTTTGTATTGATGCCGCAACAGGTCTTTATCGGCGACGATGTCTGCCCAATGGTGACGACAGGGGTTGTGTACGCACAGCAGGACCTGACTGAAACGTGCCAGTCCCGCCAACGCTTCCAGGGCTTGGGCAGGCAGCGAAGAAATCCCGAAAACGATCACGCGCGAGGGTAATCCCTTGGGGGCGACTTCGAGATTGTTGATGCGCTCGACAAAACGCTGATGGACGCCGGCACGGCTTTGCGCCATGCCTTCTTCTCCAACATCCAGCAAGAGCGCGCGCCATAACTCTGCCTGCCAGCAATTGGCCGGCGCCAGGGGTTTGGCTTCGCCCCTGGCGTTTCTTGTTTGATGTCGACCTTCCGCCCAGTCTTCGAGCCAGTCAGCCCGATAGACCTGGTACTGGTCGAACAGGTCCGCCAGACGCTCGGCCAATTGGTAGCGTTTGCGCAGATCGGTGTCATGGGTCAGGAAACGCTGCAGAGGCTCGAAGTGCGGTTGGTTGATCAACTGCGGCAGCAGGCGCATCAGGCGCCAGGTCAATGGGGCTTTATCGAGCAGGGACTTGGCCGGAATCTCGTCGCGGCCAAGGACCATGCGATAGAGCTGCCACATGAAACTGCCGGGCAACTGCACGTCGATGGCGGCGGCGATGCCGCAGCCGCCCATGTCGTCATCCTCGGAATCTTCCGCCAGTGCCAGCTTCAGCCATTGGGCGATGCCGTTGCTTTGCACCAAGGCAATTTCGTTCTCCAGGGGAGCCAGCGGGTAGCGCCGCATCCAGCTGACCACCAGGCTGCGCAATTCGTCCAGGCGATTGCCGTGAACCACCATAAAACCAGCACTGAGGGACGTCGCGTCCGGCATAAAGGCTTCCTTGGAAAGCGCAAAATCGAGGGACGACTTTAGCATTGAAGACGATTGGCTTCATTGTAGGAGCGAGCTGGCTCGCGAAGAACGCCAATGATGACGCGGGAAGTCTGGTAGCCCGCGGCGCTCTCGGGTTTTTCGCGAGCGGGCTCGCTCCTACAGGGGGGGTGGGGGCGCCAAAAACAAAACCCCTACCTGCATACGCAGATAGGGGTTTCGGAATTTAATCTTGACGATGACCTACTCTCACATGGGGAAACCCCACACTACCATCGGCGATGCATCGTTTCACTGCTGAGTTCGGGATGGGATCAGGTGGTTCCAACGCTCTATGGTCGT
>NZ_JBKFTN010000010.1:0-210090 GCF_050432945.1 Pseudomonas sp. 18173
TGGGATTACTTGACCAGTTCAGCTTGCTCGCGAAGGCGGTGTGTCAGGCAACACAAGTGTCGGCTAAAAAACCGCTTTCGCGAGCAAGCCCGCTCCCACAGGGGGTTTCTGTTGACTGACAGGCCTCAGGCTTGCAGCCTGAGGCCAGGCGCTTGCAACGGATCCTCCGTCAACTCGCGAATGAACAACCCCAGCAACTCCGACTGGCTGCCAATGCCCAGCTTGGCGTAGATGTTCTTGCGGTGAATCTTCACTGTGCCGGGGCTGATGTTCAGTTGTTCGGCCACCGAGGCGCTGGAGTGGCCGCGCAGCAACAGTTGCACGATTTCCTGCTCGCGCCCGGTGAGGATGTGTGCGCCGAAGTGGTCGAAGGCTTCGCGGATCTTGAAGTCCAAGTCTTGCACCGGGCGTGGTTGCTGGGCCTGGCGCAAGCGCCAGGCTTCATTGATGACTTGCTCGACCACCGCTTGCGCGCATTCGACCAGCTGCATTTCGTCACGGCTGAACGCGCAACTGGCGGTCGAACGCATCAGTGACAGCACCGCCGTGGCGCCGTCGCCGAGGTCGACGAAAAACGCCACTTCTTCGGCCAGTCCGGTTTGCTGGTAGTAGGTCAGGAAGTATTCGCCGAGGTAGAAGTGGTCGGGGGCGAACTGACGCAGACGCCACAGTCCCGGTGCCTGGCCGCGGGTGCAGGCCAGGTAGAACGGATCGAGCAGGTAAGGCCCGCACTGGTAGTCGTCGACATACACCGCGCGCTTGTCCGCCGAAAACGTATCGAACAACGCCAGTGGCCGGTGATTGCCTTCGTAGACAAACAACACGAAATGATCGACCGGGCAGATTTGCCGGATCCAGTGGCTCAACCCCGTCAGCCGCGCATGCCCGGCAGGCAGGTCGAGCAGGTGGGCGACACCGGTGGTCCAGAGTTTCAGTTCCTTGGGGCGCATGGCGGCTACAGGCAGAAGAGGATGGCCTGTGGATGCACAAAGTACGCCATGGCGCTATTGCCCGTGGGGAGCGCGGCGGTTGGCGGTGCGTCGTGGAGAAGACGCACCGCAACAGGGCCGGGTGTTACCGAGTGCTACAGGGTGGGTAGCAAAAATGATCAGGTGCAGCGTTCACTCACGCTCCCGTTGGGCGTTTTGCGGTAGACGGCAACAGGATCGTCAGGATCCCCAGCAGCGGCAGGTACGAACACAGGGTGTACACGTACTCGATGCCCCGGATATCCGCCAGATGCCCCAGCAATGCTGCGCCAATGCCGCCGAAGCCGAACATCAGGCCGAAGAACACCCCGGCGATCATGCCGACGTTGCCGGGCACCAGTTCCTGGGCGAAGACCACGATGGCCGAGAAGGCCGAGGCGAGGATGAAGCCGATGATCATGCTCAGCACGCCCGTCCAGAACAGGTCGACGTAGGGCAGGGCGAGGGTGAACGGCGCGGCGCCGAGGATCGAGAACCAGATCACTCGCTTGCGGCCGATCCGGTCACCGATCGGGCCGCCAAAGAAGGTGCCCGCCGCGACAGCGCCAAGGAACAGGAACAGGTACAGCTGCGAACTGGCCACCGACAGGTCGAACTTCTCGATCAGGTAGAAGGTGAAGTAACTGGTGAAGCTGGTCATGTAGAAGTACTTGGAGAACACCAGCAGCGCCAGCACCACCAGGGCGAACGTCACCCGCCGTTTCGACAGGCCGTGGGTGGCCTTGCTGCCTTGCTTGAGCTTGAACAGGTTCAGGTGATTGCGGTACCAGCGGCTCAGGCCGTACTGCACGAGAATGGCAAACACCGCGAACAGGCCGAACCAGGCGACGTTGCCCTGGCCATAGGGAATGATGATCGCCGCCGCCAGCAATGGGCCGAAGGCGCTGCCGGCGTTGCCACCGACCTGAAAGGTCGACTGCGCCAGGCCGTAGCGACCGCCCGAAGCCAGGCGCGCCACCCGCGAGGTCTCGGGGTGAAAGGTCGACGAACCGACGCCCACCAGTGCCGAGGCCACGAGAATGGCCGGGAAGCTGCCGACCATCGACAGCATCAGAATGCCGATCAGGGTGCAGACCATGCCGGCCGGCAGCAGCCACGGTTTGGGATGACGGTCGGTGTAGAAGCCGATCCACGGTTGCAGCAGTGAGGCGGTGAGCTGGAAGGTCAGGGTGATCAGGCCGACCTGGGTGAAACTCAGGCCATAAGTGGCCTTGAGCATTGGGTAGATCGACGGCAGCACGGCCTGGATCAGGTCGTTGATCAGGTGCGCCAGGGCACAGGCACCAATGACACGCATGACCAGCGGGCTGGCCTGCTTGGCAACCGAGACGGTGGCTGAGGGGGAGCTGAGGGTAGTGGTCGACATGGGCGGGTTTCCGGATAAAAACGCGAACTGCGAGCGCAAGGCGCAGCCAATTTCGGGGTTCGGCGTTATCCTAGGGGCATCAATTGCGCCCGTCTCGCGCAACTCGGGCGTCGACTATTGCAAAAAGGGCGTCATGATCAAGCCATTGCAGACATTCCTCGCGGAGATCGACCAGGGCGGCTGGAGCGTTCGCAGCAGTGCGACCGACTACCCGGAAAACTGGTTCATCCCGCCGCACTCCCATGAGAAACATCAACTGATCTACGCCATCGAAGGCGTGATGGTGGTGCACGCCGCTGCGGGCCAATGGACGGTGCCGCCGAGTCGTGGCATCTGGATGCCGAGTGGAGAGGTGCACTCGATTCGCTGTGTGGGGGCGATCAAGATGCGCAGCGTTTTCGTGCACCCTGACGCGAGCCCGGATCTGCCCGCCGAAACCCGGGCGGTGAGTGTTTCCGCGTTGCTCAGTGAGCTGATCAAGGTCTCGGTCGATTTCGACTTTTGCGCCGATCCGGACCCGCGGCAAGCCCGGGTGTTGCAGCTGATCCTGGATGAGCTGACGATTCTGCCGACCTTGCCATTGAACCTGCCGCAGCCTACAGATCCACGTATCAACCAGATCTGTACCGCGTTGCAGCGTGATCCCGGGGATGGGGCTACCGTGTCGGACTGGAGCGCCCGGCTGGGCCTTGACGAAAAAACCATCCAGCGACGGTTCCGCAAGGAAACCGGCATGACTTTCGGCCAATGGCGCCAGCAAGCGCGACTGCTGCTGGCGCTGGAACGAATCGCCGTCGGCGGGAAGATCATCGACATCGCCGGCGAGCTGGGGTACGACAGCCCGAGCGCGTTCACGACCATGTTCAAGAAGCAGTTCGGCAAGACGCCGAGTGATTTTTTCAAGTGATGGAAGACCACGTGGCGTGAATGATCGAGCGCTGCCCAGCGTAAAGAAACTACCTAGGACACTGCGGCAAATGCCGTAAACCATGGGGTTCGTCTCAATATCCTGCCGGCGGGGGCTGTCATAGGCTGTGGGCTTTGAAAGCCGTTCGCCGGAGTCGTTATGCGTTTTTTTGAACTGATCACTTTCACCGTGCGTGTGCGCACCGTGGCCGATGCCCTGGCGCGCATCGAGGCTGAGTTGGCAAAGCCGGAAGTCGGCGGGGTGTTGATGGGCTGCTGGGCCTCGGAAATCGGCCAGTTGAACCAGATTGCCGTGCTGCGTGGCTATGCTGACGAAAGCCAGCGGCAGGCGGAGCGCGAGCGTTTCCTGTTGGGGGGCGAGGCCTTTGGCGTCAACGCGTTCATCAGCGATCTGCGCATCGAAAACTACACGCTGTTTCCCTTCCTTGAACCCTTGAGCGCAGGCCGGCACGGTCCGTTCTATGAGTTGCGCGTTTACGACCTGGTCAGCAGCGGGTTGCAGCCGACCCTCGACGGCTGGAGCAAAGCCATCGAAGCGCGGACCGCCGAACAGTATTCGCCGGTGTACGCGGCGTTTTGTGCCACGGACGGCGCGCTGCCGCGCTACCTGCACATCTGGCCGTGGACCAGCCTTGAACAGCGTCTGCAGGTGCGCACCCAAGCGGTCGCCGACGGCGTCTGGCCGCCGGAAAACTCAGGTCCCCAACTGCGGGACATGCGCTCGACGATCTACCTGCCGGCGAAGTTTTCGCCCTTGCAATGACGATGGCGTGGCTCGACCGGGGCCTCAAAAACGATCCAGCCGGTACGCCGCAGTCGCCGGCAGGCGGTGGGGTTGGGTACCGGTCAAGGGCGAGGCCATCTGCGCAATCATCTCCGCCGTGACCGCCGCCTGGGTCAACCCCAGGTGCTGATGGCCGAAGGCGAGCAGCACCTTGCCGTCGCACACCCGATCGATGATCGGCAGGGAGTCGGGCAAGGACGGGCGAAAACCCATCCACGGTGTGGCCGCTTCGGCACTCAGGTCGCGCTTGAACAGGCCCTTGCTCAATCGGTGCAATTGCCAGGCACGCTCCATCGTCGGTGGACATTCGAGACCGGCGAATTCGACGGTGCCGGCCAGGCGCAATCCATCGGCCATCGGCGTCATGATGAACTTGCGCTCCAGCGAGGTGACGGCAAACGGCAAGCGCTGGTGTTCGTGGGGCAGCATCAGGTGATAGCCGCGCTCGGTGTCCAGCGGCACCTTTTTGCCGGTCAGCGCGGCGGTGAGCTTCGCCGAATGCGCGCCGCAGGCAATCAGCACTTGCCGACTGCTGACGCGGCCTTGATCTGTGATCAACGACACGCCGTGTTCATTCAATTGCCCGCCCTCGACCCGCTGCCGGAGGAACTGCACGCCGCTGCTTTTCGCCGCGTGGACCAGTTCGCCCACCACCCGGAAGGGGTCGAGAAAATGCCCGGTGCGCGGGAAGAACAGGCCGCCGCGGATCTGTTCGCTGAGTTGCGGCGCAGCATCGTGGACGTCCCGGGCCTGCCAGAAATCGACCGGCACCTGTTGCTGGCGCATGCGCGCCTGCAGCGCTTCGATGGCCTGTTGCGAGTCGGTGCGCTCGAACACCAGCAACGAGCCGTCTTCCTTGAGCAGCCCGGGACGCTCGATGGCCTCCAGCAAACGATTCCAGGCACCCAGGCTGCTTTCATTGAGCGCGCGGATGCCGGCCACGGTGCGCTGGAACGGCGCCGGCCGCAGGTTCAGCAACAGCCGTGCGAACCAGGGCAGGGCCCGGGGCATGTATTTCCAGTCCAGGCGCAGCGGACCCATGGGGTCCATGAGCATGGCGGGCAGGCGCTTGAGGATGGACAGGTCGGCGATGGGGAACACCTGCTCGGTGGCCAGGTGCCCGGCGTTGCCGAACGAGGCGCCACGGCCGGGCTCCTGCTGGTCGATGACCACCACCCGCCGGCCCTGGCGAGCCAGGCGCAGGGCGCAGGCGACGCCGATGATTCCGGCGCCGACCACGGCAACGTCCGCCGTGGCGTGCGGGTTGTTGAAAAGGGAGACGTTGGACATGGCCTAGGCCTCTCTCTGGCCGTCGAGCAGGCGACGCAACTGCAACGGATTGCCGTGCTTGAGTGCGGCCGGCAACAGGGCGTCGGGGAAATCCTGATAGCAGACCGGGCGCAGGAAACGCAGGATGGCGGCGGTGCCGACCGAGGTGGTGCGCGTGTCGGAAGTCGCCGGGAACGGGCCGCCATGGACCATGGCATCGCACACCTCGACCCCGGTCGGCCAGCCATTGACCAACAGGCGCCCGGCCTTGCGCTCCAGCGTCGGCAGCAATGCCCTGGCGCTTTCCACGTCGGCATCGTCCAGGTGCAGGGTGGCGGTCAGTTGGCCTTCCAGGTGTTCGATGACCTGGCGGACTTGCGCGTCGTCGGCACATTGCACGATCAGCGACGCGGCGCCGAACATCTCTGCCTGCAAGGCCGGGTCGGCGAGAAAATCGTTGGCCTGGGTGACGAACAGGTGGGCCTGGCAATGGTTAGGCGTTTCGCCCTCAAGGCCGCTGGCCACCGATTGCGCGTGGGCATGCTCGAGCAGCGCACCGACACCGGCCTCGTAGGCGTTGAAAATGCCCGGGGTGAGCATGGTCTGCGCCGGGCTGCGCTGGATCAGTTGCGCGGCCGTCTGGATGAAGCGCTCAAGGGCCGGGCCTTGGCGGGCAATCACCAGGCCGGGGTTGGTGCAGAACTGGCCGGCACCTTGGGTGAGGGAGGCGACGAAGCCTTGCGCCAGCGCGTCGGCTCGCGATTGCAGTGCCGCCGGGAACAGCAATACCGGATTGATCGAGCTCATTTCCGCGTACACCGGGATCGGTTCGGGACGGGCCTGGGCCGCCTTGCACAAGGCGATGCCACCACTGCGAGAGCCGGTGAAACCCACGGCCTTGATGCGCGGGTCGGTGACCAGGGCGATGCCCACTTCGCGGCCGGAGCCGAACAGCAGCGAAAACACGCCTTCATGCAATCCGCACAGCTTGACCGCACGGGCCAGCGCCCGGCCTACCAACTCACTGGTGCCGGGGTGCGCGCCATGGGCCTTGACGATCACCGGGCAACCGGCGGCCAACGCCGAGGCGGTGTCACCGCCGGCGACCGAGAAGGCCAGGGGAAAGTTGCTGGCGCCGAACACGGCCACCGGGCCGAGCGGCACCTGGCGCTGGCGCAGGTCCGGGCGGGGCAGGGGCTGGCGTTCCGGCAGTGCGGAGTCGACCCGTACATCCAGCCATTCGCCAGCGCGTACGGTGCGGGCAAAGGTGCGCAGTTGCTGGCAGGTGCGGCCGCGTTCACCCAGGATGCGCGGACGTGGCAGGCCGGTCTCGGCCACGGCGCGGTCGATCAGCGCATCGCCGAGGGCTTCGACTTCGCTGGCGATGGTTTCGAGGAATTCGGCGCGGGTGTCCAGGGAGGTCGCGCGATAGCTGTCCAGCGCACTCCAGGCCAGGGCGCAGGCCTGTTCGACGTGCTCGCTGCCGCCGCCGGGATAGGCCGGTTCAAGGGGCAGATTCCTGGCCGGATCAATGCCGCGGATCGCTTCGCGGTTGCCGGGGATGGCCTGTTGGCCGATCAGCATGTTGCCTGTCAGAGTCATGGTGTTTCCTGAAAAAAAGAGGGTGGGCGTTTGTGAAAAAACGCGCTGCTGCCGTGGACGAAAATAAAGGCGGCGCGCTTTGGCACGCCGCTGCACAGGCTGAATATCAGGCGAAGTCCTGCTCGGCCGACCACTGCTCGTACCACTGGCGGAACAGCACGTACTGGTTCTCGGCATAACGACGCTGGGCATCGCTGAGCGCATCGGTCTCGTTGAAATGCAGGGTGTATTCCTTGTCGCCGTTGAGCACCATCAGGTGCTTGTAGTAGAGCACCAGGTCGCAGCCCTCATCGAACGACGACAGCACAGCCAGGGCGGACTCCAGTTCCCGCGCCTGACGACGTGCCTTGGCATCGCCCTTGGCCGCTTGTTTGCTCAAGGCCACCAGGCGCAACACTTCGCGTGGCAGCGCGTTGCCGATGCCGGTGATGGCGCCAGTGGCGTTGCAGTTGACGAAGCCATGCACCACCTGGGTGTCGACACCGACCATCAGGGTCACATCATCGTCCTTGGAGGTGATGTGCTCGGCGGCGTAGCGCAGGTCGGCCGCTCCGCCGAACTCCTTGAAGCCGATCAGGTTCGGGTACTCGCGGCGCAGTTCGAAGAACAGGTCGGCGCGGGTGGCGAAACCGTAGTAAGGACTGTTGTAGATCACCGCCGGCAAGCCTGGAGCGGCTTTGAGGATCGCGGCGAAGTGGGCTTTTTGCGCGGTGGCCGAAGCGCCGCGAGACAGCACACGAGGGATGACCATCAAGCCATGGGCGCCGACTTTGGCCGCGTGTGCGGCATGGGAAACCGCTTCGCGGCTGTTGACCGCACCGGTGCCGACGATGGTTGGAACGCCGGCAGCGACCAGGCGCGCCACGCCTTCCTGGCGCTCGGCTTCGGTCAGCAGCGGCCAGTCGCCCATGGAGCCGCAATACACCACGGCGCTCATGCCGATGTCGATCAGCTCGCGACCCTTGGCCACCAGCGCGTCGAAGTCCGGCTTGCGCTCGGCGGTGCATGGGGTCATCAGTGCAGGGATGCAGCCGGTGAAGATGTTGTCGCTCATTTTATTGTCACTCCTTGAAGCGTTCATTCAGATCTAGTGAAGGAAAAGGCGTGGGGCTCAAATGCCCCACGCAAAGGGATCCTGTTCGTCGATCAGCAAAGTGCTGTCGGCAGTCATGTAGGCGCGGCCGGTGATGAAAGGGATGATGCGTTCACCTGCCCATTCATAGCGGCCGACGAATTGGCTGGCGGTGATGCTGGCCTGGACCCAGCGCTCACCGGCGGCCAGTTTGCCGTCGGCTGCCAGGCACGCCAGTTTCGCGCTGGTGCCGGTGCCGCAGGGCGAGCGGTCGTAGGCCTTGCCGGGGCACATGACGAAGTTGCGGCTGTCGGCCGAATCGTCGTCGGCAAACAGTTCGATGTGGTCGATCAGTGCGCCGTCTTCACCGTGGATGCCCTGGGCCTCGAGGGCCTTGAGCATTGCCCAGGTGTACTCGGTGAGGAATTCGACGTTGTCCATCTGCAACGCCTGACCGTGATCGGACACCAGGAAAAACCAGTTGCCGCCCCAGGCGATGTCGCCGTACACACGGCCATGTCCCGGCACTTCGACCGGCACCTGTTGGCGGTAGCGGTAGGCAGGCACGTTGCGCAGGGTGACGTTGCCGTCCTCATGCAGCGTGGCGCTGACCGGGCCGACCGGCGTATCGATCTTGTGCTCGCCAGGCTGGATGTGACCCAGGTGATGCAGCGAGTTGACCAGGCCGATGGTGCCGTGACCGCACATGCCGAGGTAGCCGGCGTTGTTGAAGAAGATCACGCCGCAAGTGGCGTCCGGCGACACCGGTTCGCAGTACAGCGCACCCACCAGCACATCGTTGCCACGGGGCTCCAGCAGGCAGGCGCGACGCCATGGGTCATGCTGCTCGCGCAGGGCATCGCGCTTCTCGGCCATGGTCCGGCCGGACAGCTGGGGCAGGCCCGACATCACCAGGCGAGTCGGCTCGCCGCCGGTGTGGGAATCAATGACATGTACTTTTTTCATAAACCTTTCCATTTGAGGAACACGCAGGCGTTGCCGGCCTGAATTTCAGCGAGAGGTCTGGACGGATGCACCGATAGGGCGTTGGCCTGTGGTCGTGCCGCTGTAGACGGGATCGGCTTCGCTTTCACCGTCCTCTTCTTCCAGGCGAACCAGATGCGCCGGCACGCCGGTGGCCGCGCCCCAGTAGTAGATGCCCATCGCACAGGCCGCCACGACCAGGGTGTCGAACGGATGGGTGAGCACACCCATGCCGCCGAAGCTGCCGAGCCAGGACAGCACGATGGTCACGGCATAGAAGCCGATCAACCATGCCGAAGAGCGCACTTGTTGGCCCAGGCTCAGGTGTTGGGTCGGCACAAAGCGACCGCACAGCAGGTACACCACGAACATCAGGATCTGCAGGCCAAGCAGCCAGGACACGGTGCTCCAGCCGGACCAGTAGACGATCAGCGCGGCGATGATGAACGACACCGGGCCGAGGACTCCCATGCGCTTGACCTTGAACGGGCGCGGCATGTCCGGCGCATTGCGGCGCAGGGCGGCCACCGATACCGGGGCGACGGCGTAGCTCAGCACCAGTGCGGCGGAGACCACGTTGATCAGCGCTTCCCACGAAGGGAAGGGCAGGGTCCAGAACACCGACAGGGCAAAGGTCAGCCACAGCGCCGGGCGCGGGATGCCGGACTTTTCGTCAATGCGGGTGAAGACCTTGAAGAACGTACCGGTCTGCGCCCAGCCGTAGATCACCCGCGGGGTTGCGTTCATGTAGATGTTGCCGCAACCGCTGGGGGAGATCACCGCGTCGGCCACCACCAGGTAAGCCAGCCAACCCACACCCAGTGCCAGGGCGATGTCGCGGTAG
This sequence comes from Pseudomonas sp. 18173, assembly GCF_050432945.1. Taxonomy (NCBI): domain Bacteria; kingdom Pseudomonadati; phylum Pseudomonadota; class Gammaproteobacteria; order Pseudomonadales; family Pseudomonadaceae; genus Pseudomonas; species Pseudomonas sp. 18173. Next base: position 9,838 of record NZ_JBKFTN010000010.1, read on the forward strand.
GGCAGGGCCAGCTCCTTGGCGACGCCAGCCCAGCCGTTGGCGAGCATTTCGGTGGGCACGCCGCCGAGGAACGCCACTTGCAACAACACATAGATGGCGGTGGACAGCAGTACGGAGAGGATCAGGGCAATCGGGATGGTGCGCTGCGGATTCTTCACTTCGCTGGCCACCGAGATGATCGGCGTCAGCCCCAGGTAGGCGAAGATGATGCCGCCGGCGGACACCGCCATTTCGACACCCGACAGCCCGAACGGCATGAAGCCCTGGGACTGGAAGTTCTGCGGTTTGAAGAAAGTGAACAGCACGCCGATCACCAGCAACGGCACGATGAACTTGAACATGCTGATCAGGTTGTTGGCCTTGGCGAACGTTTTCACGCTGTAGTAGTTGAGCATGAAGAACAGGCACAGCAGGCCGAATTGAACCAGCCAGCCGAGCGCCGTCGGATTGCTGGAACCGGCCTGGGTCAATGCCGGAAACCACGCTGCGGCGTATTGGCGCGCGGCAACCACCTCGATGGCCACCAGGCTGGAAAACGCGATCAGGGTGATGAAGCCCATCAGGTAGCCGAGCAACGGGCCGTGGGAGTACACCGGGTAGCGAATCACACCGCCGGCACGGGGCAATGCGGCGCCGAGTTCACAGTAGACGATGCCCAGCAGCAGCACCGCAAAACCGCCCAGCAGCCAGGAGAATATCCCCGCCGGCCCCGCGATGGCGGACACGTGACTGGCTGCGAACAACCAGCCGGAGCCGAAGATGGCCCCCAGTCCGATAAACGTAAGGTCTATCAATGAAAGTTGTTTTTTGAACTTGCCTTGGCCTGACATGGCATCGCCTTCTTGTGAGTTATTGGATAGGCAGGTGTGCACTTCAAGTCGTCCCCGTCGGTTTTGCCGAGGAGGGCGGTGGCCATAGAGTGAACTTGGCGGCGTGCTCGCGATTGATGTTTTGCTTGGGTGTCGATGACGAAATCAGCACAATGGGCAACGGCCGATCATTGGGAGAGACAGGTAGATGACTCAGGATGCGTTTGCGCTGTTGTGCCAGGGCGACGACTCGAACCGCCCCGAATCCATCGAGCAACTGCTGGCCGGCGTGGCGCTTCTATTGCCCATGCTCGATGTGATTCCCAATGCCGCGATCTTTATCAAGGACGTGCAGGCGCGCTATGTCATGGCCAATCGCACGCTGGTTCAACGCTGTGGCTTGAAGCAGCTCAAGCCACTGCTGGGGAAGACCAGCGCCGAGGTGTTTCCCGAGCAGTTGGGGCCCGGCTACACCGAACAGGACCGGCGTGTGCTGGAGCAAGGCCTGGTGCTGGAAGACCAGTTGGAGTTGCATCTGTACGGCAGCCGCGAGCCGGGCTGGTGCCTGACCCATAAGCGGCCGCTGTATAACCGCCATAACCAGATCATCGGTCTGGCGGGCATCTCGGTCGACCTGCAATCGGCCAGCGACACGCACCCGGCGTACCAGCGCCTGGCGGCGGTGGACGAGCACATCCGCACGCATTTCAACCGTCGCGTCACCCTCGGCGAGTTGACGCGCATCGCCGGCATTTCCGTGGCGCAGCTTGAGCGCTACTGCAAGCGTGTGTTCCATTTGACGCCACGGCAAATGATCCAGAAGGTTCGCCTGGAGCACGCGCATCGACTGCTCCACACGGACCTGCCGATCACCGAGGTCGCCCTGCAGTGCGGCTATACCGACCACAGCGCGTTCACCCGGCAGTTCAAGGCCTTGACCGGCTTCACCCCGCGCCAGTACCGCCAGGCCACCGGTCACGAACAACCGCCCGCTCTGGATTAGCGACGCGCCGGGCGTGGCCCTGTAAACTGGCGGCGCAAAAGGCACCTGCCTCACCACTTCAAGCAAGAGAGCTCCCATGGCAAACCACGACCTGACCTTTACGCCCGACCTCGATGCCGATTCGATTTCCTCCGACGTCGTCGGTTTCGGCGGTGTGCTGGTCTCCACCCAGATCCCGACCCGCGCCGACGGCAGCCTGGAACTGGGCGACATCACCCTGCAAAGCGAATGCACCCTGCAAGCGCTGAAGGTTGCGCTGGAACGTGCCGGCAGTTCCATGGACCGCGTGATGCACCTGACCATCTACCTCACCGACATGGCCGACCGCGCCGCGTTCAACGAGGTCTACAAGCGCTACTTCGCCAAGCCATGGCCGGTGCGCGCCGCTGTCGGAGTTGCCTCGCTGGCGGTGGAAGGCATGCGCGTAGAAGTGACCGCGATGGCGGCCAAGGCCTGACTGCAGCAACACAACCCTTGTAGGAGCGAGCTTGCTCGCGATGAACCTGAGGGCGACTCGGGGCATCAGGTTGCCAGCGTTATCGTTGACGACCATCGCGAGCAAGCTCGCTCCTACAGGGATTCAGGCATATCAGGCCTGCTCGAAACACCACCTGGCAGCACACGGGTGCCGGTCAGGCGTTTCGCCGCTACAATGCACGCCTCGACCGTGACAAGCCTGACTAAAAAACTATGTCTTTGCCCAAACATCACCTGGAATTGCTCAGCCCCGCCCGCGATGTCGCCATCGCCCGCGAGGCAATCCTGCATGGTGCCGATGCCGTGTACATCGGTGGCCCGAGCTTCGGCGCCCGCCACAACGCCTGCAACGAAGTGAGCGAGATCGCCCAATTGGTGGAATTCGCCCGTCGCTACCATGCGCGTGTGTTCACCACCATCAACACGATCCTGCACGACAACGAACTGGAGCCGGCCCGCCAGCTGATCCACCAGTTGTACGACGCCGGCGTCGATGCGCTGATCGTCCAGGACCTGGGTGTGATGGAGCTGGACATTCCGCCGATCGAGCTGCACGCCAGTACCCAGACCGACATCCGCACGCTGGAGCGGGCGAAGTTCCTTGATCAGGCCGGTTTCTCGCAACTGGTGCTGGCCCGCGAGCTGAACCTCAAAGAGATCCGTGCCATCGCCGACGAAACCGACGCGGCCATCGAGTTCTTTATCCATGGCGCGTTGTGCGTGGCGTTTTCCGGCCAGTGCAACATTTCCCACGCGCAAACCGGGCGCAGCGCCAACCGTGGCGATTGCTCCCAGGCCTGCCGTTTGCCATATACCCTGAAGGACGAAAAGGGTGGCGTGATCGCCTACGAAAAGCACCTGCTGTCGATGAAGGACAACAACCAGAGCGCCAACATCCGTGCACTGGTCGAGGCCGGCGTGCGTTCGTTCAAGATCGAGGGCCGCTACAAGGACATGGGCTATGTGAAGAACATCACCGCCTACTACCGCCAGCGCCTCGATGCCGTGCTCGAAGACCGTCCGGACCTGGCCCGTGCTTCCAGCGGCCGCACCGCGCACTTCTTCCTGCCCGACCCGGAAAAAACCTTCCACCGTGGCAGCACCGATTACTTCGTCACCGACCGCAAGATCGATATCGGCGCCTTTGACTCGCCGACCTTCACCGGTTTGCCGGTGGGTGTGGTCGAGAAAGTCGCCAAGCGTGACATGCAGGTCGTGACGCACGAACCGCTGTCCAACGGCGACGGCCTCAACGTGCTGGTCAAGCGTGAAGTGGTGGGTTTCCGCGCCAACATCGCCGAACCCAAAGGCGAGTTCGAGGAGGACGGCGAGAAGCGTTATCGCTATCGCGTCGAGCCCAACGAAATGCCGGAAGGGATGTACAAGCTGCGCCCCAACCATCCGCTCAATCGCAATCTCGATCACAACTGGCAACAGGCGCTGCAAAAGACCTCCGCCGAGCGTCGCGTGGCCCTGCGCTGGGTGGCGCGCCTGCGTGAAGAACAGCTGGAGCTGACCGCTACCAGCGAAGAAGGCATCAACGCCAGCGTTACCCTGGACGGCCCGTTCGGTGCCGCCAACAAGCCGGAACAGGCGCTGGAGCAATTGCAGGATCTGCTCGGCCAACTGGGCACCACCCAGTACCACGCCATCGACATCAAGCTGGACGCGCCGCAGGCGTACTTCATCCCGAACTCGCAGCTCAAGGCCTTGCGCCGTGAAGTGATCGACGCCTTGACCCAGGCGCGGATCGCCGCCCACCCGCGTGGCAGCCGCAAGGCCGAAACCACGCCGCCGCCGGTGTACCCGGAGTCGCACCTGTCGTTCCTGGCCAACGTCTACAACCAGAAGGCCCGCGATTTCTATCACCGCCATGGCGTCAAGCTGATCGACGCGGCCTACGAGGCCCACGAGGAAGCCGGCGAGGTGCCGGTGATGATCACCAAGCACTGCCTGCGTTTCTCCTTCAACCTGTGCCCGAAACAGGCCAAGGGCGTGACCGGCGTGCGCACCAAGGTTGCGCCGATGCAACTGATCCACGGTGATGAAGTGCTGACGTTGAAGTTCGACTGCAAGCCTTGCGAGATGCACATCATCGGCAAGATGAAGGGCCACATCCTCGATATGCCGCAGCCGGGCAGCGTAGTGGGGCACATCAGCCCCGAAGACCTGCTCAAGACCATCCCGCGCGCACCGCACTGAGTGGCCGGTGAGCGTGCCGCAATGGCGCGCTCACCTGTTGTTCAAAACCCTGTGTACTTGAAGTAAACGAATGCCACGGCCACTGCCAGGCCAAAGGCTGCCAGGGCTTTTGTCTGTGCAGTGGCCTGGAATTCGCTCGGCGCGTGCTCATGGGGTTGTGAATAGGCGGTGGGGTCTTTGCGGCGCTGCAGAATGGCCCGCCAGGTGTAACCCAGTCCGATCAGCAGGGAAACGGCCATCAGGCCGAGGATCAGCCAGCGCGTGGTTGCCGGCTTTTTAGCGGCGGCCAGGCTGTTCTCGTGTTCGCAGGCCGCGCTCTCGAACTGCAGGACAGAAACGGGTTGGTAGACCGTCGAGGGCTGCTGGGCATTGCTGTACGTCGCCGCCATCTGGTCCAGGTCCAGTGCCTGATACTTCCAGAGTGTCGTCGATCCCTCCCGGCAGTAGGTGAACGCTGCGGGGCTGGGAGCGCCGATGATGCAGGCGTCGTTGATACCGATTTTTTTCAGGGTTTCCGTTGCAGACCGCGTGAAGTCCAGCTCCAGAACAGGAATGACGCCGTTGGCAGACACCGCGACCGACACCAGCAGGCCCGCGATGGCGCAGAGGGTTGATATTTTCAAAGTCGGGGCATCCTCGTTTTCGTGGTTTTCTTGTTATAAACGCGGAGTCTGGTTGCAACCTGTGTTCACTGAACTCTAGACGCTGGCGACAAATCCGCAGCGGTTGTTCGACACTATTGGCACGTCTCGGCGACGGCCTTTTCAGCTCGTTTGAATTCCTGTTTGACGTCAGTGGGGATGCGCTGTTTCTTGAGCTCCTGACCGAGGAAGGGTTGATCGCTCCGGGAATGGACCTCTGCGTCTTCGGCGGTTATCTGCGCTTCGATGGCCGCAGCGTGCTTGTCGATGACGGCATCGACCTCGGCTGCATTCCTGGCGGTATCGAGTGCCAGGACCAACTGGCCGGCCTCGGCTTTTTCGGCTTCGGCATAGGCTTCGACCGTCAACCCGGAGGCCAGCGCCCGCGCCTGGATTTCCAGGCCATTGAGATGCTCCCGGGCGGCCTTGCAGACCGCTTCCTGTCGCTGGCTCTGGATGTGTTCCCAGGTGTTCAACCCATAAATCGCGGCCCCGACCACCAGGAGGGTTACTGCGGTACCCAGTAATTTGCCTTTCACATTTGGCGCCCTCAGATGGCAAGGGTAAGGATGAGGGTGTTGGGCAAACGATTCCCGATTCTGTTCGATAAAAAGCGTAGCAGACCTGATCGGGCTGAACCTGTGCCGACCACTCGCCGGGAATCGCCTCAACACTAAGCACCTGTTTTAAAAAACAAAATGTTTTATTAGGGCTTCCCAGACGCGGCAAAAGTTGGTAAATTGCGCGCACTCTTGCACAGGCCCTCAGGGAGCCTCTCGCGCAAGCCGGCAGCAGGTCTTGTTGCCACTCAAGAAAGCGAGTGCCAGGCACTCATCGCAACAGATACAGGGGCGTCGCCAAGCGGTAAGGCAGCAGGTTTTGATCCTGCCATGCGTTGGTTCGAATCCAGCCGCCCCTGCCATTTTCTTCCTGCGCAATCAGATAACACCCGGTCGGCGGTTATTATTCGTCGATCTAGCGTTTTTTGTGGTCGTTATCCATATCCCGAATGTTCTCTTGCCAGCCAGCGCCCAGCCAGGGTTCGCGGGTGTCCTTTCGAAGTCCTTGCGGGCTGATCTCGCCGTTCGTCACTGAACCAGAGCCGCATTTTAGTTGCTTCTACACAGCGCTTACACTGATGATGCACGCCGTTTCCTAACTTTAAAGTCAAGAAAAGGACGCCTCACATGAAAGTCAGTGCACGCAACGTATTCAAAGGCAAAGTCAGCCAGGTCCAGCCAGGCGCGGTCAACGCCGAAGTGGTTCTGACCCTGGCGGGCGGCGAACAACTGGTTGCCGTCGTCACCATGGAAAGCATCAAGAGCCTGGGCATCGCCGTCGGCAAAGAGGCCGTCGCGCTGATCAAGGCGCCATGGGTGATGTTGATGACCGAGTCGAGCGACATTCGCCTGTCGGCGCGTAATTGCCTGGAAGGCAAGGTACTGAGCGTTACCGATGGTGCGGTCAACGCAGAGGTGGTCATCGAGCTGGCCGGCGGTTCGAAGGTCTATTCGATCGTCACCCGCGATGCCGTGGCAGAGCTGGGGCTGGCAACCGGCGTCAGCGCCACGGCCGTGATCAAGGCCTCCCACATCATCCTGGGCGTTCCGGCCTGATCAGACGCAAGCACACTTGACCGATCCCCGTGATCCATCGCTCGATGGGTCACGGGGATTTTTCGTTTCCGGCTCCCGATCATCATTGCCTAAACCGTTGGGGAATGGCCTCGGCGAACGGGTACATGGAAAAGTACGGTCTCGCCTCGTCGATCACCCGCTTGACCGAAGGCCTCTGGATCAACCTGTCGAAATAAGCCCTCAAGCGATGATGGTCGTCGGGAAACGGCACGAGGGTGCTGGCATAGAACAGCGCCGGGGCGGCGGCACAGTCGGCCATGCTGAACGCCGGGCTGGCGGCCCAGGTGTTTGCACTCAACTGATGTTCAAGCATGCCGTACGCCGTTGCCAGCGCGGCACGTTCGCGGGTCAGGTCGCCGTTGCTGGCGTTCATTCGGTCGGCGACGATCCTCTGCATCGGCACCTGGACGTGCAGGTCGAAAAAACGATCCCACAGGCGTACTTCCAGCGCGGCATCCCAATCTTCAGGAATCAGGCGCAGGCTGCCGGTCTGGTGGTGGTCCAGGTATTCGATGATCACACTTGACTCGGCTACGTTCCGTTGGCGCTCGTGATCGCGGATCACCGGAAATTTGCACAGTGGCCACAGTGCTTGCAGCTCGGCCCGGTCAGCCGCGTTGCCCAGGTCGATGATCCTTTTTTCAAACCCGATTTCCAGTTCATAGAGAGCGATCAACGCTTTGTGGCAGAACGACGAGAGCGGATGGAAATAGAGAGTCAGCGGCATGTTTGTTTCCTCGGCAAAGGGGAAGGCCTGTGCAGTATCGACCCGGGTCTGCGTTGGTGCGAGGCGGCTCGTCAGGTGGTGGCGTTGCGCTTTTATCATGAAGAAGGACTGTCGCAGGCGATCTTGAGGGTGGCGTACACGGACTATCGAGACCGCCATTGCCCTTGATGCCGGGTCGCAGAGGTGTTCAATCCGCGACAGATTACATTCCTGTTAACGACCGTACTGGCACGGCGCGGAGAGATAACATACTGTTTAATAAGGTTTTTATTAAAATAACATGTGCATTCTTACAGTATTCACTGTGTATACATAAAAAATACAAAGCATTGACGATGCCTCGGACCCGTGCGAATCTGGATTCAACAACAAGCCATAAGCGCTGATTCGACCACTCTGGAGGTCTGTTGTGAAAAACGGCAAAAGCACGCTTTATGACGACCTCAAGCGCCAGATCCTCACCATGGAGCTGGACCCGGACGAAGCGCTGGACGAAGTGGCGATCAGTGCACGCTACGGTCTTTCCAGGACGCCGGTGCGAGAAGTGTTCCGCCGACTGGCCGGCGAAGGCTACATCGATATCCGGGAGAACCGGGGAGCGCGGGTGATTCCGATGAACCACTCGACGCTGCGCAACTTCTTCCTGGTGGCGCCCATGGTCTATGCCGCGATCGGTCGCCTGGCCGTGCAGAATTTCAAGGCTCGGCAGATGGTTGACTTGAAGCAAACCCAGCAGCGTTTCCGCGCGGCGACGGTATCGCGGGACCCCTTGATGATGGTCGTGGAAAACAATCGGTTCCACGCCATCATGGGTGAGATGGCCGGCAATCAGTACCTGGAGCCGAGCCTGGAAAGACTGCTGATCGATCATGCACGCATCGGCCATACGTTTTTCCGCCCCCGCGATGAAGACACCGAGCAACGCCTGCAACTGTCCGCCGAGCATCACGATGCCTTTATCGTGGCCATCGAGAACCGCGATGAAAGTGCAGTGGTCGACCTGGTGTTTGAACACTGGGAACTTTCCCGGGAAAACATGGAAATGTTTATCGCCCCCCAGGGAATGAAGGCAGACCTGCCTTTTCTACTTAAATAGTATTGATTGCAATCATGGTGGTTTAAAGATCAATACGGAACAGAGTTGAGTGCCGACTCGAATATGCGTCGGCAGACAATAAGAGCTGAACTAGCGGGTGGGCAAAAAGTTTCACACCACGGGCTTCCTTTGCTTGGAAGCTAATAAAAACAAGTTTTAACGTAGATCGAGGAACGCCATGAACAAGATTTGGAAGGCAGTCTGCGCGGTCGTGATGATGGGCATGTTCATACTGCCTGTTCACGCCGAAGAAAAAACCATCACGGTCGGCACCCTGTCCTGGGAAGACTTGACCCCCATCACCGGCATTACCAAAAAGGTACTCGAAGACTCCGGTTACACGGTCAAGGTCATTGAGTTCTCCGAGTGGGGCATCGCCTATGCAGCCCTGACCAAAGGGGATATCCAGGTCCTGGCCTCGCAAACCGACTACGCCGCGCAGGACTACTGGAACAAGAACAAGAATCGCCTGGAAAAGCTGTCGCCGGTGTCTTATGGCCTCTACCAGGCGATTGCGGTGCCCAAGTACGTCGACATCGACTCCCTGGAGCAGCTGAATGACAGCTCCGAGAAGTTTGGCGGGAAAATCATCGGCATTGAGCCGGGCTCCGGGCTGATGAGTGATGCAACCAAGGCGGTGAAAGATTACGGCATCAAACTGCAACTGCTCGAAGGCAGTACCGCGGCCATGACCGCCGCACTGAAGTCGGCAGTCGATCGCAAGGAGTGGGTGGCCGTCACCGTATGGGAACCGTCCTGGATGGCGCAAAAGTTTGATCTGAAGTTCCTGAAAGATCCAAAAGGCATTTTCCCGCCGCCACAGGGTTACTACTGGATTGGCCATAAAGGCTTTTCCGAAGAATACCCCCATGCCCGTGAAGTGATGGCCAGCGTTTATGTTCCGCTGGGTGATATCACCAATATAAATGGCCAGGTCAAGGACGGTAAAAGCATGGAGCAGGCGGTCAACGACTGGACAGCCAAAAATGCTGACCTGTTGAAGCGCTGGGAAAATATCAAGAAGCCATAATCCTGTAGGAGCTTGCGTGCTCGCGATGGATTCACAGGCGTCGCGTTCAATCAGGCGACCCGCGTTATCGTTAACGCCCATCGCGAGCGAGCTCGCTCCTACAGTCATGCCACTGCCGAGTTTTGATCAATTAGAAAAACCAGTAAAACTGGTTCAATAGGCTTAACCATGAATACGGTCAAAGTAGACACTAACGAAGTACTTGTAGATTGCCAGTCAGTCTGGAAAGTCTTCGGTCAGAACGCCAAGGCGGCGATGGATGCTGTGGTTCAAAAGGGACTCAGCAAAACCCGGATCCTGCAGGATTTTGGCTGTGTGGTCGGGGTGTCTGATGTCAGTCTCCAGGTTCGTCGCGGAGAGATCTTTTGCATCATGGGGCTGTCCGGCAGTGGCAAGTCCACCCTTATCAGGCTGCTCAACAAGTTGATCACGCCCAGTGCCGGCAAGGTGCTGGTCAAGGGCCACGACCTGTCGACGTTGTCGCCCGCGCAATTGCGCGAAGTCAGGGCACGCAACATCGGCATGGTGTTCCAGAGCGTCGCCCTGTTGCCCAATCGTACGGTGTTGGAGAACACCGCGTTTGGCCTGGAAGTGCAGGGTGTCGGCAAAGCCGAGCGTTACAAGGTGGCGGAGCGGGCGTTGGCCAAGGTCGGCCTGACCGACTGGGCTTCGCGCTATCCCAGTGAACTTTCGGGTGGCATGCAGCAGCGGGTCGGCCTGGCGCGGGCGATTACCGCCGACCCTGAAGTGATCCTCATGGATGAACCCTTCAGCGCGCTGGACCCGTTGATCCGCCGGCAACTGCAAGACGAGTTCCGTCAACTCACCAAGGACCTGGGCAAGTCCGCGGTATTCATTACCCACGACCTGGAGGAGGCGATCCGCATCGGCGATCGCATCGCGATCATGAAGGACGGGGTGATCATCCAGGTCGGCACCGCCGAGGAGATTGTCCTCAATCCGGCGGACGATTACGTGGCCGAGTTTGTCGCCGGCATTTCCCGCTTGCACCTGGTCAAGGCCCATTCGGTCATGAGCCCGGTGGCGGCATTCCAGGCAGCCAATCCGTCCTGTGATCTCACGCGATTGCCCAAGGCCTCGGCCGAAGCCGATATCGACGAACTGATCGGCCTGACCACGCAATCCAATCTGGAAGCCATCACCGTGGTGAAAAACGGTGTGGTGGTGGGTGTGATTACGCCACGGGATTTGCTGCGGGGCGTGCAGGGGCTGCCGAATGAGATCGCGGCTGAACAGGCGGCCACCGTCCTGGAGGCCTCGACATGAGCACGCCCGATTTTTCCGCGCAGTTTGACTCGGTTGTCGACTCCGGCCTGGAGTGGCTTTCCGATCACGGCGAGTGGCTGTTCGAATCGGCCAATACGGTGCTGGAAGGTGTTTTCAAAGGTGTGCAGTGGTGCCTGGCTTATCCGCCGTATTATGTCATTGCCATCGTCATCGGCCTGATCGGCTGGCGCATGGTGGGAGTTCGCTTTGCCGTGCTCTCGACCCTGGCATTGCTAGCCTGCGCCATGATCGGCCTGTGGCCGGAGACCGTCAGCACGCTGGCCCTGGTGCTGACCGCCACGGTGCTGGCCTTGATCGTCGCGGTGCCGTTGGGCGTACTGGCGGGCCTGGCGCCGGCGTTTGATCGTGTGGTCGACCCCTGCCTTGACCTGGTCCAGACCATGCCGCCCTACATCTATCTGCTGCCGGCCATTGCGCTGCTCGGCTACGGCCCCGCGACCGCGCTGCTGGCCACGTTCATCGTGGCGGTGCCGCCGGCGCTGCGGCTGACTTCCCTGGGCATTCGCATGACGCCCAAGGAGTTCATCGAGCTGGGTGAAGCCAGCGGTGTGACCCGGTTGCAGATGTTCTTCAAGATTCGCCTGCCGTTCGCCATGCCGAGCATCATGGCCGGGGTCAACCAGAGCCTGATGATGGCCTTCGGCATGGTGGTCATCGCCGGCATTGTCGGCTCCGGCGGCCTGGGTGAATCGATCTACGGTGCGATCCGCACGCTTGATATCGCCAAGTCGATCAACGCGGCGATTGCCATCGTCATTCTGACCATGATCCTCGATCGGCTCGCACAGAGTGCGGCGCAGTCGCGGATGGGAGACAGCCAATGAGCCTCCTCGATATGCGTTTCTCTCCCGGCGCGTTTCTCGCCCCTGCCATCGATTGGTTGAACGCCAATTTGCACGGCCTGTTCGTGCTGATCAGCAAAGTGATCGAGACCAGCCTGGGCGGCGTCGAATCGGCGCTGCTGGCGCCACCGGCTTATGTGTTGATCGGGCTGGTGGTCATCCTGGCGTTCTTCATGGCCAACCTGCGGGTGGCGATTTTTGCCGGGTTGATGTTGGCCTTCTGTCTGTTCTCGGGGTTGTGGGTGGCGTCGATGCAGACCATTGCCCTGGTCTCGGTATCGGTGCTGATCTCGGTGGCGATTGCCTTTCCCTTGGGCGTGCTGGCGGCGCGGGTCAAGCGGGTCGACGCGGCGTTTCTGCCGATTCTCAACGTGATGCAAACCGTGCCGCCGTGGGTGTACCTGATCCCGGCGGTGATGTTGTTCAGCCTCGGCCGCGTGCCGGCGATCATCGCCACCATCGTGTACGGCATTCCGCCGATGCTGCGCTTGACCACGCTGGCGTTCAAACAGCTGCCCAAGGATCTGCTCGAACTGGGACAGGCGCTGGGCGCTTCGCCGCGCGCGATTCTGTTGAAGATCGAACTGCCCACCGCCGCACCGACGTTGTTGGTCGGGCTCAACCAATGCATCCTGCTGTCCCTGGCGATGGTGGTGTTGGCGGGGTTGGTCGGCGCCGGCGGGCTTGGCGCGGAAGTCACCCGCGGCCTGACCCGAATGGAGATGGGCCTGGGACTTCGCGCCGGGTTGGCGATCGTGGCGGTGGCCTTGCTGCTCGATCGTTTGTCCCGCGGTGCGCTGCAGCGCCATTCCCCGCGCAAACTGGTCTGAGGGCGAAAGACTGGCTTGCCCAAGGCTTTCAACTTGCGTAAACAGTGCAGACGCCGAATGTTCGGCGCCAGGGGATACAGGTTTCCAGGTCGGGAGTGACAGGTATCAAAGCGTTATTTCACAGGTTCGTCGACAGGACGAAGCGAGGCGAGCGTTGGTAGAGCGACGTCAGTTCAGTGGAGCGATGAAAGGCAAGAACCTTCGCTTCCTCAAAGAGCATGAAGGCCAACCCGTTCTGCAGGCGCGTGCAGGTTTCCTGTTGCTGGAGCATTTCTCGCTGCCGGCCTTTACCCAGGCGCTGGATACGGTCGTGACGGCCAACCTGTTGCGGCCGGAGTTGTTTTCAACGAAAACCTTCGGCCTGAAGGACGCCGAGGTAATCAGCGATCTGGGGCTGGTCATCCGTCCCGACGCCTGCCTGAGCCATGCCGAGATTCAGAACCTGGACCTGCTGGTGGTCTGTGGCGGATACCGCACCCATCTGCACGCCGACGAAGCATTGATCAACCTGCTGCAAGACGCGGCGGAGCAGGGCGTTACCCTGGCTGGCGTGTGGAACGGCGCGTGGTTCATCGGACGCGCCGGCTTGCTCGAGGGTTATCGCTGTGCGATTCACCCGGAGCACCGCCCGGCACTCGCGGAAATTGCCAAGCTGACCCAGGTGACCAGCGAAGCCTACGTGGTCGATCGTGACCGCCTGACAGCGTCGAGCCCGACGGGTACGTTCTATATGGCCCTGGAGTGGATCAGGGGGCTGTACGACAAGGCGCTGACCGATGGCATCGAGGACATTCTGGCGTTTGAGGCTTCACGCTACCGGCGCATCAAGCCGTCGCTGAATGTCTCGGTCTGTGGTCCGCTCAGGGAGGTGGTCAACCTGATGGACGCCAATCTGGAGGAACCGCTGGAAATGGAGACGCTCTGCCTTTACGCAGGGCGCTCTCGCCGGCAGATCGAGCGTCTGTTCAAGGAGCAGTTGGGCACCACGCCGCAGCGCTACTACATGGACTTGCGCATCACCGAAGCGCGACGCTTGCTGCAGCACACCACGCTGACCATCGTCGAAGTCTCGGTCGCCTGTGGTTTCGTGTCTCCCAGCCACTTCAGCAAGTGCTACAGCTCTTATTTCGGCTATCGGCCGTCCAGGGAAACCAGGCTGGTCAAGTAGGCCGCTGACCGACGCCCGGCATCTCTGGATGCCGGCATCGCAATCGAACTTTACAGCCGAAACAGAGCAGGGCGAATGCCTGATGCCAGTCAGACAAGCGAAACTCCTGTGGGAGCGGGCTTGCTCGCGAAGACTGCGCAACAGTAAACATTGATGTTGCCTGACACACCGCTTTCGCGAGCAAGCCCGCTCCCACAGGTTCCGCGGCTTAACTGACTGAGCCCCTGTTTGTCCTCTCGATTCTTGTTCCGGCAGCCTTCTGTCACCTGCCGTTAAAGGCTGTTTCTTTTGTGTATTTTAATTGTAGACACAAAGAATAACGTTGTTTTATAGTGCGAATACAGGTAGTAGACAGTGCTCACTCACCCGTACGAAGGTTTCTGAAAATGGCGACAAAAGAACTCGATCCGCAGGCGTCCTCCGAATTGCCTGTCGACCGTAAAGCCGTACTCGGGGAAACGCTGCGGCGCCGGATCCTGAGCATGGAGCTGGCCCCTGGCGCCGTTGTCGACGAATTGGCGCTGTGTGACGAGTTCGGCCTGTCGCGCCCACCGGTGCGCGAGCTGATGCGGCAGATGGCGGCCGAGGGTTACATCGACCTTGAAGCCAACCGGGCTGCGCGGGTTTCGTCGATGAACTACCAGTCGCTGCGCAGCTTCTTCCTCGCCGCGCCGCTGATTTACATCGCCACCACGCAATTGGCGGCCACCCACGCAACGCCTTCCGAAATTGCCGAGCTGAAGCGCATCCAGGCGTTTTTCCGCACCGCCATCGAGGAAAAGGACGTCGAAAAACGCGTGCTCTACAACGATGAATTCCACCTGCAGATCGGCAAGATGGCGCATAACGCCTATCTGATGCCGAGCCTGCAGCGCTTGCTGATCGACCATGCGCGACTGGGCAAGATTTTCTATCGCCACCCCACGACGACGGACATGCAGGCAGACCTGGAAGTGGCGGCCCGCCAGCACGACGAAATGATCAGTGCCATTGAAAACAACGATCCGGTTCTGGCCGGGGACATCGTGCGTGCGCACCTCGAACTGTCGCGTCGCAGGATGTCCGAATATGCCGCTCCTGAAGGTCTGGACGTGGCGCTGACTTACTGATTAGCCGTACCGATGCCTTTGCATAAACACTGAACATGGCGTGATGAGATCGTGCAGAAGGAAAGCTTTCAGGACTAACAACGATAAAAGAACCCAGGTCGCGAAAATGGCAAAGATCAAAAACACTCCGGCAGATGATTCAACCTGTGGCTGGTTTCACCTGAGCCCGCCGCGCAAGGCTCGTCCGGCCCACACCGGCATCCGCTCGGCCCGCTGGGTGGTGTTGGGCGCCGGGTTTACCGGGCTGGCGGCGGCGCGACAGTTGGCGCTGAATTTTCCTGACGACGAGATCGTGTTGATCGAGGCGCAGGAGGTCGGTTACGGCGCTTCCGGCAGGAATGCCGGGTTCGCCATCGACCTGCCGCACGATATCGGTGCCGATGACTACATCGGCGATATCGCCACGGCAAGAACCAGCATGGAATTGAACCTGGCCGGGCAGTACATGCTCAAGGGACTTGTCGAAAAGCACCGGATCGAATGTCAGTTCCGCCTGTGCGGCAAGTACCAGGCCGCGATCGAAGACCGCGGCATCGCGGTACTCGATGCCTATCGCCGGGGGCTGGACAAACTCGGTCAGGACTACGAGGTCATCGAAGAAAAGGACTTGCCGAGCCACATCGGCACGCACTTCTATCGAAAGGCACTGTTTACGCCCGGCACCGCGCTCATACAACCGGCGGCGCTGGTCAAAGGGTTGGCCGATAGTCTGCCGGCCAACGTGACGCTTTATGAGAACACCCCGATTACCGAGGTGCAGTACGGCGACAAAACCACGCTCACCCACGCGTACGGTCGCATTGTCGCGGACAAACTGCTGCTGACCAACAACGCCTTCGCCATGAGTTTCGGCTTTCTCAAGGGCCGCATGCTGCCGATCTTCACCTACGCGAGCCTGACCCGGCCGCTGACCGCAGACGAGCAGGCACGATTGGGGGGCAGGCCATACTGGGGTGTGATTCCCGCCGACCCTTTTGGCACCACGTTGCGCCGGACCACCGACAACCGTCTGCTGGTGCGCAACAGCTTCAGTTTCAACGCAGATGGCCGCAGTCACCCCAAGTACTTGCAGCGCTTTATCCAGCGGCATAAGGAATCGTTCGAGCGCCGCTTCCCGATGCTTCCGGATGTCGACTTCGAGTACACCTGGGGCGGGTCGCTGGCGATGTCGCGAAATCACATGGCGCACTTCGGGCAACTGTCCAGCAACGTCTATGGCGCGCTGTGTTGCAACGGGCTGGGTGTCACCCGGGGAACCGTGACCGGCACGCTGCTGGCAGACTGGCTGGCGGGCAAGCGCAATCATCTGATCGATTTTCTGTTGTCGTCCCCCGGGCCGAACAGAAACCCACCCGAGCCCCTGCTTTCGGCGGGCGTGAACATGAATCTTCTGTGGGGACAATGCCGCGCAGGAAAGGAAAGCTGATCAAGTAACACGCTGGACAGGCAAGTTCGAATTTAAATGATCGGTGGGAATATCAGTTCTATTGGCGAGTCCATGTGGCTGATTGTTTCCTGGCGAGACGGCATTCATTTGCCTGGATTTTGGTTTGCACTTCAGCCCATTAAATGGCCGAGGCGAAATAGGAGACAATAATGACAAGTCCTAATGCATCTGTTGAAGATATACCGCTGAACAACTTTCACCGCTTGTTGACCCTTCGTTCCGGGGGCGGATCGTTCGTGGATGGTTATGTGCTGAGTATTATCGGCATCGCCATGCTGCAAATAACTTCGGCGCTGAACCTGACAGAGTTCTGGCAGGGGATGATTGCAGCATCAGCACTTATGGGGGTGTTCTTTGGTGGTTTTGCCGGTGGCTGGCTGACCGACAGGTTGGGGCGCAAGAAAGTTTATTTTATCGGGCCATCGCTGTTTATCCTTTGTTCTCTGGCGCAGTTCTGGGTTGAGTCCGCACCGGCATTGTTCGCCCTCAGGTTCATTATCGGCTTGGCGGTGGGGATCGAATATCCGGTGGCCACGGCCTTGCTGGTGGAGTTCCTGCCCCGGAAACAACGGGGGCCGAGGCTCGCGGCACTGACCATCCTCTGGTTCGCCGGTGCCGCCTTTGCCTATGTCGTGGGCAATGCCATCCTCGATGCCGGCGGCGATGACGCTTGGCGATACGCACTGGCCAGCGCCTCGGTCATTGGCCTGGTGCTGTTTGCATTGCGCATGGGCACACCGGAATCCGCGCGTTGGCTGCTGAGTAAAGGGCGTGACACCGAGGCCGAACGCGTCATCAAGCGAGTGTATGGCCAGCACTATTCGCTTCGGGATCTGCCGGAACAGCCAGACGAAAAGAAAATGACATTCGGCGACTTGCTGCGTTCCGGTTACGGCAAACGCTTGTTCTTCGTCTCAGTGTTCTGGTCATGTTCGATTATTCCGGTATTCGCTGTTTATGCCTTTGCGCCTAAAGTTCTGCTGGCCTTGAATTTAAAAGGCGAGTGGGCGTCCTACGGTTCCATGGCCATTACGTTGTTATTTGTAGTGGGTTGTATTCTGGCGACCCGGCTGATCAATATCATTGGCCGCCGCAGTATGTTGATTCACAGTTTTCTATGGTCTGGCCTGTCGTTAATGCTGCTGGCGATGTTTTCCAACAGTAACGAACTGCTTGTGCTGTTTCTTTTCGGTGCTTACGCCGTGTTTATCGGTGGCGCACAAGTTCTGCAACTGGTTTATCCGAATGAACTCTTTCCCACGGAAATACGCGCATTTGCCGTGGGAATCGGAACCTCACTTTCTCGCGTCGGGGCGGCCATCGGTACTTACCTGGTGCCTGTTTCGCTGCAGACCCTGGGAATCGCCAGCACGATGTATGTAGCGGCAATCGTCACCTTTACCGGGCTGATGGCTGCGTGGGCCATGGCACCTGAAACGCGTTCGCTGAACTTGCGCGATGCAGCGGCATTGAGCAATTAAACCCTTACTGATGGAGAGGCAATCATGAAGTTCGAAGGTATCTACACCCCGGCAATCACTCCCTTGACGGCAAACGGGGACATCGACAAGGCCGCGTTCGCTGACGTACTGGAGCACCTGATCGAGTCGAAAGTACACGGCATCATCATCGGCGGTTCGACCGGCGAGTACTACGCCCATACCTCGCAGGAGCGCATCGATCTCGCCGCTCAAGCGAAGGACGTCATTGGCGGGCGACTGCCGCTGGTGATCGGCACCGGCGCGATCCGCACCGAAGATTCCGTCGAGTACGCCAAGGCTGCCCGCGCCATCAAGGCCGATGCCATTCTTGTCGGCTCGCCGCCTTATGCGTTGCCGACCGAGAAGGAAAACGCCATCCATGCGTTGACCGTAGACCGCGCCGCGGACCTGCCGATCATGCTCTACAACTACCCGGCACGGATGGGCGTCAGCATGGGTCCGGCGTATTTCGCGGCGGTGTCCGAATCGAAGAACATCGTGGCCATCAAGGAAAGCTCAGGCGACATGGCACAAGTCCATCGCCTGGCACGTGACTATCCGAACATCAGCCTGTCTTGTGGCTGGGACGACCAGGCACTGGAGTTCTTCGCCTGGGGGGCTCGCAGCTGGGTGTGCGCCGGCTCGAACTTCATTCCGCGCGAACACGTTGCGCTGTACGAAGCCTGCGTGATCGAAAAGGACTTCGACAAAGGCCGCAAGATCATGAGCGCGTTCATGCCGCTGATGGACTTCCTGGAAAGCGGCAAGTTCGTCCAGTCGATCAAGGCCGGCTGTGAGCTCAATGGCTTGCGCACCGGCAGTGTGCGTTCGCCGTTGCAACCTTTGTACGAACACGAAAAACAGGCCCTGAAGGACATCATCAGCACCCTCAAGCGTGATGTCGCTCAAGTGATCGGGAGTTCGAACCATGGCTGATCTACTCAGTGCGGCCGAATATGCCGCTATCGCCCGGAAAATGACCTTTGCGACCCTGTCCTTCGTCAACGGCGAGGCCTACACCTCGGTCTCCGGGCAGACGTTCAGCACCAGCAACCCGGCGACCAACCAAGTGCTGGCCCAGGTCACGGCCTGCGACGCCAGGGATGTCGATGTCGCGGTCGCCAATGCCAAGCAAGCCTTTGACGACGGCCGCTGGCACAAGCTCAGTCCCGGCGAGCGCAAGAAAGTGCTGTTGCGCTTTGCCGATCTGCTGGAGCACAACGCCCATGAGCTCGCGGTCATGGAAAGCCTGGACAGCGGCAAGCCGATTCGCGAGTGCCAACTGACGGACATTCCCGAAACCATCCATATGATCCGCTGGCATGCCGAGCTGATCGACAAGATCTACGACAACACCGCACCGGTCGGCTCCGGCGCGTTGACCCTGGTGGTGCGCGAGGCCATCGGTGTCGTCGGACTGGTTTTACCGTGGAATTTTCCGCTGTTGATGCTGGCCTGGAAAATCGGCCCGTCGCTGGCTGCTGGCTGTTCGATCATCGTCAAGCCGGCCAAGGAGACCACCCTGACTGCATTGCGCGTGGCGCAGCTGGCGTTTGAGGCGGGTGTGCCGGCCGGTGTGTTCAACGTGTTGTCGGGGGGCGGCAAGGAGGTCGGCGAACCACTGGGCCGGCACATGGATGTGTCGATGGTCAGCTTTACCGGCTCGACCGCAACCGGTCGCCGGTTCCTCAACTACGCGGCGGATTCGAACCTCAAGCACATCGTCCTGGAGTGCGGTGGCAAGAACCCGGCCGTGGTGATGGACGATGTGGAGGACCTGGACCTGGTGGCGGGCCATGTCGTCAATGGTGCGTTCTGGAACATGGGCGAAAACTGCTCCGCGTCGTCACGCCTGATTGTCCATGCGGACATCAAGGATGAGCTGCTCAAGCGCATTGGCGTGCAACTGCGCGAATGGAAAATGGGCAGCCCGCTGGACCCGGAAAACCGCATCGGTTCCATGGTCAGCCAGGCGCACTTCGAGAAAGTCCGCTCGTATCTCGAGCAGGCCGGCGTGGAAAATCTGCGGGTTGTTTTCGGTGGTCGTACCGAGGGCGAGATCTTTGTCGAGCCAACGGTGTTTGATGGCGTAGCGGCGGATAGTCGCCTGTTCCAGGAGGAGATTTTCGGCCCGGTACTCGCCGTGACCACCTTCACCACGATTGATGAAGCCATCGCCCTGGCCAATGACTCGGTGTATGGCCTGGCGGCCTCGGTCTATACCGATAACCTGCGCCACGCCATCAAGCTGTCGCGTGAAATCCGCGCTGGCGTGGTAACGGTCAACTGCTTCGGCGAAGGCGATGCCTCGACGCCATTTGGCGGTTACAAGGAGTCCGGGTTTGGCGGGCGTGACAAGTCGATCTGGGCGCACGATCAGTACACCGAGATCAAGACGATCTGGATCGATGTTTCCGAGCGTTAAGCTCGTTGCATCAGACAGCGGCCACTTGCGCTGTTGGATGTGATGGCCCCTTCGCGAGCAGGCTCGCTCCCACAGGTTTTTCTGTGAACACGGGATTTGTGTAGCGCAGAAATTCCAGGTGGGAGCGAGCCTGCTAGCGATGGCGGTCGGCGTCACCCTGATTTGCGCTGCGGGCTGTTCGGGTTAGAGTGCAGGTTCTGGCCTGAATGTCAGGCATGCCACGTTTAGGGTCATGACGCCATGCACCAGATCGGACTCATCGTTTACCCCGGTTTTCAGGTTCTCGGCCTGGCCATGTGTGCCGCCTTCGAGTTGGCCAACAGCGCCACGGATGAGCCGTTGTACAGCATTGCGTTACTGTCCGAACCGGGTGGACTGGTGCAGACGTCCGCCGGTTTTGCCGTGCAGACCGAAGCGTTCGACCAGCGCTCGTTCGATACGCTGCTGGTCATGGGCGACAACCTGATCCGCCCGACCACGCCGGGCATGCTGGCGTTTTTGCGCAGGGCCAGCCACGGCACCCGGCGTCTGGGCTCTATTTGCACGGGGGCGAATGCGTTGGCGGAGGCCGGTTTGCTCGACGGTCGGCGGGCAACCACCCACTGGGCGCACGTGCCAGCCTTTCGCAAGGCGTACCCGAACGTGAAGGTCGAGGAAGACCGGATCTTCATCAATGATGGCCACCTGTGGACGGCGGCGGGCATGAGCGCGTGCGTGGACCTTGCATTGGCGTTGGTGGAGATGGACCTGGGCGCCGAGGTCGCCCGCAAGGTGGCGCGGCAATTGGTGGTGTACCACCGGCGTTCCGGCGGGCAGTCGCAGTTTTCGGTGATGCTGGAACTGGCCCCCAGGACCGATCGGATTCAGGCCGCGCTGAACTATGCCAAGCAGCATCTCAAGTCGGCGCTGACGGTCGAGGAACTGGCCGGCGCGGCCAATCTCAGCCCCCGGCAATTCAGCCGGGTGTTTCATGCCGAAACCGGCCAGTCTCCGGCCAAGGCCATCGAAAACCTGCGGGTCGAGTCGGCCCGGTTGATGATGGAAAGCGGGCGGCACTCCATCGATGCGGTGGCGACCGCCACGGGTTTTGGTGATCGGGAACGCATGCGTCGGGCTTTTATTCGTGCGTTCGGACAGCCGCCGCAGGTGATTCAGCGTGCCAGTCGGGGTTGATTTTCTCTATGTCCTAAAAGGTGGTGTATACGACATTCAGGTCATTATATTATTGCCGTAATCTTGAACTCGTTGAAACCTTTCCCTCAATGAGATCACCGCCATGAGCCTCGTCAAAGCTGCCGCCGTACAAATCAGCCCCGTTCTTTACAGCCGAGAAGGCACCGTCGACAAAGTGGTGCAGAAGATTCTCGAACTCGGCGAA
Source organism: Pseudomonas sp. 18173 (assembly GCF_050432945.1). NCBI lineage: Bacteria > Pseudomonadati > Pseudomonadota > Gammaproteobacteria > Pseudomonadales > Pseudomonadaceae > Pseudomonas > Pseudomonas sp. 18173. The sequence goes on from NZ_JBKFTN010000010.1 coordinate 31,448, forward strand.
CAGGGCGTGCAATTCGCTGTATTCCCGGAAACCGTCGTGCCGTACTACCCATACTTTTCCTACGTGCAGTCGCCGTTCGAAATGGCTGCCGAACATCTCAAGCTGCTGGATCAGGCGGTCACTGTGCCTTCGGCGGCCACCGATGCCATCGGCGCTGCGGCCAGGCAAGCCGGCATGGTCGTGTCCATTGGCGTCAACGAGCGCGATGGCGGCACGCTGTACAACACGCAGTTGCTGTTCGATGCCGACGGCGCGCTGATCCAGCGTCGCCGCAAGATTTCCCCGACCTACCACGAGCGCATGATCTGGGGCATGGGCGACGGCTCCGGCCTGCGGGCCGTCGACAGCGCGGTAGGGCGCATCGGTCAATTGGCCTGCTGGGAGCATTACAACCCGCTGGCCCGTTATGCCTTGATGGCCGATGGCGAGCAGATCCATGCGGCGATGTACCCGGGGTCGTTTGCCGGTCCCCTTTTCACCTCGCAAATGGAAGTCAGCATTCGCCAGCATGCCCTGGAGGCCGCGTGCTTCGTGGTCAACTCCACGGCCTGGTTGTACCCCGAGCAACAGGCGCAGATCATGGCCGACACCGGTTGCGCCATCGGCCCGATCTCCGGCGGTTGCTATACCGCGATCATCAGCCCGGATGGCACGGTGCTGGGCTCGTTGCTGGAAGGTGAGGGCGAGGTGATCGCCGACCTCGACATGAGCCTGATCGACAAGCGCAAACGCATGATGGATTCGCGCGGCCACTACAGCCGTCCGGAACTGCTGAGCCTGCTGATTGACCGCACACCTCACACCCATGTGCATGAACGCAGCGTGCATCCGAAGCTGGTCGAAGAGACCGGGCTGGAGGAAGTGATTGGTTAGTTTCAAGGCAAAAAAACAGGGGACTTCATCGAAGTCCCCTGTTGTTTGTCCGCGTTGCGGATCGGGTTTCAGCGACGCCAGAAGAAACGGGTCAGCAGCGCATCGATGCTGAGCTTGCCGGCACCCGACAGCAACAGGGGCGTGAAGGCCACAAGGTAGATCAATGGCAGTTTGAAGTTGCCGTAACCCTTGTTGCTGATGGCATAGCCCTGGGCAAGTTCACTCAGGGTGTGCCAGTCGGCAGGCCAATGGATGGCGGCGGTGGCGACGAGGGTCACCACCATCAGGCTCAACGCCGAAAAACGCGTGCCCAGGCCCAGCAGCAAGGTCATGGAAAAGATCAGTTCGGCCCACATCGACAGCTCCCAGTTCAGCGTCGCGGGAATGTGGTCGAACGGAAACGGAAAGCGCGACTGGATATCGGCGAACCAGTTCTGGCCGTTGAATTTCTCAAGGCCCGACTCGAAGAATTCCCAGGCGAGGAACACCCGCAACGCCAGGGGGGCAACCCAGTCGCCGGCACGGTCGAGGTTCAGGTGCAGGCCTTTGACGGCCGAAGAAATGGAGGTGCTCATGGACGTTGATCTCTTTCAGGTCAGGGAGGCGGGGCAACGGTATGCCCCTTGAGTTGAGCGCTTTGATCGGCGCGGCCAATCGGCAGGCGTATTTCAGCAATGGGGTGTATCTGCGGTGTGTCGCTGTGGCGGGGTTTTGCGTGCGGGGTGTGTCGGGGGCGCGTCTGTATACATTGAGATACGTAACCACGGGATTTTTCATCCAGTGCACAACCAGGGTGGGAGCGGGCTTGCTCGCGAAGACGGCGTGTCTGCTACGTTGATGGTGCCTGACACACCGTCTTCGCGAGCAAGCCCGCTCCCACAGGAGATCACCGGTCGCCAGCCGGAAACGTGACGCTCCAGGGAAATTGCTATACATTTTCCGGCCGCCCATTGCATGGTGTAACCGCTTCATGTCTCTTGCGCTCGAACGTCTAGTCGCTGGCACGCCCATCCCTTTCGCCGGTAACCGTGTCACTGTCGTCAGCCCCGAACTGGCGCAGCGCTTCCAGCCCGGTGACCACCTGCTGGTGGAGCAGGTCAGCGGCGAGTTGCTGCTGATCCCCGTGGCGGACCAGCAAGCGGCCAGCGTCGCGATCGAGCGTGCCGAAGCGGCGTTTGGCGCGCTGTCGGCGGTGTCCGATCAAGCGATCAGCGCCTTCTTCGACCTGTTTGCCCAACGCCTGGAAACCCCGGAATGTTGGGCGTTGATCGAAGCCGCCAACCTGGCCGACATCGAACGGGCCAAGGCGCGCGGTCGCTCAACCACCCGGTTGCTGGCCGATGAGCGCATGCGTCGCGATATGATCGCCGGCCTGCGCGCCTGGCGTGATGCAGCGGCGAGCCGTGGCAAGGTGATCAGCTGTGTCGAACACGATGGCTGGAAAGTCGAGCAAGTGGTTTCGCCGCTGGGCATCGTCGCGTTCGTCTTCGAAGGCCGGCCGAATGTGTTTGCCGATGCCGCCGGTGTGTTGCGCACCGGCAACACCGCTGTGCTGCGCATCGGCAGTGATGCGTTGGGCACGGCCCAGGCGATTGTCACCCATGCGCTGAACCCTGCGCTGAGCGATGCCGGTTTGCCGGCCGGTGCCGTGTCGTTGGTGGAAAGTGTCAACCACGCCGCCGGTTGGGCGATGTTCGCGGACCGGCGCCTGTCGTTGGCGGTGGCCCGCGGTTCGGGACGCGCCGTCAGCCAGTTGGGCAGCATCGCGCAGCAGGCCGGCACGGCGGTCAGCCTGCACGGCACCGGTGGCGCCTGGCTGATCGCCGATGCCAATGCCGACGCCCAACGCTTTGCCGCGGTGGTGCGCAACTCCCTGGACCGCAAGGTCTGCAACACCCTGAACGTCTGCCTGATTCACCGCGACCGCGCCGCTGAACTGGTGCCGCTGTTCCTCGACGCACTCACGCAGGCCGGCACCGCACGGGGCCAGGGTTGCAAGCTGCACATCGTCGAAGGCAGCGAGTCGCACCTGCCGCAAGACTGGCTGGCTGCAACGGTCAAGGTGTACCGCGCCGAAGGCTATCAGACCGAGGCGCAGGCCGAGCCGTTGCCGGAAGCTCAATTGGGTCGTGAATGGGAGTGGGAGGAAACCCCGGAGGTCAGCCTGAAAATCGTTGACGACCTGGACAGCGCCATTGCCTTGTTCAACCGTTACAGCCCGCAATTCACGGTGTCGCTGATCAGTGACAATGCACAGGCGCAGGAGCACTTCTACAACGCGGTCAACGCGCCTTTTGTCGGCAATGGCATCACCCGTTGGGTCGACGGCCAGTACGCCTTGAACAAGCCGGAACTGGGTCTTTCGAACTGGGAGAGCGGGCGCCTGTTTGCTCGCAGTGCGATTCTCTCGGGTGATGGCGTGTTCACCATTCGCAGCCGTATGACCCAGGTCGACCTGGGCGTCAAACGCTGAGCCGGCGCAACCGGTGACCGCTGCAAGGGCGGTCACTTTCTTCAACGATCGGCGGTGCTGATCAGGCGGCCTTGATCGCTTTGGCCGATACCGCACAAGTGCCTGGATGCTCGACCAGCGACACGAAGCTTCGGCTGTCGGCATCCAGCGCGTCGATCGAACCGGTCTCGATGTCGTACACCCAGCCATGCAGGTTCAACAGGCCTTTTTCCTGGGCCAGGCGCACGCTCGGGTGCGTCTGGATGTTGGCCAGTTGGGCGATGACGTTTTCCCGAACCATCGAACTGACCTTGGCCGCTTCACTGGCATGTGGCCGGGCTTCGTTGATCACTTTCGCCGACTCGGCGTGTTGCAGCCAGCCGCTGACGGCGGGCAGGTGGTCCATGCATGTGCATTTGGCCACCGCCGTCATGGCGCCGCAGTCCGAATGGCCGCAGATCACGATGTCGGTCACGCCGAGCACGGCGACGGCGTATTCGACCGTGGCCGATACACCACCCGGATGCGGGCTGTAGGACGGCACGATGTTGCCGGCGTTACGGATCACGAACAGTTCACCGGGCTCTTGCTGGGTCAGCAGTTCCGGCACGACGCGGCTGTCGGAACAGGTGATGAACAGCGTGCCTGGATGCTGGGTGGTGGCCAGGTGTTTGAACAGGTCGGTGCGTTGCGGAAAGGCTTCTTTCTGGAACTTCAAGAAACCGTCGATGAGCGCTTTCATGATCGCTTCCTCATGGCTGGGCAGGGTTCGACCCGCACGGGGTGTGCGGGCCGCTATCAACTTAGAAAGGACGCAGGGGCAGGAACTTGCCGTCCAGGGTGATGACGGCGCGGGAGCCACCTTCCGGGTCTTCGACTTTCTTCATGTCGAGCTTGAAGTTGATCGCGCTGATGATGCCGTCGCCGAACTGCTCGTGAACCAGGGCCTTGAGGGTGGTGCCGTAGATCTGGATCATTTCGTAGAAGCGGTAGATGGTCGGGTCGGTCGGCACTCCCGAGAGGCTGCCGCGCAGCGGGATGATCTGCAGCCGGGCCACGGCGTCGGCGTCCAGTTCGAGTTTGTCGCCGACCACCTTGGCGGCACTTTCCGGCAGCGGGTGCTGACCGAGCAGGGCAGCGGTGACGTAGGCCAGGCTCAATCCGGTGCCGTCGGCCAGGTCCTGCCACGACAGGTTTTTGCGCGCCTTGGCGTCAAGGACAGAAGTGGTCAGGGCCAGGCTTGGGTCGTTGTAGGCATGGGACTGTTGCATGGTGATTCTCCTATCGGAAGGGATGTTGCTTGGGTGTGGAGCCATCTTCTGCCGATCAATCCATAGCGTCCAAGACCGATATACAATGCGATCCATAAGCACGGCCTATAGATGGAGAATCCCATGCTGCTTCGACATTTGCGTTACCTGCTGGCGGTGGCCGACCACGGTGGTTTCACGCGCGCTGCCGAAGTGCTGCACGTGTCCCAGCCGACCTTGTCGCAGCAGATCCGCCAACTGGAAGACTCCCTGGGCGTGAGCCTGTTCGACCGCACCTCGCGCACGGTCAAGCCGACCGATGCCGGCGAGGCTTACATTCAATGCGCGCGACGGGTGTTGGTGGAGCTGGAAGCGGGCAAGCGTGCGTTGCACGACGTGAAGGATTTGTCCCGCGGGACCTTGCGCCTGGCCATGACGCCGACCTTCATGGCCTATCTGGTGGGGCCGCTGGTGCGCGACTACGTGGCGCGTTACCCGAACATCCACCTGGAGATTTTCGAGTTGTCGATGGACGAGATCGAGGCCGGGCTGGCGGATGATTCGCTGGATATCGCCATTGCGTTCGATCAGGTGCGAAGCGCGGACATCGAATCGATCCCGGCCTTTACCGAAACCCTGGGGTTGATGGTTGGGCGCGATCATCCGCTTTACGAACGTCAGCACCCGTTGTCCGCTGAAGAGGTAGCGCAGCTTGAGTTTGCGCTGCTGACCCCGGACTACATCACCCGCACGTGCATCGACGAGTATTTCGCCCGGGCGCAGATCACGCCCAAAGTGGCGATTGAAGTGAACTCGGTCAACACGCTGCTGGAGGTCATCCGGCATTGCGCCATTGCCACGATCCTGCCGGAATCCATCGCCACCCAGGATCGGGCATTGCGCAAACTGTCGATGCTGGGCGCAGCACCCGAGCGCGGGGCCGCATTGCTTCGGCGCAAGAACAACTACCACAGTGCGGCGTCGCTGGCGTTTGTGGATCTGGTGTTGGGTGGTGACTTTTCATGAACTCCACAAGGGATATTGTTGAACTTTAATTTGAGGCAAAAAAAAGGCCTGCTCTTTTTGGGAGCAGGCCCTTTTTATTTATAAGTCAGTAATGACTCATTTCAATCAGTAGAACCGGTCAATCACCCGAACTTCGTTCTGATTCTGCATCGAGGCCCAGGCCTGTTTCAGGGTTTGCAGAACATTACCGATGAAGTCCTTGTCGGCTGCGGCTTTCTTGCCGACATAGCCATGGCCGCGACGGTACATCTTCAGTCGGGCGAGCAGGTTCTGGTTGTTCTGGTCGAACTCTGCTTCATGGGCGTGCGGCGACAGGCAGTCGATATGCACCTGGCCACACTTGCTGATCCAGAGAATATGGCTGTCGTGGCTGTCTTTTTTTGCAGCGAAGATACGAGCCAGTTCATCGATAGTTGGTTGATTGTTCAGATTCATCATAAAGCCCCTTGACCAATTGGTGATCTTTCAAAGTTGATTCGCTAATACAGGTAGCCCATCGGTTAGTTGATCCCTGGCACCGAAACCAGGACGTCAGCGTTCGACCGCCTTATCGGGCGGGGTCCTGCGTCTGTTGCATGTAGTCGTGTTGAATAACTGCTACGCAATAGCGTCACAACGAAGAGAAGCGGCGAAAACCTTAAGGCCACTGCCGACGTTTTCAGGGTCGGCCACAAGCATCATGAGGATTGCTCGCCAAGACTTCTCGCCCTTGTACTGGACGTTCAGGCCAGGTCAGCTTCTTCAATCTGCCTTGTGGGCAGCGTGTATCCGGGAAAAACAGCTCGGCGGTCAGACGAGCTTGCTCAAACGTGTTGCCTGTACTCCCGATCGGGGAGACGTCTGCATCATGCAAGGGCAAATCGGAGGCGTCAACGGTTTTGTAGTGAATATTTTCAGTCACTACATATTGTCGGACAAAGCTGTTGGGAATTAGCGCGGGGAGTCGAGGGTGTGCCGTTCAGGACGACAGTGGCGGACACTGAAAGCGGTAAAACGTGCAGGGATGGCGGTCAATCACCTGCTGATGCAGGGTGAACCCATCGATGCCGAGCCCTGGCATGACGGCCGCCCAGAACAGCCGTGCCGGCTGATTGGCCTCGATATGGAAAATCTGCCATTGACCGGGGAATTGACTCAAGAGGGTGGACACGACAAACCGGGCGACACCCCGGCCACGGAAGCGTCGACTGACGAACAGATAGCCGATGTTGTACTCGGCGCCGGGTAGATGGGTCCGGTTGTCCACGGTCACGAAGCCGGCCAGTTCTGCGTCGACCTTGATCAGGAAGGGGCGGGTGGCCGGGTTTCGCCAGTAGTCCGGCATCGGCTGGATGTTGAAGAAACCGCATTCACCCAGTTTCAGCGGTAACCATTCGCTGAAGTCGTAGGTGTAGAACTGCATCAGGTTTTCGATGGTTTCCAGCTCATCGCGTTGGGCGGCGTGCAGTTCTATCGAAGACATGCGAAGCAGCTCCTGACAGGTCAAGGGACAGGATTGATTATGGCCAACCTCACAGGGTTCTGTGTCAGGTTTGAGTTTTGCCGGCCGGTTTTGCCCTGCGCTGGGTGCCGCCCGGTTTGCGCGGGGCGCTCTTGCGTTTTTTCTTCCATGGAGCTGCGGCGCGCCCGGCGGGCGGTGGTCCGCTGATGGTCAGGCTCAGTCCAGAGCAGCGACTGACCTGTTTGCTCATCCACGCCGCCTGTTTGGTGACGAACTCTTCCAGGCTCATTTCCCCGCTTTGCACCATGTCCAGGGCCTGTTCCCAGATTGCCGTGGTGCCCGGATCGGCGATGGCCCGGGGCACGGCGTCTATCAGGCTGAACGCGGCAGGTGTGGCGGCCAGGGCCTTGCCGTTCTTGACCAGATAACCACGGTCGAGCAAGCCCTGGATGATCGATGCGCGGGTCGCTTCGGTACCGATGCCGGTGGTGTCCTTGAGCTTTTGCTTGAGCAGCGGGTCTTCCACCAGTTTAGCGACATTCTTCATGGCCTTGATCAGGTCGCCTTCGGTGAACGGCTTCGGCGGTTGCGTCCAGAGGTCCTTGAGTTGCACGCCGGCCACGGCGCAATCGATGCCCTCGGCCAGGTTGGGCAGTGTCTGCGGCGCCGGAGCTTCGCGGCCCTTGGTCGGCGCCAGTGCTTCGGGCAGGGCGCGTTTCCAGCCCAGTTCGATGATCTGCTTGCCCACGGCGCGCAGGGCTTGGCCGGCGCAATCGAAGTCGGCCTGGGTACGGTCGTATTCGTGATTGGGCAGGAACTGCGCCAGGTAGCGGGCACGGATCAGGGTGTAGACCGCGCGCTGTTTACCCGCCAGCTTGTCGAGGTTCTTCGCCGCAGCCGTGGGGATGATGCCGTGGTGAGCGCTGACCTTGGCATCGTTCCAGGCCCGTGAGCGCCGTTGCGGATCGAGGTGATCGTGCAAGGCGTTCAACGCCGGATCGGCCTGGCGCAACGCCGCCAGGATGGCCGGCGCCTCGCTGTGCTGACTGAGGGGCAGATAACCGCAATCACTGCGCGGATAGGTAATGACCTTGTAGGTTTCGTACAGCGCCTGGGCGATGTCCAGGGTTTCCTGGGCGCCGAGGCCGAGCTTCTTCGAGCAGACTTCCTGCAGGGTGCCCAGATCGAACGGCAGCGGGGCCACTTCGCGCATCCGCTCGGTGCGCAGCTTGATCACCCGCGCACTGGCCGCGCCACTCATGGCGGCTGCCGCCTGTTGTGCCAGCGCCTGGTTCAGGCAGCGGTCCTGATCGTCGCAAACATCGGATGCCGCGCGCCATTGCGCCGTGAACGCGGTGCCGTTGTGCAGCAGTTGCACATCGATGGCCCAATAGGGGACGGGCACAAAGTCGGCGATGCTGCGATCGCGATCCACCACCAGGCGCAAGGTCGGCGTTTGCACCCGGCCGACCGGCAACACGCCTTGATAGCCGGACTGGCGCCCCAGCAAGGTGAACAGCCGGCTCATGTTCATGCCGATCAGCCAGTCGGCCCGGGAGCGTCCCAGGGCCGAGTGATAGAGGCTGAAGGTTTCGTTCCCCGGTTTCAGCGCCGCGAGGGCCTTGCGGATTGACGCATCGTCCAGCGCCGACAACCACAGGCGGCGGATCGGCCCGCGATAGCGGCAATGTTCCACCAGTTCCCGGGCGATCATCTCGCCCTCGCGATCGGCGTCCGTGGCAATGATCAGTTCGGATGCTTCACCGAGCAGGCGCTTGACCGCCTTGTACTGGCTGGCGGTGCGCGGCTTGACGGTCATTTTCCACTTTTCGGGAATGATCGGCAGGTCGGCCAGCACCCAGCGCTTGTAGCGCGCGTCGTAGGCATCCGGCGGTGCGGTTTCCAGCAGGTGGCCGATGCACCAGGTCACCGTGACGTCTGTTCCCAGCCAGCAGCCATCGCCCCGGCGTTTGGCACCGAGGACTGCCGCAATGTCTTTGGCCTGGGAAGGTTTTTCACAGAGGTACAGCCGCATAACCACCATCGTCGATCTATGTGCCAGAGGTGCACAGAATGGCGGTTGATGGGCGATCGGGCAATCTTTATCTGTATGGATGTACAGTTTTGTGTGTCGCGATGATTGCCTTGCTCCCGTTCGGCTGCGAAGCCGTTGCCGGGGTGAAACTTGGGTTATACCTGATAAATCGTGGGTTCAGGTTTTGGGGTTGCTGCGCAGCCCATCGCGGGCAAGCCACGCTCCCACATCGATTTGCAGGTCCATCACCGTCATGAGGAACGTATTCCATGAAAAGCTCCGGTCCTAGTCCTGTCATCACCATCGCCGAGCAGCCCGGCTGTCTTTTGGTGAGGTTCCATGGCATTCAGGTCGCCGCTTCGGCTCGCGCATTGGTGTTGCTGGAGGCCAATTACCCGCCGGTGTACTACGTGCCGCGAGAGGATATCGACGAGAAGTATTTCGCCCGCACCGACCACACCAGCTATTGCCCCTACAAGGGCGATGCCAGCTATTTCAGTTTGCAGGTGCCAGGGCATGAAGCGGCCAATGCGGTGTGGAGTTACGAAGACCCCAAGGTGTCGGTAGAACAGATCCGCGGGTATCTGGCGTTCTACCCGGATCAAGTGAAGTTCGAGCTGCTTGATGCCGAGGTTTGATCGGCCCCGATTGCCACGACGAGGGCACGAGGGCCCTCGTCGCGAGCAATGACCTCAGTTCTTGTCGAGATCCACGTTGCGGGTCTCACGCAGGCAAATCATGCCCACCACCAGGCTCACCCCGGTGATCAGCACCGGATACCACAGCCCGTAGAAAATGTCCCCGGTGTACACCACCAGCGCGAACGACACCGTCGGCAGGAACCCGCCGAACCAGCCGTTGCCGATGTGGTAGGGCAGGGACATCGAGGTGTAGCGGATGCGGGTCGGGAACAGTTCGACCATCAGCGCCGCCAGCGGGCCGTAGCACATCGCGGAGATGATGATCAGCGCGACGATCAGCGCGACGATCATCGGCTTGTTGATCTGCTGCATGTCCGCCTTTTGCGGGTAACCGGCGAGGGTCACGGCACCGCGCAAGGCGGCTTCGTCGAAACCATCGATCTTCACGTCACCGATGCTTACCTGCACGTCACTGCCGGCCGGTGCGACAGCACTGTTGTACGGCAGGCCCTGCTTGACCAGAAAGGTCTTGACCTTGTCGCACGGGCTGTCGAATTTCGCCTTGCCCACCGGGTCGAACTGGAAGGTGCAGGTGGCCGGGTCGGCCATCACGGTGATCGGGGCCTGGCGGCTGGCCTGGTCGATGGCCGGGTTGGCGTAGTGGGCCAGGGTCTTGAAGATCGGAAAGTACAGCGCGGTGGCCAGCAGCAGGCCGAGCATCAGCACCGGTTTGCGCCCGACCTTGTCCGACAGCCAGCCAAAGAAAATGAAGAAGGGGGCGCCGATGGTCACGCTTACAATCAGCAAACCGTTGGCCACCGCCGGGTCCATTTTCAGGAACTGGGTGAGGAAAAACAGCACGTAGAATTGCGCGGCGTAGAAGGTCACCGCTTGCCCGGCATTGATGCTGAACAGCGCGATCAACACCACCTTGAGGTTTTCCCATTTACCGAAGGAGTCGCGAATCGGCTGTTTGCACAGCTTGCCTTCTTCTTTCATTTTCACGAAGGCCGGCGACTCGTGCAGGCTCAGGCGAATCCAGGTCGAGATGCCCAGCAGCACGATGGAAAACAGGAACGGAATGCGCCAGCCCCAGACTTCGAACTGATCGCCGGTGAAGTAGCGGCAGCCCAGCACCACCAGCAGCGAGAGCAGCAGGCCCAGGGTCGCGGTGGATTGAATCCAGCTGGTGTGGAAGCCACGCTTGCCGATGGGCGCGTGCTCGGCGACATAGGTCGCGGCACCGCCGTATTCACCGCCCAGGGCCAGGCCCTGGAGCATGCGCAGCACCACCAGGATGATCGGCGCGGCGATGCCGATGCTGGCGTAGGTCGGCAGCAGCCCGACGCAGAACGTCGCCAGGCCCATGAGGATGATGGTGGCGAGGAAGGTGTACTTGCGCCCGATCATGTCCCCCAACCGACCGAACACCAGCGCGCCGAATGGCCGCACGATAAAGCCGGCGGCGAAGGCCATCAGTGCAAAGATGAACGCCGTGGTGTCGTTGACCCCGGCGAAGAACTGCTTGCTGATCACCGCCGCGAGGGCGCCATAGAGGAAAAAGTCATACCACTCGAAAACCGTCCCGAGGGACGAGGCGAAGATGACTTTCTGGGTTTCCTGACTGGTGCCCGCGCTGCGCACGGCTTCCAGCGATTGAACGTGTTCTGACATACCGGTATCCCTCACAGTGATTGTTTTTGTTGTTCCACTGGTGTTGCGTGTTCCATTTCAGGGGTAATGCTCAGTGTTCGTGAATCGAGTGAAGTTCCTGTGGGAGCGGGCTTGCCCGCGAAAGCGGTGGGTCAGCCAACAATGATGTTGAATGTCACACCGTCATCGCGGGCAAGCCCGCTCCCACAGTTGATGTGTTTACAGCAGGGTTGAGAATCATCTGTGCAGCCTTCTCGGCAATCATCAGCGTCGGCGAGCAGGTGTTGCCCGAGGTGATGCGCGGCATGATCGAAGCATCGGCAATTCGCAGGCCGGGGATGCCATGGACCTTGAGTTGCGCATCGACCACGGCATCAGCGTCGTTGCCCATGCGGCAGGTGCCCACCGGATGGAAAATCGTGGTGCCGATCCGCGCGGCGGCTTCGTGCAGTTGTTCTTCGTTTTGCAGGCTGTCGCCGGGCAGGTATTCCACCGGGTTGAACGGGCGCAGGGCCGGCGCGCTGACGATACGCCGGGTCAGGCGAATGGCGTCGGCGGCCACCCGCAGGTCTTGCGGGTGGCTGAGGTAGTTGGGCTGGATCAGCGGTGCTTCCTGCGGGTTGGCCGAACGGATGTCCACCCGGCCACGGCTTTGCGGGCGCAAATCGCAGACCGAGGCGGTGAATGCCGGGAACGCATGCAGCGGTTCGCCAAAGCGCTCCAGCGACAGCGGTTGCACATGGTATTCGAGATTGGCCGAAGTCTGTTCCGGCCCCGAGCGGGCAAAGGCGCCCAACTGGCTCGGCGCCATGGACAGCGGGCCGCTGCGGTCATACAGGTAGCGCAGGCCCATGCCCAGCTTGCCCCACAGGCTGCCGGCAATCTGGTTCAGGGTGCGGGCATTTTCCAGCTTGTAGATCAGCCGCAGTTGCAGGTGATCCTGCAAATTGCCGCCGACACCGGGCAGCTCATGGGCGACGCCAATGCCCAGCCGCTCCAGCAGCGGACGCGGGCCGATACCGGAGCGTTGCAGGATGCCTGGCGTACCGACCGAGCCGGCACAGAGGATGATCTCCTTGCGGGCCTTGAAGGTTTTCGCCTCGCCTTGCCAGCGGGCGCTGACCGCCGAGGCGCGGCCATTGTCCAGCAGCACCCGGTCGACTTCGACCCCGGTCAGTACGGTGAGGTTGGGGCGCTGGCGCACCGGCTTGAGAAAAGCCTTGGCCGCGTTCCAGCGAACGCCGGCCTTCTGATTGACCTGGAAGTAGCCGCAACCTTCGTTGTCGCCCTGGTTGAAGTCATCGATGCTGGCGATGCCGCTTTGTTCGGCGGCATTGCGGAAGGCGTCGAGAATCGGCCACGACAGACGCTGGCGTTCGACTCGCCATTCGCCCGCAGCGCCATGGAATTCGGCGGCGCCGGCAAAGTGGTTTTCGCTCTGCTTGAACAGCGGCAACACGTCTTGCCAGCTCCAGCCTGGGTTGCCGTCGGCGGCCCAGCGGTCGTAGTCGGCAGCCTGGCCGCGCATGTAGATCATGCCGTTGATGGAGGAGCAGCCCCCCAGCACCTTGCCGCGCGGATAGCTCAGGGCACGACCTTGCAGGCCGGGTTGCGCTTCGGTCTTGAAGCACCAGTCGGTGCGCGGGTTGCCGATGCAGTACAGGTAGCCCACGGGGATGTGGATCCACGCATAGTTATCGCGGCCGCCGGCCTCGAGCAGCAACACGCGATGTTGTGGATTGGCCGACAGTCGATTGGCCAGCAGACACCCGGCCGGCCCGGCCCCGACCACGACGTAATCGAATTCATCAAGGGAAGCCTGCATCCCTGACCTCGTTTTGTTGTTCTTGTTGTCTGTCATCCTAGTTGTTAGCTTTCGTCAAAAGAATGTTAGTTTTTGCGCAGCCGCTGTGCGTTTTTAAACAGCAACCCGAACGGCAACGAACAAGGACGGCTTGATGTTCGACTGGAATGACCTGCGGTTTTTTCTCGAGTTGCAGCGCAGCGGGCGATTGCTCACGGCCGCCCGCCGCCTGAACACCACCCATGCCACCGTGGCGCGGCACATCGAGGCCATCGAAAAGAGCCTCGGTACGGCGTTGTTCGTCCAGCACGCCCAGGGATATGAGATGACCCCGGCGGGCGAGGCATTGCTTAAACACGCCGAGGCGATGGAGAACGTGGCGCTGCTGGCCCAGGAGGAAATCACCCAATCCAGTGCGCCGCTGGGCAAGATCCGCGTCGGGGTGACCGAAGGCCTGGGCATCATGTTCCTCGCCAGTCGCATGAACGGCTTGTTCGAGCGCTATCCGGGGCTGGAAGTGGAGCTGGTGGCGGTGCCGCGGTTTGTCAGCATCCTCAACCGCGAGGCGGAAATCAGCATTCACCTTGAGCGTCCGGCCGCCGACATGCTGGTCACTCGAAAGCTCACCGACTATCGCCTGGCGCTCTACGCCAGCCAGGACTACCTCGACCGTGCGCCGCCGTTGCGCAGTCGCGAAGACCTGGGGCGTCACGCCTGGATCGGCTACGTCGATGACTTGCTGTTCAGCCAGGAACTGATGTTCCTCAACAGCTTCTGCCGCAATCCGCAGGTGGTGTTTCACAGTACCAGCGTGATCGCCCAGCAGCAGGCTGCGCGCTCGGGCCTGGGGATCGCGGTGCTGCCGTGCTACATGGCCAGCGCCGACCCGGGCCTGGTGCCGCTGTTGCCGGACGAAAGCATCCAGCGCAGCTACTGGATCAGCACCCGTCGCGAGTTGCACAAATCGGTGCGGCTGCGGGTGCTTTGGGATTATGTGGTGGAGTTGTGTGAGCGGGAGCAGGGGTTGTTGTTGGGCGGTGCCTGAACTGGCGCCTTCGCGAGCAAGCCCGCTCCCACATTGGAATGCGTCATCCTGTGGGAGCGGGCTTGCTCGCGAAGGCGGCGGCACATCCAAAATAGATCTTATGGTTTAACCGAGAATCTCGAACGCCGTACTGGCCAGCCTTTCGCCGTTGACCATGATGTGCACCGCATGGCGCCCCGTGTAATGCCGGCGGGTGGTGAGCTCCTTGATCTGCTGGCCCCGGCTGACGGTTTCGCTGGCGTTGCCGGGCAGCGTCAGCGCCTTGAGCTTGAATACCTTCGCCGAGGTGCTGCCGTTGGCCTTGACGTAATCGATGGCGTAGTCGATCACCAGGCGCTGACTGCTTTCAACGGTGGATTTGACGGCAAACGACAGGGTGATCTTTTCTCCCAGGCCAATCACCGGCGGTTCGACTTTCACATCGACGATCTCCACTTCCGGCTTGCCGCCCGCGCCGATAATCGCCAGTGCCCGCTGGTTGCCCTGTTTGATCAGGCTGCGCAGGGCATGTTTGGCGATCCAGGCGGTGTGCCGGTTGTCCAGCGACCAGCCTTCGATCCGGTCCAGCACCCATTCGGGATGATCCTTGGTGATGTCGTTGAGGTGATTGGCCACGGATTTGCGCACATACAGGCTCGTGTCGGCCTTGAGGTTGTCGAGGATTTTCGCGGCGAGCTGCGGATCGGCCTGGATCGGCTCCAGCCGGAATGACCAGGGCAGGCGCGGCCGGCAGCCTTCACTGGCCAGGCGCCGCACATGCTCGTTGTCATCCAGCGACCAGGCGTGCATCAGCTTGAGCGAACGCTCGAGGTCGCTGCGCAGAAAATGGCGGATCGCGAACTCCGAGGAGCCGAAGGCGGTGAAGTACTTCAGGGCGTCCATCGACACCTCGAACGCATGGGCGCCGTAAGTGGCGACATAGTGCGGCAGGCACATGCTGACGAAGCCACTGTTCAGGCGCGGGGCGAGGGCGCGCAGCAGCTTGAGTGACGCTTCATAGTCCAGGGGCAGCACGGCGTGCAGGCATTCGCTGACCCGGGCCATGCGCTGCATGACGCTGAGGTCTGCGAGGCCGGTTTGGGCCAGCTTCAGGAAGCGCCTGGCCTCGAATGCCGGATAGACCGCGGTCATCTCCGAGGCGATGTGCCTGAGGCGCTCGGCGTTGAAGATTTCCTTGAGGGCGGGGGCAGGTTGGTCAGCCATGCTGGTTCCTTTGATATTGTGGTTATTCCATCACACCGCGTTATCGTTCTTCGCGAGCAAGCCCGCTCCCACAGGTTCAGCGTGATACCTGTGGGAGCGGGCTTGCCCCGGGCGGCGTTCCGACGATGGGGCCCGAACAGTCACCTCAATTCCTGGCCGACTCTTCTTCCAGCTGATCCGACTCAAACAACTTCGCCAGTTCGACTCGCGCTTCTTTTGCCGTCTGCATCACTTTCGCGGCGTCGTCATACACCGCGTGCTGGGCCTCGAGCACCTCTTCGTCGTGCTGCTTGAAGCGCTTGATCCGCGCATCGGCCTGGGCCTGGGTCAATCCCAGCCCGATCAGGGTTTTGCGGCTCATTTCCAGGCTCGAATAGAAGGTTTCGCGCACGGCATGAGCGCCGACGTCCATCAGTCGGTGCACATGCTGGCGGTTGCGGGCGCGGGCGATGATTTTCATATGCGGGTAGAGCTTGTGCACCAGCTCGGCGGTCTTGATGTTGGTGTCCGGGTCGTCGGTGGCGATCACGAAAAACTCGGCTTCCCCGACCTTGGCCGCGCTGAGGATTTCCGGGCGCATCGGGTCGCCGTAGAACACCGGCACACCACCAAAGCTGCGGGACAGCTCGATGGTTTCCACCGAGGTGTCGAGGGCCACGAACTTGATGTTCTGTGCGCGCAGGATCCGTGCAACGATCTGGCCCATGCGGCCCATGCCGGCGATCACCACCCGTGGTGCGTCGGCGTCGATTTCACGGAATTTCTCCGGCACTTCCACCGGTTGCACTTTCGGGCTGACCAGCCGCGCGCAAACCAGCAGCAACAGCGGCGTCACGGCCATGGACAGGGTGATGGTCAACACCAGCAAATCATAGAGTTCTGCTGCGAACAGCCCGTGATCGCGACCGATCTTGAACACTACGAAGGCAAACTCACCACCGGCCGCCAACACGATACCCAGGCGGATCGCACTGACCTTCTTCAAGCCGCCGGCCAATCGACCGACAACGAACAGCAGCGGCAGCTTGATCGCGATCAGCAGCAGGGTCAGGCCCAGCACCGCGACCGGCATGCTCAGCAACAGGCCGAGGTTCGCGCCCATGCCGACGCTGATGAAAAACAGCCCGAGCAACAGGCCCTTGAACGGCTCGATCTGGGCTTCCAGTTCATGGCGATACTCGGAGTCCGCCAGCAGCAGGCCGGCGAGGAATGCGCCCAGGGCCATGGAAATACCGGCCAGCTCCATCAACCAGGCCGTGCCGATCACCACCAGCAGCGCCGTGGCGGTGGAGACCTCCGGCAACGCGGTCTTGGTGACTATGCGAAACACCGGTCGCAGCAGATAGCGCCCGCCGATCACCACCACGGCGATGCTGACCAGCACCTGCAGGCCATGGTTCAGGTCTTCGCCGGCCGTGGTGGGCTGATCGCCGCCGGCCAGCAACGGCACCATGGCGATCAACGGGATCGCAGCGATGTCCTGGAACAACAGGATCGCGAACGCCAGCCGCCCGTGGGGGCTGGTCAGTTCCTTGCGTTCAGCCAGGCTTTGCAGGCCGAACGCCGTGGACGACAGCGCCAGGCCCAGGCCCAGGACGATCGCGGTGTTCAACGGCTGGCCAAAGACCCACAGCGCCACCACGCCAATCACCGAACCGGTCAGCAACACTTGCGCCAGACCCACGCCGAACACGGATTTGCGCATCACCCACAAACGTCGTGGCGACAGCTCCAGGCCGATGATGAACAGCAGCAAGACCACGCCGAGTTCGGAAATGTGCGCGACGCTTTGCGGGTTGTCGATCAGGCCCAGCACCGACGGGCCGATGATCACACCGGCAAACAGATAGCCCAGGACCGCCCCCAGTTGCAGGCGCTTGGCCAATGGAACGATGAGCACGGCCGCCAACAGGAACACGACAGCGGCTTGTAGCAGGTTGCCTTCATGGGGCATGAGAAAACTCCAGAACTCGGTACAACGGGGAGGACAAGAATAAAGGCTGAGCCCTTCGACGTCAGCAAAGCGCCCGGGTTCAGATGTTACAATTTGCATTAATTGGTTACATTTATAGAATTAGCTGATCAATCGGCTTCGTTTCCGAGCAACGCCATGGCAATCAACTTCGACCTCAATGACCTGCAAGCCTTCCGTGCCGTGGTCGAGCAGGGCAGCTTCCGCAAGGCGGCCGATTCCGTGCGGATATCCCAGCCAGCCCTGAGCCGGCGGATTGAAAAGCTCGAAGACGCCCTGGGCGTGAAGCTGTTTGAGCGCACCACGCGCAAGGTCAGCCTGACCCAGGCCGGACGGGGTTTCATGCCCAGCGTCGAACGCCTTCTGGACGATCTGGACGTGGCATTGCTCGGTATCAGTGAAGTCGCTTCGACTCGCCTCGGTCACGTCACGGTCGCCTGTGTACCCTCGGCGGCTTACTACTTCATGCCGCGGGTGATCGCGCACTATCACCGGCAGTTTCCGAAGATCAAGGTCAAGGTGCTGGACTCCAGCGCCCACGAAGTGTTGAGCGCGGTAGTCAATGGCGAAGCGGATTTCGGCCTGAGTTTCATGGGCACGCTGGAAGCCGAAGTGGATTTCGAGCCCTTGGTGCAAGAGGGGTATGTCGTGGCGTGCCGGCGCGATCATCCGCTGGCGGGGCGACGCAGTGTCACCTGGAACGAGTTTTATCAGCAGGATTACATCTCGCTGGATAAAACCTCGGGCAACCGCTTTCTGCTGGATCAGGCGCTGACCGGCGTGGTGCCGCAGCGGCCGAGTATCTGCGAAACCCGCCACGTGACCACCATGATCGGTCTGGTGGAGGCCGGGCTGGGCGTGGCGGCGGTGCCGCTGATGGCGATGCCGGCAGCGGATCACCCGATCCTGACGCGGGTGCCGTTGACCGATCCGCAAGTGATGCGCAGCGTCGGTCTGATCAAGCGCCGGGGGCGAACCCTGACCCCGGCGGCACTTGAACTGGAACGGCTGGTGGTGGAGATGAAAGTCCTGCAGCCGTCGGTCAGCGGCTGACCGAGTCCAGCCCGGTCGCTTTTACGTCCGGTTGAGCCTGGGCCGAAGCCATGTATTCGAGCAAGGCTCTGGCTTCGACCGGGTGCTGTGCACCTACCGGGATGCCGGCGGCAAACCGGGTGACCGACTGCACTGATTCCGGAATCTTCGCCACGAAACTCACCCCCGGCACTGGCAACAACTCGCTGACTTGCTGGAAGCCCAGTTGATAATCGCCAGTGGCAACCACCGAACCCACGGGGATTTTCGGGACCATGGTCGACTTGGGCTTGAGTTGGTCTTCGATACCCAGGCGTTTGAACAGCTGCTGTTCGATGTAAACGCCACTGGCGCTGTCGGAGTAGGCCACTGATTCAGCCTTGAGCAGCGTCTTTTTCAGACCCTCGACATTGCTGATATCCGGTTTCGGCGCGCCTTGGCGCACGACCAGGCCAATGCGCGAATCTGCCAGTTCGACTCTTGAAGCGGGGTCGACTTTGCCTTGTTTGATCAGATCGTCCAGTGCGTAGCCGACCATGATCACCACATCGGCTTGTTCTCCGCGGGCCAGGCGATTGGGAATCGCCTCTGGCGCCTTGCCCATGGATGGACCGAGTGCGGTGTCGAGGGTGTTGCCGGTGGCGGCGGCGAACTTCGGCCCGAGGATCTTGTAGGCCGCCGTGAAGCCTCCGGAGGTCATCACGCGGATCTCTTCAGCCTGGGCAATGCCGCTCAAGCCCAGGCTGGCCACCAACGCGAGGGTGGCCAGATTGAACGGTTTTTTCATGGTCATGTTCTCGATGAAGGACAGGTTCATGACGCCACCGCTTGCAGAGGAGTCGAGGCTCGGCGGTAGAGCGCAAGCGTCGCGCACAGCGCGCACAGTGCTGCAAAGCTCATCCAGTAACCCGGTGCAGCCTTGTCGCCGGTGTACTGGATCAGCAAGGTCGATATCGCCGGAGTGAACCCGCCGAACACGGCCGTGGCCAGGCTGTACGCCAGCGAGAACCCGGCGACGCGCACCTCCACGGGCATGATTTCCGTCAGCGCCGGGATCATCGCGCCGTTGTACAGGCCGTAGATGAACGACAGCCACAGCAAGACCAATAGCATGTGGATGAAGCTGGGCGCGTTGACCAGAAAGGTCAGCGCCGGGTAGGTGGTGGCAATGGCCAGCAAGGCCATGACGATCAACACCGGGCGTCGACCGATGCGGTCCGAGAGTGCCCCGCCAATCGGTAGCCAGATGAAATTGGAGACGCCGACCAGCAACGTCACCAGCAACGCATCGGAGGTGCTCAGCTGCAGCACGGTTTTACCGAAGGTCGGCGCGTATACCGTGATCAGGTAGAACGCGGTGGTGGTCAGGGCGACCATCATCATGCCCGCGAACACGATCAGCCAGTTTTGCCCCAGGGTGCGGAACACTTCACCCATGCTCGGGCGGTGTTTACGGGTGGCGAACTCTTCGGTCTCTTCCAGGTTGCGGCGCAGCAGGAAGATGAAGGGCACGATCATGCAGCCGACGAAAAACGGAATCCGCCAGCCCCAATCGGCAATCACACCCGGTGCCATCCACTGGTTCAAGGCATAACCCAGTGCGGCGGCGACAATGATTGCCACTTGCTGGCTACCCGACTGCCAGCTGGTGAAAAAACCCTTGTGGCCGGGTGTGGCGATTTCGGCGAGATACACCGACACGCCGCCCAATTCCGCACCGGCGGAAAAGCCCTGCAGCAGCCGCCCGATCAGCACCAGGGCCGGGGCGAACAAGCCGATGGTTTCGTATCCGGGCACCAGCACAATCAGGATGGTGCCACTGGCCATGATCGACAGGGTCACGATCAACCCTTTGCGTCGACCCACATCATCGATATAGGCACCCAGCACCACGGCGCCCAACGGACGCATCAAAAAGCCTGCACCGAACACGGCGAAGGCCATCATCAGCGAGGCGAATTCGCTGCTGGCCGGGAAGAACACGGCAGCGATCTGCGTGGCATAGAAACCAAAAAGGAAGAAGTCGAACTGTTCGAGGAAGTTGCCCGAGGTGACCCGGAAGATCGCGCTGGCCCGGGAGCGACCGGTGGTCGCGGGCCGTTGGATTGATGCTGTCATTGACGTGTACTCCACCGCTTTTATGACGTGCACCGGTTGGACGCGGCGCACGGTTCTTATTGGGGTGGATAGTGGAGCAGGGGCATCGATATGTTAATTGCATTGTTGGCATGCATTGATGTGCGAGGTGGATCAATGCGTCCAGGGAGAGGATCGTGCCGGCGTCAGGCTGGAGGGGCACCGATCAGATACACGCCTCGATATGCGCCGTCCCCTGGGCTGCGTACTCATCCTGAGTTACTGGCTGTGCGCCCGCACCACGCTCTCGGTGCCCAGCCGATACTGATTGTTCCCGCTGCGCTTGGCCTCATACATCGCCAGGTCGGCAATGTGCAGCAAGCGGTCGATGCTCGGCGCATGGTCGGGGAACACGGCGACGCCGAGGCTGGTGCCGATATGGCGCTGGTCGTTGCCGATGGTGACTGGCGGGGAGAGTTCGACGAAGATTTTCTGGCAGATGATGCGCGCTTCGTCTTGCAGGCTTTCGCCTTGGGGCAAGTCCTGGAGAATGACCACGAATTCGTCGCCACCGATCCGGGCGACGGTGTCGGTGCCGCGCAGAATGCGCTTGAGCCGCGTGGCGGTTGTGACCAGCACCCGGTCGCCGGCCGCATGGCCATAGCGGTCGTTGATGGCCTTGAAGCCATTGAGATCGACAAACACCAGCGCCACCCGCGTGGCGCTGGTGCGCGCCTGCTCCAGTGCTTCGGACAGACGCTCTTCGAGCACCAGGCGATTGGGCAGGCCGGTCAAAGGGTCGTAGTGGGCCAGGTGCTTGAGGTAACTGGCCGAGGCCTTTTCTTCGGTGATGTCGCGTACCACGCCCATCATCTTGATCGTTTGATCGTGTTCGTTCTTGACCACGTTGCCGGTTTCCCGCAGCCAGCGGATCGTTCCGTCGGGCCAGACCACGCGATATTCCTCATCATGGTTTTCGCCGGTTTCCAGGCAACGCAGTTCGCCGGCCCGAACCCTGAGCCGGTCATCCGGGTGCACGCAGGAGCAGAACAGGGCATAAGAGGGCGTTACTTCGCCGATCTTGAAGCCAAACATGCCGAAGATGGCTTCCGACCAGTACAGCCGGTCGGTGTCGACATCCCAATCCCAGGTGCCGATACGAGCGAAATACTGGCTGCGCTTGAAGCGCTCGACGTCGCCATCCTGGTGGATGTTTTGGCCTTCGGACAGGCTGCTGATGATCGCCCGATACTCGGCCAGTTGCTTTTGCAGCGAGCGCTCGCGCCACACCAGCACAACGATCAGGCTGAGCGTCATAGAACCAAGGATGACGCTGGTCCAGAACTGGATCATTCGGGGGTGGCCATCAGGGCGGTGAACCGTAGGGGTAATTGTTGATCATTTTAGTTCAGCAAGCAGCGTTGAACGCCGGGCGTGGAGCCGGCAATGGTTGCCAATCGAGGGTAAATCTGGGAAAACGGCGCCCATCGGGCCCTTGAGGGCGAATGAGCATACGAGTGAATTCAATGAATGACGAGCTTCAGGTAATCGATCTTCAGCCGGGTGACGGAAAAGCCGCCGTAAAAGGCGCACTGATCACCACCCAGTACCGTGGCTGGCTGGAGGACGGGACCGAATTCGATTCTTCCTTCAGCCGTGGCAAGCCCTTCCAGTGCGTGATCGGCACCGGGCGGGTTATCAAGGGTTGGGACCAGGGCATCCTGGGCATGCAGGTCGGCGGCAAGCGCAAGTTGCTGGTGCCGGCGCATCTTGCCTATGGCGAGCGCACCATGGGCAAGATCCCGCCGAACTCGAACCTGATCTTCGAAATCGAATTGCTCGAAGTGCTGACGCGGGATGATTGAGCGTCAGGCCTGAAAGGTTTCCCGGTACGCATACAGGCCGGGTGTTCCACCGGTCATGATGAACAGCACGTTGTCCCCGGGAGCGAAGCGCCCTTGCTGCAGGTCGGCCAGCAATCCGGCAAAGGCCTTGCCGGAGTACACCGGGTCGACCAACAGGCCTTCGGCGCGCGCCATCAGGCGTACCGCGTCCTGCATGGCGACGGTTGGCAGGCCATAGCCGGCACCCAGCTGGCTGCCGTCAATCACCATTTCATCGGCCTGAACCTCGGCGTTACTGTCCAGAAGCGCCAGTGTTTCGCGGGTCAGTTGCAGGGTTCTCGCTGTTGATGATTCCTGGTCGGACAGCACCGAGAACGACTTGACCAGGGACGCGCCCCGGCCAAGCAATTGGAATCCCGCCGCCAGCCCGGCATGCGTCCCGGCGCTGCCGTTGGGTACTACCACCTGATTGAATGCGACTTGCAGTTCGGCCTCTTGCCGGGCGATTTCCGCTGCGCAGCGGGCATAACCGAGGCTGCCCAGGGGCGTCGATCCACCGGTTGGCAGCACCATGACCTTGTGCCCGGCGTCCCGAAGCTGCACCGCCCTGGCCTCGGCCTTGGCCAGTGAGTCGGTACCGCCGGCAAACACCTGCATCTGTGCACCGAACAACTGGTCGAGCAGCACGTTGCCGTTGAGTTCGTAATCCACTTCGGCCTTGGCCACGGCCCGGGTCAGGAACAACTCGCAGGCGATGCCCAGCCTGGCGCATACCGCAGCGGTCAGGCGGGCATGATTGGACTGGATGCCGCCTACGGTAATGATCGTATCGACCCCGGCTTGCAGCGCCGCGCCGAGATGGAACTCAAGCTTGCGCAGCTTGTTGCCGCCCGCGCCGATCAGCATATGGTCGTCGCGTTTGAGAAACAGGCCGATTCCCTGCTTGTCCAGGCCCAGCAGTTGTTCGAGTCGCGCGGCGCGCTGAATCGGCGTGGGACCTTGCAGCAAGTCTGCCCGTGCGAAAACACTCAGTGCCTTGTCCAATCGGGTTTGCATCAATCGAGCCTCGTTGTTCACCATTATCCAGGTGACTCTATGGAGAAACGCCGGCGGGATAAACGCACTACCGGTCATGACTGTTTTAACACGGTGTAACCAATCGGTCGGGCAGCAGGACTTTTCAGGTCGCTTTGGATAGGCTGGGCCGGGATTGAAACCATGACCGCAAGAGGAGAGGGCGAGTTGCCAATCAACGAATACGCCAAGGCCATCGAACTGTTGGACGAGTCATATCGGCACTGGACCGGCGAACACCTTCCAGCCCCGCAAGCGCTGACCGGGCTGGAACGCCTGCACTGGCTGCACGCCCACGCGCCCTACAGTTTGCTGGCCCATGGCACTGAAGACGATCCGCTGTTCTTCTACGCCAATGAACAGGCGCTGGCCTGCTTCAAGTACCCGCGCCCGGAATTTCTGGGCATGCCCTCACGGTTCAGCGCCTCGCCACTGGACCGCGCAGTGCGCCAGACCCTGCTGGAGCAGGTCACGGCCCATGGCATTGCCCATGGTTACAGTGGCTATCGGGTGGACCGGGAGGGTAATGCCTTCATGATTCATGAGGGCAAGGTGTGGACGCTCATCGACCGGCAGGGTGTGCGCGTGGGGCAGGCGGCGTTGTTCTGGCCGGATGCTGGACGGATTGGGCAGTTGGAGTGTTGAACCTGAGCGTTTAGCGGCCAATTGACTGGCGAGGGTCGATATCACGTCAGGCCGACCGATTATCTGCTCGTACCTTGCCAGGTTCCGCTCTATCGGCGATCCTACGCACAATATAGGGGTAGGGGGTATAGGTATGTCGCACATTCACGAACACAAGGATGACCTGATCAAGCGGGTGAGGCGCATTGCCGGCCAGGTGGAAGCCGTGGAGCGGGCGCTCGATTCCGATGCCGATTGCGCCAAGACCCTGCATCTGGTGGCCGCCATCCGGGGCGCGGTCAATGGTCTGCTTGAGCAGTTCATCGACGCCCACGCCCGTGAGCATGTGGCCCATCCAGACCTGAGTGAGGAAGAGCGCGCCCAGGGCGTGGAAGACTTGCTGCTGGCCATCCGTCGTTATGCCAAATAGAGGCCTGAATCCCATGACACTGACACCACAGGCTTCACGTTTTTCCCACGACCACGTGTTTCTCGGCGCCTCCCATGATGAAAACGCCCGCCGCACCTTATGGGTGGTGGCGCTGACATTTGTGATGATGATTGGCGAAATTGCCGCCGGTTACATCACCGGTTCCATGGCGTTGCTCGCTGATGGCTTTCACATGGCCACCCACGCCGGGGCCTTGGGCATCGCGGCGGCGGCCTATGGGTTCGCACGGCGCAATGCCAACAATGCGCGTTACAGCTTCGGCACCGGCAAGGTCGGGGATCTGGCGGGTTTTGCCTCGGCCATGGTGCTGGGGCTGGTGGCGATCGGCATCGCCGGTGAGTCGGTTTTTCGCCTGTTTCAGCCCACCACAGTGGCCTTCACCGAGGCGACAGTGATTGCGGTGGTGGGGTTGGCGGTCAACATTGCCAGCGCCTTTTTGCTGGCGGGCGACCACGGTCACCACGATCACGGGCACAGTCATGACCACGGTCACCATCACCATCACGACAACAACCTGCGCTCGGCCTATGTCCATGTGCTGGCCGACGCCTTGACTTCGCTGCTGGCGATTGTCGCGTTGCTGGCCGGGCGGTATCTGGGGTGGGTGTGGCTGGACCCGGTGATGGGTATCGTGGGCGCGATCGTCATCGCGAAATGGGCCGTTGGCCTGATGCGTGACAGCGCTGCGGTATTGCTCGATGTCACGGATGCACAGGTTGCCGATGAGATCCGTGAACTGCTCGAGTCCTCGGACGATGTGCGTATCAGCGATCTGCATGTGTGGCAGGTCGGCCCGCAGGCGCGGGCGGCGATTGTCAGCGTTGTGGCGACGGCCGATGTCAGTGCCGACGCCATTCGCGAACGCCTGGCGCCGGTCCATGAGCTGTCACACCTGACCGTCGAATATCGCACGGCTTGAGCGGCGTTGAGGGCTGAGCCTTCGGTCAATCACTGAACAGCGGAATTCGTCCATTCACGGAGGGGCGGTATTCCCGTTTCAGGTGGTCCAGTGCCGGCTTCATCGCCAGAAACTGCTTGAGCGTAGCGCCGGCAATGCTCAATGCCAGCTGTTGCCCCGGACATTGATGGCGCCCCGCGCCAAAAGTGAAGCTGCGCCGGTTGGGGCGGTCGAGCAGGAAGGCGTCGGGGTTGTCGTTGAGCTGCGGGTCGCGATTGGCCGAGGCCAGCAGCACCAGGATCACGTCTGCGGCATTGAGCCTCATCCCGTCAATCTCGCAGGGGGCGGCGACGAAGCGGCGAGTGTTCTGTACCGGCGGATCGAAGCGCTGCACTTCGGCCAGCAAGTCTTCAACAGGAGTTGATTCACGGCGCAACGACGGATGTTCAATCAATGCCAGCACGGCGTTGCCGATCAGCCCGGCGGTGGCCTCGAAGGTCTGGGAGAACAGGCCGATCAGGTTGGCGATCAGCGTTTGCGGTGCGTCGGATGCGAAGCGCTGGCGGATGCCAGCAAGCAGATGGCTGCGGTTGTCCGGGTCGGCCAACAGCTCGACACAGTAACCGCTCAGTTGTTCGGCGGCAGCGTGGGCGACGGTCAGCTGTGCCGCGCTACTCAAGGGCGACAGGCAAGCCACGAAATCCGCCGTCAGTTCGCTGATGACGCGGCCCTGGGCCGGGGTGAATCCCAACAGCGCCGCCACCACGCACACCGGCCCACGGAACATGGCGTTGTACAATCCGGCGGCGTCGGCAGTGATCAGCCGGGCGCTGACCAGGGCCTCGACTTCCCGCGCATCGACCAACTCCAGCCCCGGCGCTATCGCCGACCGTGGACAGCGCTGGCGCTCGCCCTCGTTCATGCGCATCAATTGGCCAAACACCTGACCGGCCATGCCGTCGGCAATCGCCGGGGGAACTGGCTCCTGCGCGGGGCGAACGTGGCAGTCGGGATGCGCCAGCACGGCAGCCACCACCCGGGCGCTGCTGGCCACCCACATGTTCAGCCCCGGATGAAAGGCCAGTCCTCCCTCGGCCCGCAGTTGTGCATAGTAGGGATAAGGATCGGCATGGGTCGCAGCGATGATCGGGTCCATGGGGCGCAGCCTTCTGTTGTTGGAAAGTGTTGCTACTATCTCCAGTTCGAAAGGGCGTTGATTCGTCCGGGAGCGAAATATGAGCGCAGAACAACACGACATTGGTGTCTCGCAGGTGGCGGCAGGCATCGCCGAGCCGGCGCGGACGAAAATCCTCTGTTCGCTGATGGACGGCCATGCCCGCACCAGTACCGAACTGGCGGCGGTGGCCGAAGTCAGCGCGTCGACCGCCAGTGCCCACCTGGCCAAACTCAAGGAACTGGCGCTGGTGCGCCTGCACGTTCAGGGACGCCACCGCTATTACAGCCTGGCGGACAAGCGCGTGGCCCAGGCCCTGGAAGCGCTGATGGTGATCGGCCGGAACACCGCGCCGGCTTTCCAGCCGAATACCCCGGATCGCCTGCAATTTGCCCGCACCTGCTACGACCACATGGCGGGCACCCTGGCCGTGCTGTTGCATGACCGGATGCTCGAGGCGGGCTGGCTCGAGGAAACCGACGAACAGGCCTATCGCTTGAGTGACAGCGGTACGGCAATGTTTCAGGGGCTTGGGATTGAGGTGCAGGACTTGAGCACATTGCGCCGCCGCTTTGCCTGCCCATGCCTGGACTGGAGCATGCGCCGGCCGCATCTGGGCGGATCGCTGGGCGCGGCGTTGCTGCAAACAGCGCTCAAGCGCAAGTGGGTGACGCAGGACCTGGACAGTCGCGCGCTGGCGCTGACGGCGTTGGGGCGCAAGGAGATGGTGGGGCGATTCGGGGTTGAGTTGCCGCTGCTGGTTGAAGGCAACGGCAAAAGATCAAAGCCTGCAGCAGCTCGGACCACACCGGGTGTATACGTTAGCGACCGATAGCGTTTTTCCGGTTGTTTCTGTGGTGACTGACCTATTGTCTTCGCGGGCAAGCCCGCTCCCACAGGGATTCTCGGTGTTATCAAGGGTGAATCCCGGACAAAAAAGCCCCCCATCGGTCACCCAATGGGGGGCTTTTGTGCGTCTGGCGTCAGGTCAGACCTTGACGATCCAGCCTGCTGGCGCTTCGATGTCGCCGGTTTGCACGCCGGTCAGCTCTTTGTAGAGCTTCTGGGTGATCGGGCCGACTTCGGTTTCGCTGTGGAACACGTGCAGGTGGTCGTTGTAGCTGATGCCGCCGATCGGCGTGATCACCGCTGCAGTACCGCAGGCGCCGGCTTCCTTGAAGTCCGACAGCTTGTCGATGAACACGTCGCCTTCGATCACTTCCAGGCCCAGACGGGTCTTGGCCAGTTCGATCAGCGACAGGCGGGTGATGCCCGGCAGCACCGACGGCGAGTTCGGGGTCACGAACTTGTTGTCGTGGGTGATCCCGAAGAAGTTGGCCGAACCGACTTCCTCGATCTTCTTGTGAGTCATCGGGTCCAGGTAGATGGCGTCGGCAAAGTGCGCCTTCTTCGCCTGGGAGCCTGGCATCAGGCTGGCGGCGTAGTTGCCACCGACCTTGGCGGCACCGGTGCCCTGTGGCGCGGCGCGGTCGTAGCTGGAAATCTGGAAGTTGTGCGGGGTCAAGCCGCCCTTGAAGTAGGCGCCGACCGGGATCGCAAACACCGAGAAGATGAACTCCGGCGCGGTACGCACGCCGATGTTGTCACCCACGCCGATCACGAACGGACGCAGGTACAGCGCACCGCCGGTGCCGTACGGCGGGATGAAGCGCTCGTTGGCGCGAACCACTTCCTTGCACGCTTCGATGAACTGCTCGGTGGACACGTGCGGCATCAGCAGGCGGGTGCAGCTGCGCTGCATGCGCGCGGCGTTCTGGTCCGGGCGGAACAGGTTGATCGAGCCGTCCTTGCAACGATAGGCCTTCAGGCCTTCGAAGCACTGCTGGCCATAGTGAAGGGCAGTGGAGCCTTCGCTGATGTGCAGCACGTTGTCTTCGGTCAGGGTGCCTTTGTCCCATTCGCCATTGCGAAAGTACGACAGATAGCGTTTGTCGGTCTTGATGTAGTCAAAACCCAGCTTGTCCCAGTTGATGCTTTCGTTACCCATGACACCCTCTATCACTTAACAACCGCCGAAACGGTTCAAGGCTTCTGACGTTTTTCCGGATGGGCACAACAATACTTCATTCCGGGCCCATTTCGCAGCCCGGACTATCGGATGACGGACAGATAAATCATGTTGGCCTCAAGAATTCGCGAGCAAGCCCGCTCCCACAGGGGAATGCATTCCAAATGTGGGAGCGGGCTTGCTCGCGAAGAGGCCAGCATTGCCGCCATCAATCGCTCTGAATCAAAGGTGCAATGCGTGCCCAAGGGCCCGCAACGCCGCTTCCTGCACCGCCTCGCCCAGCGTCGGGTGCGCGTGGATGGTGCCGCCGATGTCTTCCAGCCGCGCGCCCATCTCCAGGCTCTGGGCAAACGCCGTGGACAACTCCGAGACGCCAACGCCTACCGCCTGCCAGCCGACAATCAGATGATTGTCGCGACGGGCGACCACGCGCACGAAGCCGCTTTTGGACTCCAGTGTCATGGCCCGGCCATTGGCGGCGAACGGGAAACTCGACACGATGCAGTCCAGGCCGGCAGCCTTGGCCTCGTCCGGGGTCTTGCCGACCACCACCAGTTCCGGGTCGGTGAAGCACACGGCGGCGATGGCGGTCGGGTTGAACTCGCGGGTTTTACCGCTGATCAGTTCGGCGACCATCTCGCCCTGGGCCATGGCCCGGTGCGCGAGCATCGGTTCACCGCTCAGGTCGCCGATGGCATAGACGTTGCGCATGCTGGTCTGGCAGCGGTTGTCGATCTTGATCGACGAACCGTTCATGTCCAGGTTCAGCGCTTCGAGGTTCCAGCCCTGGGTGTTCGGCTTGCGACCGACGGCCACCAGCACCTGGTCGGTTTCCAGGTTCAGGGTGTCGCCGTTCGGATCCAGAACTTGCAGGGTATTATGTTGTGAATCAAAGCCTTGCACGCTGTGCTTCAAGTAAAGCTTCACGCCGAGCTTTTTCAGTTCGTCGTGCACAGGCTGGGTCAGTTCGGCGTCGTAGGCCGGCAGGATGCGTTCCTGGGCTTCCACGACACTGACGTCGGCGCCGAGCTTGCGATAGGCAATGCCCAGCTCCAGACCGATGTAACCGCCGCCGACCACAATCAACCGCTTGGGCACGGAGGTCGGCGCCAGGGCTTCGGTGGACGAGATGATCGGCCCGCCAATCGGCAGCATCGGCAGGTTGACGCTCTTGGAGCCGGTGGCCAGCACCAGGTGTTCGCACTGGATACGCGTGTCGCCGACTTCCACGGTTTTGCCGTCGATGACCTTGGCCCAGCCTTGAATGACCTGGACCTTGTTCTTTTTCAGCAGCGCCGCGACGCCGGTGGTCAGGCGATCGACGATGCCGTCCTTCCATTCCACGCTCTTGCCGATGTCCAGGGTCGGCGCCGAAACGCTGATGCCCAGGGCCGAATGCTGGCTGTGGTGGCGTGTCTGGTGGAACTGCTCGGCGACGTGAATCAGTGCCTTGGACGGAATGCAGCCGATGTTCAGGCAGGTGCCGCCCAGGGATTGGCCTTCCACCACAATGGTCGCAATGCCCAGCTGGCCGGCACGGATCGCCGTCACATAACCGCCAGGGCCGCCGCCGATGATCAGCAGCGTGGTGTGCAAAGTTTGCATGGCCTTACTCCACAAACAAGGTAGCGGGTTGTTCGAGCAAGCCACGGATGGCCTGGATGAATAGCGCCGCGTCCATGCCGTCGACCACCCGGTGATCGAAGGAGCTGGAGAGGTTCATCATCTTGCGGATCACGATCTGGCCTTTGATCACCATTGGCCGTTCGACGATCTTGTTGACGCCGACAATCGCTACTTCCGGCAGGTTCAGCACCGGTGTGCTGACAATACCGCCCAAGGCGCCGAGGCTGGTCAGGGTAATGGTCGAACCGGACAACTCGTCGCGGCTGGCCTTGCCGTTGCGCGCGGCGGTGGCCAGGCGGGCGATTTCCGCCGCGCTGTCCCACAGGCTGCGCGCTTCGGCATGACGCACCACCGGCACCATCAGGCCGACGTCGCTCTGGGTCGCGACGCCAACGTGTACGGCGCCGAGGCGGGTGATGACCTGGGCTTCGTCGTCGTAGCGGGCGTTCATTTGCGGGAAGTCGCGCAGGGCGACGACCATGGCGCGGAGCAGGAACGGCAGCAGCGTGAGTTTGCCGCGAGTGGCGCCATGTTTTTCATTGAGGTGCGCGCGCAATTCTTCCACGGCGGTGACGTCGATTTCTTCGACGTAGCTGAAGTGGGCGGCGCGCTGGGTGGCGTCCTGCATGCGCTGGGCGATCTTGCGGCGCATGCCGATCACCGGGATCTGCTGCTCATCGGTGCGCTGGGCATAAGCGGCGGCGGCCGGTGTCGAAGCGTTCGACTGACCCTGGGCCAGGTAGGCTTCGAGGTCGTCGTGCAGAATCCGTCCGGCGGGGCCGCTGCCACGCACCAGGCGCAACTGAATGCCGAGGTCCAGCGCATGCTTGCGCACGGCCGGCGAGGCCAGCGGCCGTTCATCGGCTTCGCGAGCCACCATCGGGCCTTGGCATACGGCAGCTTTCGGCGCTGCGGCAGCGACCGGTTTGCTTTCCGTCACCGCGTCGACTTTCGGTGCTGCAACTGGCGCTTCTTTCACAGGGGCCGGTTGCGCCGACTCCTTAACGTTGCCCGCGCCTTCGACTTCAATGCTGATCAACACACTGCCAACGGCCATGACTTCGCCCGGCTGGCCACCAAGGGCGATGACCTTGCCATGCACCGGCGACGGAATATCCACCATCGCTTTATCCGTCATGACATCGGCCAGCACCTGGTCTTCGACGACCATGTCGCCGACCTTGACGTGCCACACCGACAATTCAACTTCTGCAATGCCTTCGCCAATGTCCGGCATTTTAATGACGTGCGTGCCCATTCAGACCTCCATGACCCGTTTCAACGCCGCGCCCACACGGGACGGCCCTGGGAAATACGCCCACTCTTGCGCGTGCGGGTAGGGGGTGTCCCAACCGGTGACGCGTTCGATCGGCGCTTCCAGGTAGTGGAAGCAGTGCTCTTGCACCAGCGCCGTCAGTTCGGCGCCGAAGCCGCAAGTGCGGGTGGCTTCGTGAACGATCACGCAGCGCCCGGTTTTCTTCACCGACTTGGTGATGGTTTCCAGGTCCAGCGGCCACAGGCTGCGCAGGTCGATGACTTCGGCATCCACGCCGCTTTCTTCAGCGGCGACTTGCGACACGTAGACGGTGGTGCCGTAGGTCAGCACGGTGACGTCCTTGCCCGGACGGGCGATGGCGGCAACGTCCAGCGGTACGGTGTAGTAGCCGTCCGGAACCTGTGCGGCGGGGTGTTTCGACCATGGGGTCACCGGGCGGTCGTGGTGGCCGTCGAACGGACCGTTGTACAGGCGTTTCGGCTCCAGGAAGATCACCGGATCATCGTTTTCGATGGAGGCGATCAACAGGCCCTTGGCGTCGTAGGGGTTGGACGGCATGACGGTGCGCAGACCGCACACCTGAGTGAAGAGTGCCTCGATGCTCTGGCTGTGGGTCTGGCCGCCGTAGATGCCGCCGCCGCAGGGCATGCGCAGGGTCATCGGTGCGGTGAATTCGCCAGCCGAGCGATAACGCAGGCGCGCGGCTTCGGAAATGATCTGGTCGTAGGCCGGGTAGACGTAGTCGGCGAACTGGATTTCCACCACCGGGCGCAGACCGTAGGCGCCCATGCCCACGGCGGTGCCGACGATACCGCTTTCAGAGATCGGCGCGTCGAACACCCGCGAGGTGCCGTATTTGGCCTGCAGGCCTTCGGTGCAGCGGAACACGCCGCCGAAGTAGCCCACGTCCTGGCCGAAGACCACGACGTTGTCGTCCCGTTCAAGCATCACATCCATGGCCGAGCGCAGGGCCTGGATCATGGTCATGGTGGTCGTGGTCATGGCGGTTTCCAGCTCGATTTGGTTGTTGTGATCGTTCATGTCAGATCCCCAACTCTTGACGCTGGCGCTTCAAGTGCTCCGGCATCTCTTTGTAGACGTCTTCGAACATGGTCGCGGCGCTCGGAATCTGGCCGCCGGCGAGGGTGCCGTACTGTTCGGCTTCTTTTTGCGCGGCGATCACTTCGGCTTCCAGTTCGGCGCTGACCGCGGCGTGTTCCTCTTCGGACCACTGGCCGATCTTGATCATGTGCTGCTTGAGGCGCGCAATCGGATCACCCAGCGGGAAGTGGCTCCAGTCATCGGCAGGGCGGTATTTCGATGGATCATCGGAAGTCGAGTGCGGGCCGGCACGGTAGGTGACCCATTCGATCATGGTCGGGCCGAGACCGCGGCGCGCACGTTCGGCGGCCCAGGCAGAGGCAGCGTAGACCGCAACGAAGTCGTTGCCGTCGACCCGCAGGGAAGCAATGCCGCAACCGACGCCACGACCGGCGAAGGTGGTGGCTTCACCACCGGCAATCGCCTGGAACGTGGAGATCGCCCACTGGTTGTTGACCACGTTGAGGATTACCGGTGCGCGGTATACGTGGGCGAAGGTCAGGGCGGTGTGGAAGTCCGATTCGGCGGTGGCGCCGTCACCGATCCACGCCGAGGCGATCTTGGTGTCGCCCTTGATCGCCGAAGCCATGCCCCAGCCCACGCCTTGAATGAACTGGGTGGCAAGGTTGCCGGAAATGGTGAAGAAACCGGCGTCCTTGACCGAGTACATGATCGGCAACTGCCGGCCCTTGAGCGGATCGCGCTCGTTGGACAGCAACTGGCAGATCAGGTCGACCAGCGGTACGTCGCGGGCCATCAGGATGCTTTGCTGGCGGTAGGTCGGGAAGCACATGTCGTCGATGTTCAAGGCCAGGGCCTGGGCGCTGCCGATGGCTTCTTCGCCAAGGCTTTGCATGTAGAACGACATTTTTTTCTGACGCTGGGCGACCACCATGCGGTTGTCGTAGATGCGGGTCTTGAGCATGGCGCGCATGCCCTTGCGCAGAATCTCCACCGGCACGTTTTCAGCCCAGGGGCCGAGGGCATTGCCCTGGTCGTCGAGCACGCGGATCAGGCCACGGGCCAGGTCGGCGGTGTCGGCCGGTTCAACGTCGATGGAAGGTTTGCGCACCGTGCCGGCATCGGTCAGGTGCAGGTAGGAGAAGTCGGTTTTGCACCCTGGGCGGCCCGAGGGTTCGGGGACGTGCAGGCGCAGCGGTTCATACGCTTGGGTCATGGCTTCTACGCTCGATCTTGTGAATTTCTTGTAGTGAGCTGACAGATTTCATTCGGTAAATGAAATCTTGTCCTACAACAATCATAGGCCCGCCCAAGAAGAATATTTCTCTCTGTTTCGTTGCGCTAAAGATCATTTGCAGATAAAAAAACTGCATAAACATAAAAAGCAGGTGGTTTTATCTCATGCGCAAATTGGACCGTACCGATATCGGCATTCTCAACAGCCTTCAGGAGAACGCACGCATCACCAACGCCGACCTCGCACGCTCGGTGAATCTTTCCCCGACGCCCTGTTTCAACCGGGTCAAGGCCATGGAAGAGCTGGGGGTGATTCGCGAGCAAGTGACGCTGCTGGATGCCGACCTGCTGGGGCTGCATGTGAACGTGTTCATTCACGTCAGCCTGGAGAAACAGGTGGAGGAGGCGTTGCAGCATTTCGAGGAAGCGATTTCCGACCGCCCCGAGGTGATGGAGTGCTACCTGATGGCCGGCGACCCGGACTACCTGATCCGGGTACTGGTGCCGACCATTCAGTCGCTGGAGCGTTTCATGATGGACTTCCTGACCAAGGTGCCGGGGGTGGCGAATATCCGTTCGAGCTTTGCGCTCAAGCAGGTGCGCTACAAGACGGCGTTGCCGTTGCCGGCCAATGGGTTGACCCTGGGAGGGTGATCCACTGTGTCCGGTCAGAAATATTCATACCGGTAGCCAAGGTCTTCCATTGCGAGGGTCTGCGCGACTGTAAAGTGTTGTGGCCAGGGAGCGGGTTCGTTATCCGGGTGAAAAACCAGCGTTGACTCGAGCCGCTCATGAAACCTGTCAGGTCGGGCCGAGTATGGAGCGGTCGTTATATGTTGATATCTCCACCGCTCCCACAGGAGGTCGAGATAGCAATGGTGCAGGAAAAACATGGGGTCGTTGGGAGAGGAGGCTGTTGCCATGTCTCCACCGATCCAGGCGTGTACCGGATTGTGCAGGTCATTTTCCGATGCGCTTTCCCATCCGCCCGATTGCTCCCAATAAAGCGGGTTCTTCAGTGTTGAAACGACAGCTTCAATGGTCGGTAGGGCGCTTGCACCGCCCAGATTGCGTTGCAGGCCCCTGTGACCCGTTTCCCCGTCCCATACCTTTAAATCGAATCGGTCGGTTTCCTTGGCAAACGGTCCGTAGCTGACACGACCCCCTTGCGTCTGGTCGCCATCACCGCCCATGAAATTCGAAGTGAACGGGTTGTCTGCTCCAGCAAGCTGCCAGTTCCAGTAGGGCAGGGTGATGCTTGGGTTGTTGGTTGCGGTTTGCATCGCCAACTCGAACTGGCGGAGAAATACTCGATGCCAGGGAAAGAAAAGCGGGCTGCCATGGGGATTGGGAACAAGTGGGCTTCCCCGGCCCATGGAGTTTTTATGTATTTGCACAAAGTCATCGTAGCGGCTCTGGTCGCCAGGACGAAGTACGCTGCCGATGTCGTTTTTCAGACTCAGTACGGCCTCGACGAAGTCAGCTTTCTGTTGCTGTGTCATATCACGGTGGTTACGACGGATATCCATATCGCAAAATCTCCATTGGTTGTTTGTCCAATGAAGTCTGATTTCCCGATGAAAAATATTCCAGTTCGCTCCTATCGCCAAAGCATGTAGGCAAAGGCATTCGTGCCGAGCCGTTTGGCGCCTTTTCTTAAAGGGTGTTTAGCGGAATCTTCAGATAAACCACGCCATTTTCCTCTGCCGGAGGCAAATTCCCCGCCCGCACATTCACCTGAATTGCCGGCAGCAGCAGGGTTGGCATGCCCAACCCTGCATCGCGTTTGGTGCGCATATCAACAAAGGCGTTTTCGTCGATACCGTCCCGGACATGGATGTTGCCTTTGCGTTGCTCGCCCACAGTCGTCATGCATTGCGGGGAGCGGCCTGCGGGTGGGTAGTCGTGGCAGACGAACAGCCGCACGCTGGCGGGGAAGGCCAGCAGTTTGTGGATCGAGGCGAACATCTGGTTGGCATTGCCGCCGGGGAAATCGCAGCGGGCGGTGCCGACGTCCGGCATGAACATCGTGTCGCCCACCAGAATCACATCGTTGTCGATCAGGTAAGCCATGTCCGCCGGGGTATGGCCGGGCACGTGCAGGGCGGTCGCCTTGAGATTGCCGATCATGAACGATTCGTCGGGGGCGAACAGGTGATCGAACTGGGAGCCGTCGACGCGAAAGGAGGGCTCGAGATTGAACAGCGCCTTGAACACGTCCTGGACCTTGCTGATCGACTCGCCAATGGCGATCTTGCCGCCCAGCTCCCGCCGCAGATAAGGCGCGGCGGACAGGTGATCGGCGTGGGCGTGGGTTTCCAGCAGCCATTGCACCTGTAGCTTGCGGGCATGGACGAAGGCGATGATTTTGTCAGCCTGGGTGGTCGCGGTGCGCCCGGCGGCGCCATCGTAATCGAGCACCGGGTCGACAATCGCACACTGCCCGCCGTCGGCTTCGTAAACCACATAGCTGTAGGTCGAGGAGGCGGGGTCGAGGAAAGCTTCAATCAGCGCGGGCATGGACACGGACCTGTGCAGGAGTAGAAAAACCAGTCATGGGTTGCAACACTTTACATAAAAACATAATGTTCACAGCTTAAGTGACGTTGAAGGCATCCTGCAAATGCAATCCAGTCTGACCGAATGTGAAGTCGCTCAACTGCGCGCTTCGGCCTCCAAGGCGTGTGCGCTGCTCAAGGCCCTGGCCAATGAGGATCGCCTGTTGATCCTGTGCCAGCTGACCCAGGGTGAGCGCAACGTAGGCGAGCTGGAGAAAATGACCGGCGTGCGCCAACCGAGCCTGTCCCAGCAATTGGGGGTCCTGCGCGACGAAGGACTGGTCGCGACCCGTCGTGAAGGCAAGTACATCTTTTACGGTCTCGCCAGTCATGAAGTGATCCAGGTGATGAAAACCCTCTCCGGACTTTATTGCGGGGCGGTGTTTAAAAGCTGGATTCAACCCTGATCCTGTTCAACACCCCGAACCTGTGGGAGCGGGCTTGCTCGCGAAGACATAGTGTCAGTCGACACCTTCATTGGCTGACCCACCGCTTTCGCGAGCAAGCCCGCTCCCACAGTAGTTTTGTGTACTGACTAGAAAAATCCTTGCGTGCAGCAATAAGGAACAAGCAATGAACGATCAACACTGGGGCCCATCCATCAGTGCAGATATCGTGGTCATCGGCGGTGGCACGGCGGGCATCGGCTTTGTCGCCAGCCTGCTCAAGCGTAGTCCGCAGCTGAACGTCACCGTGATCGAACCCAGCCCCCGGCACTTCTATCAACCGGCCTGGACGCTGGTCGGCGGTGGTGCCTACAACGTGGAAAACACCGTGCGGCCGACAGCATCGGTGATGCCGCGTGGGGCCAATTGGGTGCAGGCTGCCGTGACCGGCATCGATCCTGACAAGCGCCAGCTCACCCTCAGTGACGCGCGCACGGTCAGCTATCTCAATCTGGTCGTCTGCCCCGGCCTGCGCCTGGCCTGGGAGAAAATCGAAGGTTTGGAGCAAACCCTCGG
Organism: Pseudomonas sp. 18173; assembly: GCF_050432945.1. Taxonomy (NCBI): domain Bacteria; kingdom Pseudomonadati; phylum Pseudomonadota; class Gammaproteobacteria; order Pseudomonadales; family Pseudomonadaceae; genus Pseudomonas; species Pseudomonas sp. 18173. The sequence goes on from NZ_JBKFTN010000010.1 coordinate 68,765, forward strand.
CCAGCACGGCGTGACCTCGAACTACAGCTATCGGCACGCGACCTACACCTGGGATCAGGTGCAGAAACTGCGCGGCGGCAAGGTGCTGTTCACCCAGCCAGCCATGCCGATCAAATGTGCGGGAGCACCACAGAAGGCGCTGTACCTGTCCTGCGATCACTGGAACAGGACCGGTGTGCTGAACAACATGGATGTCGAATTCAACCTGGCTGGCGCAGCGCTGTTCGGTGTGGCGACGTTTGTCCCGCCGCTGATGAAGTACATCGAGAAATACCGGGCCCGGTTGGCGTTCAACTCGAATCTGGTCAAGGTCGACGGCCCGGCAAAAACCGCATGGTTCGAGGTCAGGGATGCCGAAGGCAATGTCACCCGTCAGGCAAAAGCCTTTGACCTGCTGCATGTGGTACCGCCCCAGGTCTCCCCGGATTTCATTGCCCATAGCCCGCTGGCCGACACCGCGGGCTGGTGCGAGGTCGATCCGCACAGCCTGCAGCATCCGCGTTATCCCGAGGTTTTCGCGCTGGGTGATATCTGCGGCACCACGAACGCCAAAACCGCTGCAGCGGTGCGCAAACAGATCGTGGTGGTGGCCGAAAACCTGCTGGCCTTGCGCAAGCAACAAGCACTGCCGCTGAAGTACGACGGCTATGGCTCCTGTCCGCTGACGGTGGAGAAGGGCAAGGTGATCCTTGCCGAGTTCGGTTATGCGGGCAAGTTGCTGCCGACCTTTGCCCTTGACCCGACGACCCCGCGCCGCTCGGCGTGGTGGCTGAAGGCGACCCTGCTACCGTGGTTCTATTGGAACGGCATGCTCAAGGGTCGTGAGTGGCTGACACGTGTGTCCAAGGTCGACTGAGAACTCCCTATGTTACTGGCAAGTCTGTTTGGCGTAGTGATGGGGCTGGTGCTCGGCTTGACGGGCGCCGGCGGCGGTATCCTTGCGGTGCCGGCCCTGGTGCTGGGGTTGGGCTGGAGCATGACCCAGGCCGCTCCGGTGGCGTTGTTTGCGGTGGGCAGTGCGGCAGCGGTCGGCGCCATCGATGGTTTGCGCCATGGCCTGGTGCGTTATCGCGCGGCGCTGCTGATTGCGGCGCTGGGCGCGGTGTTTTCGCCGATGGGAATCTACTTCGCCCATCAGTTGCCGGAAAAAATCCTGATGATCCTGTTCAGCCTGTTGATGGTCATGGTGGCCTGGCGGATGTTGCGCCGTGAACGCAAGGATGACGGCCCGAGCGATCATGGGCAGGCCAACTGGGGCCAGAAGAACTGCATGCTCGATCAACAGACCGGACGCTTTTCCTGGACCGCCAAATGCACCGCGACCCTCGCCGCGCTCGGTGCGGTGACGGGGGTGGTGTCGGGGTTGCTGGGTGTCGGCGGCGGTTTTCTGATCGTCCCGGCGTTCAAGCAACTGACTGATGTACAAATGCGCGGGATCGTCGCCACCTCGCTGATGGTGATCAGCCTGATTTCCGCCATCGGGGTGATCGGCGCATTCCATGCCGGCGTACGCATCGATGGCGTTGGTGCCACCTTCATCGGCGCCAGCATCGCCGGCATGATCGTTGGCCGCAAGCTGTGCGCACGGGTTCCCGCGCGGGGGTTGCAGGTCGGGTTCGCCAGTGTCTGCGTGGTGGTCGCCGCTTATATGCTGTTCAAAGCCAACGCCTGACCGGTACCGGGTCCTGCGGATGCCAGTCGGGTCCGCAGGCCTACACCCTAAGTGGCGAGTCTCGCCGACCAGCGGTCTTACACCGTAGTGGTCACGCATCGCTGTCCAGTCCAAAGCAGCTGAAAACCACCCCCAAGGCAGCGTATGGCGCCGCCGGTCAGGTTTCGATAATCGCCTCCGACACTCAGTCCCCCGTTTCGGAGCGCGCCATGCACAATAATAAGAACTTCACGCCTCGTTTTCTGCCTGTCTTCATCGCCAGTCTGTCCGCCCTTGGCCTGAGCCCGGTGGCCAAGGCGGAAATCATGCTGTACGACAAGGACCAGACCACGTTCTCCACCGATGGTTACATCAACGCCTTTTATGTGAACAGTGATGTCGACCGTGCCGGCGATCAGTTCGACCGTCGACAGTCGCGGGTCAAGATGGGGTTCCTGCCCAACTACCTGGGGTTCAACATGGGCAAGCAGGTAGACGATCTCAAGCTCGGCGCCCGCGCCTCGTTCTGGGTCACCATCAACGACAGTCAAACCAACGGCACCGACACGGCCATCGATGTGCGCCAGTTCTACGGCACCGTGGCCAACCCGGAATGGGGCGAAGTGCTGATCGGCAAAGATTTCGGGCTGTTCGCCCGTTCCAACATCCTGCTCGACGAAATGCTCACCGGTTACGGTCAGGTCAGCGATACGTTGGGGCTGGTGGATGGCGGCGGGGTGTCGTTCGGCAACATCGGCACCGGTTACCCGTATCCGTTCCCGACCTCGCAGATCACCTATCGCACCCCGGTGATGGACGGCCTGCGTGTGGCGGTAGGCATCATGGACCCGGTAGACACCAACGACAGCAGCCCGACGGGCAAGGCTTATCAGGAAAACCCGCGTACCGAGAGCGAAATCACCTATCAGTTCGACCTGGCCGGGGCAAAGATCTACAGCTGGGTCAACGGCAGCTACCAGACCTCGGACAACACAGATTCCACGGTCCAGACCGTCACCTCCAAGGGTGTCGGTTATGGTGTGCAGGCCAAGATGGGCGGCTTGTCCCTCACCGGGTCGGGGTTCCAGGCCAAGGGTATCAACCCGTTTTTCACCAACAATGCCGGCGAGCCGACCCTGCGTAACGTCGACAGCGACGGCTACCTGTTGCAGGGTTCCTACAAACTGGGCAAGAACCGCCTGGCCTTGTCCTATGGCAAGACCAATGACGATGGCAACGGCGTGGTCGGCAGCGGCGCGGACTACGAGACCCGTGGCATCGCGTTGTTCCATGACGTGAACGACAACCTCAAGCTGGTGGCCGAGTACAACCAGTTCGAAATCAACGGCCACGACACCAGCGCTCAGAACGAAGACACCGATACCTTTGCAGTGGGTGCGGTGCTGACCTGGTAAACCCGGGAGGTGGCCCTGGCCGTGCGCATCGCGGCAAGGGTCGCCCTCCGTCTCATCCCATCGAAGCGGCTACCCGCTACCCAAGTAGCATTCGTCGCACCTCACAGGCTTCGTACACTCGTGCCTCATACACACGCACCTGCGGGAGGTAAGGATGCAGCAGAGCGAAGGCGTCGTCAGTGCAATGTCCCAGGCCACCGATGCCCGTCAGGTCGCGCAGGAACTGGCAGGACAGTTGTTGCATCCGCACCTGGGGTTCGTGCTGTTCTTCTGTTCAGCCGAGTACGACTTGCAGGCACTGGGCCAGGCCTTGCAGCAAAGCTTCGGCGGCATTCGCCTGGTGGGCTGCACCAGCGCCGGGGAAATCACTGCGCTGGGCTACGGGCGCAATTGCGTGACGGCGGTGGGCTTCGATCATCGGCACTTTTCCATCGCAATCGAGCTGATCGACCAGATGGAACACTTCAGCCTGATTGACGCCCAGCAAATGGTCGAGCGCCTGGTTTGTGGCTGTCGCAGCAACACCCTGGCCCCAATCAAGGGCAACAGCTTTGCCCTGACCCTGCTCGATGGCCTGTCCAGCCGCGAAGAAATGGTCCTGGCCGCCTTGAGCGCTGCATTGGGCGACATTCCGCATTTCGGCGGCTCGGCCGGCGACGATAACTACCTGACCCATACCCATGTGTACTTCGATGGCGAGTTTCACAGCGGCGCGGCCGTGGTGGTGCTGGTCAATACCTGGCTGGATTTCGAAGTGTTCACTACCCACCATGTGTTGCCCCGTGCCGAGAAACTGGTGGTCACCGGAGCCGACAGTACCTTGCGCCGGGTCTTGGAACTCAATGCCGAACCGGCAGCCGCCGAGTACGCTCGGCACATCGGCGTACCGGTGGCACAGCTCGATCACCGGGTCTTCGCCGCGCACCCGCTGGCGGTGCGGATCAACCAGCAGTACTACGTGCGGGCCATCCAGCAGGTGCATCCGGACCTGAGCCTGAGCTTCTACTGCGCCGTGGAAAACGGCATCGTCCTCACCGCGATGACCCCGGGCCCGATGCTGCCGAACCTGCAGAGCCTGTTCGAGGGGTTGCAGGAGCGCCTGGGTGATTTGCTGCTGACCATCGGTTGCGACTGTTTCCTGCGGCGTCTGGAACTCGAAGACGACGGCAGTCTGGACCGGATCGGCACGTTTTTGCGTGAGCAACGGGTGATGGGTTTCAACACCTATGGAGAACAGTTCAATGGCATGCACATCAACCAGACCTTCACCGGCGTTGCCATTGCCCGCGGCCGTGCCCCAGGACATCGCTGAGCTGCAGGCCGAGCTGACCAGGCTACGCCTCGAAAACCATAAACTGCAGCGCATCAATGGCGCGCTGATAGAGCGGGTCGAGTCCGGGGTGACCCGCGGCAACGATCCGTACGCCGCATTCCAGCATTCGGTGGTGCTGGCCGAGCAAGTGCGCGAACGCACCGATGCCCTGAACCAGGCCATGGCGGAACTCAAGGCCGGTAATCATTTGCTCGGCGAAGCCCGACTGCGCGCGGAAACGGCGCATCAGCACCTGATCGATGCCATCGAAAGCATTTCCGACGCCTTCGTCCTGTTCGGCCGAGCAGCGCATCGTGCTGTTCAACAGCCGCTTCAAGGCGTTCTGGAGTAACAGCCGGATGCGCATCAACGCCGGCATGCGCCTGACCGAGGTCAAGCGCCTGATGATGAACAACGGCCTGTTCACCGAAGAGCCACGCGGGCATGCCGACGAAAACCTGCTTTACCGCCTGCAGGACGGGCGCTGGCTGCAGGTCAGTGAGCGGCCGACCCAGGAGGGTGGGCGGGTGATCCTGTTCACCGACATTACCGATGTCAAACTCAGCGAAACCGTGCGCCGTGAGCAGGCGGTGGCGCAGAAGTCGCATCTGCTGCAACGGGCGGTCGACAACCTGTCCCAAGGGGTGGCAATGGTCAACGCCGAGGGCATTCTGGAACTGTGGAACCGGCGTTTCCTGGAGTTGAGCGGTCTGGCGCCGGTGGCTGCCCATCGCCCGTTTGCCGAGGTGATCGCCGACAGCGAGTTGAACCTGCTGACCCCGGCCAGTCGCGATGGCAACGGCCGACCGGTAAGGGAATGCGAGCAGCGCCTGTACGATGGCCGGGTCCTGGAAGTCCGCACCCATCCGTTGCCCACTGGCGGTTTCGTCAACACCTTCACCGACATTACCGAACGCTACCAGCACGCCGAGGCACTGAGTGAAAGCGAACACTGGATTCGCCTGATCACCGATCACGTGCCGGCATTGATTGCCTACCTCAATGCCGATCTGGTCTACGAGTTCACCAACAAGGTCTACGAAGAGTGGTACTGCTGGCCCCGAGGCGTGATGCTCGGCCAGAGCCTGCGCGAAGTGCACAGCGAACAGCATTACCAGCGGCTGGAACCCTACGTGGCCAGGGCGCTGGCGGGCGAGAGCGTGACCTTCGAGTTCGCCGAAACCAACGTCAACGACCAGGAGCGCTACATGCTGCGCTCCTATGTGCCCAACCGTCTGGCCAGTGGCGAGGTGGTGGGGATCTTCGTGCTGATCCGCGACATCACCGAACGCCGCCGCACCGCCGAGGCGCTGCATCAGGCTTATCAGAACCTTGAGCTGCGGGTACGCGAGCGCACGGCGGAACTGACCACCCTCAACGACCAGTTGCTGCGTGAAATCGATGAGCGTCGCCTGGTCGAGTCACGCTTGCGCGAGGCCAAGCAGGAAGCCGAGCGGGCCAACCTGTCGAAAACCAAGTTCCTCGCGGCCGTCAGCCACGACCTGCTGCAACCGTTGAATGCTGCGCGACTGTTTACCAGTGCCCTGCTGGAACGACGCGAGCCGATGTCCAGCGAGATACTGGTGCGCAATGTGAGCAATTCCCTGGAAGATGTGGAAAACCTGCTGGGCACCCTGGTGGATATTTCCAAGCTCGATGCTGGAGTGATCAAGGCCGACATCGCGCCGTTCGCCCTCAGCGAACTGCTGGACAACCTGGCCGCCGAATACACCCAGGTGGCGCGCAGTGAAGGCCTGCAACTGCACTTCATCGGTTGTTCGGCGCTGGTGCGCAGCGACATCCAGTTGCTGGCGCGCATACTGCGCAACCTGCTGAGCAATGCGATTCGCTATACCTGCAGTGGTCGCGTGGTGCTGGGTTGCAGGCGGCATCACCAGTGCCTGACGATAGAAGTCTGGGACAGCGGCATGGGCATTGCCGAGCATCGACTGGAGGAAATTTTCCAGGAGTTCAAGCGCGGTGATGTGCAGCGCCCCGATCAGGATCGCGGCCTGGGTCTGGGCCTGGCGATTGTCGAGAAAATTGCCGGCATCCTCGGGCATCGCATTCATGTGCGCTCGTGGCCGGGTCGGGGCTCGATGTTCTCGGTCGAAGTACCGCTGAGCGCCACCGCGCCGAAACCGCCGCCGACATTGCCGATGAACGAGCCGATGCTTGAACGCCTGCGTGGTGCGCGGATATGGGTGCTGGACAACGACGCGACCATCTGTGCCGGCATGCGCACCTTGCTGGAGGGGTGGGGGTGTCGGGTGGTGACGGCGCTGTCGGAGGAAGACCTGGCACGGCAAGTGGACAACTACCACGCCGAGGCCGACTTGCTGATCGCCGATTACCATCTGGACAACGACCGCAATGGAGTCGACGCCGTCGCCCGGATCAATGCCCGGCGCGCGTCACCGGTCCCGGCGATGATGATCACGGCCAACTACAGCAACGAACTCAAACAGCAGATCCGCGAACTGGGCCACACCCTGATGCACAAGCCGGTACGGCCGATGAAGCTGAAGACGGCGATGAGTCATTTGCTCGGCAGGCCTTGATTTTCCGGGTGTCGGTGCTGGCCCCTTCGCGAGCAAGCCCGCTCCCACAGGATCACCTGAATCTTTGTGGGAGCGGGCTTGCTCGCGAAAGGCGCGCCGCGGTCTTTCTGACTCAACGCCGCAGGTATGACCCGAAATCAATATCCCCGGCACTCAGGATCGCCTGCACCCGGTTGTGCACGTTGAGCTTGCGCAGGATCGCCGAAACGTGGGCCTTGACCGTGGTTTCGGCGATTTCCAGGGTGTAGGCGATCTGCTTGTTCGATTCGCCCTTGGTCATGCGCTCCAGCACTTGCAATTGCTTGCGGGTCAGGGCCTGGAGCAGTTCGGGCGGAAAGCCCGGAGTGTCGTTCATCCGCCGCTGGGTGCTGCTTTTGGCGGTGCGGATGATGTCCGGGGGCAGGTAGACATTGCCATTGAGAATTTGCTGGATGGCATCGGTCATCTGTGCGCGGGGTGAAGACTTGGTGATAAAACCCACGGCACCGTAAGTGATGGCTTGCAGCACGATCTGTTTGTCCTGCTCGGCAGAGACAATCACCACCGGAATGGTCGGCGCTTCGTTACGCAGGTTGATCAGGCCATTGAGCCCGTGCATGCCGGGCATGTTCAGGTCGAGCAGGATCAGGTCGAGGTCGTCGTGTTCCTGGGTCAACGCCAGGGCGCTGTCCAGGTCAGCGGTTTCCATCACTTCGCTGCCGGCAAAGCCGTCGCTGATGACGTTGTGAATGGCTTCGCGAAACAGCGGGTGATCGTCGGCAATCAGAATTTTGTACATGGCCTTTCACCTCATTATTTTGATTATGGTGTGGCAACTACACGCACGCGTAAAGCTCAGGGAAAGGGTTCGGGGCTGGCTGGCGAAACCGGCAGATTGGCCGCTTGCCAGGCGTCCAGGCCATCGCGATACCAATACAGGGTCTTATAGCCCATGGTGGCTGCGCGTTTGACCGCGTTCCAGCTCAACCAGCAGTCGGAGCGGCAATAGAAGACCAGCGGTTGCGTCGGGTCGCCGCCCGTCAGTGACTTCAGGTTGCGGGAGAAATAATCCTGCCAGGCGGGCGTCAGGTCGCCGTCACCGGTATTGGCCAGCCAGTGGCTGCCGGGCAGGTTTTCATGGGGCTGGTCTTCGATGAATTGCCCTTGCAGCCACTGCCGTCGGTAGACGTCGATCAGCACCGGGCGCGGGTTTTGGCTGAGCAGCGTCTGCAGGGCGCGGGTGTCGACGATGGTTGCGCCTTGCAGCTGGTCGGGCGTCGGGCTGCGGTACAGGCCGATGCGATAGCCGTCGGTGGAGAATAGCGCTGTGTCGGCCTGCGCAGTGCTCAGCAACAGGCTCAGTGACAGGGCGGCGAGAGCAGGGCGCAACAGGCGACGTCGGGCACGCGGCATGGGTTCAATCCTTATCGTTATGGACCTATTACATGCCAGTCGGAGGACGTTGGGAATGCGACGATAGACAGGGAAACCAGTACTAAAGTAGTAATTCTCCCTGTTCAATGAAGATCAAATGTGGGAGCGGGCTTACTCGCGAAAGCGTTGTGTCAGTCAACTTATTTATTGAATTTGCCGCCGCCTTCGCGAGCAAGCCCGCTCCCACAGTTGACCTGTGTAGTCAGTTGGTTTTGCGCAAGGCGGCATGTTGCGGGTTGAAGGTCAGCACGGCGAGCAGCGTGAACAGCAGCGTCAGCCCCACGCACACCGCCAGCGCCAGCGGATTGAAGCGCTCGTACAAGGCAAAGCGCACCAGTTCCACCGCATGGCTGAACGGGTTCAGGGCGCACAGCCAGTACAGCCACTCGCTGGCCTCGCGCATCTTCCACAGCGGATACAGCGCCGATGACAGGAAAAACAGCGGGAAGATCACGAAATTCATCACCCCGGCAAAGTTCTCCAGCTGGCGGATCGCGTTCGACAGCAACAGGCCCAGTGCGCTGAGCATCAACGCCACCAGCAGCAGGGCCGGCAACGCCATCAACAGACCCAGGGCCGGTGGCCGCACGCCGTAAATCCAGGCAATCGCCAGAAACGCATACACCTGCAACAGCGAAATCAGTGAGGTGGCCAGCAGCTTGCTGCACAGCACGAAGGTGCGCGGCAGGGGGCTGGTCAACAGCACGCGCATGCTGCCCATCTCGCGGTCGTAGACCATCGACAGTGACCCCTGCATGCCGTTGAACAGCAGGATCATGCAGGCCAGCCCCGGAATGATGTAGACCTCATAGGGAATGTAGGTGTCGTAGGGCTCGATGATGGCGATCCCGAGCGCTGCGCGAAAACCGGCCGCGAATACCAGCAGCCACAGCAGTGGCCGCACCAGGGCGCTGAGAAACCGCGTGCGTTGCAGCACAAAGCGCAGCCATTCGCGTAGCACGATGCCGCTCAAGCATTGCCAGTAAGCTGTCATTGCGTGGCTCCTGTGGTTGTCAGGCGGGTGAAGGCCGAGCCGAGGTCACCGCCGTGTTCCAGGCTCAGGGCATCGGCTTGTCCGCTGGCTACCAGCCGGCCTTGATGGAGTATCAGCAAGTCGTCGCTGGGCTGCACTTCGTCGAGCAGGTGGGTGGTCCAGAGCACGCTGATGCGCTCCTCGCGACACAGGCTGCGCAGGTGCTGATTGAGTGCCAGGCGACTGGCGGGGTCGAGGCCGACACTGGCTTCATCGAGTAGCAACAGGCGCGGCTCATGCAACAGGGCACGGGCAATTTCTACCCGCCGACGATGGCCGCCGTTGAGTTCGCGCACCCGTTCGCGGCGGCGCTCGGTCAGGGCCTGGCGGGCCAGTTCGGCGTCGACCCGAAGACTGCTCTGACGCCGGGACAGCCCATGCAGTGCAGCGTGATAACGCAGGTTCTGCTCGACGCTTAGGTCCAGGTCCAGCGTGCTTTGCTGGAACACCACGCCCAATTGCCGGAGTGCCGGGCGTGCCGCGCTGCGCAATGAACAGCCACCGACGCGGATCTCGCCTTGCTGCAGATCATAGAGCCGGGTCAGCAGGGCAATCAGGGTCGACTTGCCCGCGCCGTTGGGCCCCAGCAGCGCGGCGAAACGCCCGGGTTCCAGGCTGAAACTCACCTTGCGCAAGGCCTCTCGGGTACCGTAGGCGAAGCTCAGGTCACTGACTTCAAGGGCGTTCATGGCGTCACCACCACGCCCCAGGGATAGCGCCCGACCTTCACCGACTTGCTGACCTTGAGGCTGTCGACATCGATCACCGAGACATCGCCGCTGACGCCGTTGGTGCTCAGCAATTGCTTCTGATCCGGGGTGAACGCCATCTGCCAGACCCGTCGGCCCACCAGCAGGTAATCGACAATCTCGAAGGTTTTGGCGTCGACCACCGCGACGTGATTGGCCGGGCCAAGGGCGACAAAAGCGTATTTTCCATCGGCGCTGAGCTTGATGCCCACCGGTTGTACCTTGTCCGGGTGCACACCCTTGATCTGGAAGTTCAGGGTCTTGAGGACGTTGCGGCTGGCCACGTCGAGAATCGTCACGGTGCCGCCGATTTCCGCCGAGGCCCAGAGCTTCGTGCCATCCGGGGAAAACTCGACGAAGCGCGGGCGCTGGTCCACCAGGGTGCTGTCGGCCAGGGTCTGGGTGCTGGTGTCGATCCAGTGCAGCATGTTGGTGGTTTCACTGGTATTGACCGCCCACTTGCCGTCAGGGCTCACCGCCATGCCTTCGGGTTCGACGCCGACGTTGATCTGGCCGAGGACCTTGGAGGTCTCGGTGTCGATCACCGTGACCAGTGCATCGTCTTCGTTGGAAACATACAACCAGCGATTGTTCGGGTGCAGGGCGAATTGTTCAGGGTCTTTGCCCGAGGGCAATTCCTTGATGATCTTGCGCGTGGCCACGTCCATCACCTGGACCCGGTCCGAGTCGCTGGCGCAGATGTACAACAGCTTGTTGTCATGGGACAGCAGCAGGCCGCGGGGGCGCTGGCCGACGGGCAGGGTGTCGGTGACTTGCAGGGTCTGCATGTCGATCAGGCTCAGGCTGTTGTCCTTTTCGTTGGAGACCCAGGCCGTGCTGGCGACGGCGTGGCCAGCGGCGAGCAGCAGGGCGCATGAAAGCAGGGTGCGGCGCATGGCAGTGTCCTTGTTGTAGTTATTGTGTTCAGGGAAAGCGGCAGCTGACCTCGGACTTGTCGTAACCCAGGCTGTCCATCTCGTTGAACGGGTGCAGAAAGCCGTCCTGAGGGGATGTGCTGACCAGCGCCCGGGGCTGGACAATGGGAATCGGCTGGCGCAACTGGCCGTTCCACGGCCGATAGCTGAGTTTGCGACCCTTGAAGCCGTCGAGCGGCAACTGGTCGCTGATTTCAAGCGCACGGATCGCCATCGGCTCGGCCTGGCGCAGTTTGCTCACGGCACTGGCGATACTGCGCACGGCAATCCAGGCCGCGAAATCACGGTCGTTCATCCAGCGTCCGGCCAGGGCTTCGAAGCGTTTTTGCAGTTGCGCGGCGCCGTAGGTTTCCACGGTCTTGTGCCAACCCACCGGGGTCAGGCCCTGGGTGCCGGCAACCGGGCGCGGGTACCAGGTCTGGTAGGGCACGTATTCGCCGAAGTCGCCGCGTTCATCGGCCACCAGTACCACGTCGTACTCGGCGGTCTGGGTAAACAGCGGCATATCCGCCTGGGCACTGCGCCGCTGGTCGTTATCAAAGCTCCAGGGCTTTTCCGCCACCAGTTGCAGGCCGAAGCGCCTGGCGGCGCGGCGCAGGGCGGCAGCGTAGGCTTGATCGTCCGCCGTCGGGCCGACTATCAGCAGCGCCCGCTGCCATTTGCGCAGCACCAGAAACTGCACCAGTGCGTCGGCGAGCATCGCCCGGCTCGGCAAGGTGTGCAGCACGTTCGGCAGGCAATCGGTGGTGCGCAGGTTGTCGTCCGGGCTGCCGGCGTTGAACAGCAGGCTGTCGGGCAGTGCGGCACTGAGCTGGTGCAGGCTGCCGGCAGGTGCGTTCACCACAAACAGGCGCAGACCTTGTTCGTGCTGGGCCTTCGCCGCTTCGAGCAAGGCTTCGGGGCTGTCGACGCTGGCGCTGACCAGACTGTACCCGTGATTGAGAAAACGCCCGGTGCTGTTGCTGTCGGTGATCGCCAGTTCGGCGCCGCGCAGGCCGGCATCAATGGGTTCGGGAATGACGTTCGACAGCAACGGGCCAGGGTCGGGGCGATAACCCAGGTAGCCGATGCGCACCTGCAAGGGTGCGTCCGCGGCCTGGCTGTGGGTGGCCAGGCCGGCGGCGCAGGCAATCGCCAGCAGGTAGGTCAAAACGTAAGGGATGAGCTGGCGCATGGGGCACTCCATTACTGGTAGCGCCAGCTTAGGTAGCCCGTGAGGCTGAGGAAATATGCAGAAAGTACCGGTGGCGTCCATCCAGCGCCTTACTACCAAGGGACTAGGTGGCGACCACCAAAGCAGCATGGGGTGAGTGCGATGCCGTTTCTAAGATGACCGCCATAGCCTCTGACAAGAGGTTTTGCGTGCAATCCTGAGGGCAGAACAATGACAACAAAACGCAACGCCTTGCTCGTGACCGGGCTGCTGGCCGGTCTTATCAGCGCAAGCTCGGTGTGGGCCCACGGCAACGTGGTACCCCAGGCTGTGGAAACCAAGGGACTGACGCCAGTCAAGGACGCCGGTGTGCAACTCGACGCCGACGGCTGGGCGGCGGTAAACCCTTATCGCACCGCCCCGGAACATGACAAGGCAGTGGAAATCGGCGCCTCGGCCTACACCCAGAACTGCGCGGCCTGTCATGGTCTGGAAGCCAAGTCTGGCGGCATCGCCCCCGACTTGCGCATGCTCGATGTCGGTGAATCGGGCGATGAATGGTTCGCCGAACGGGTACGCCATGGCGCGGTGCGCGACGGTCGGGTGTACATGCCGAAGATGGCCGACTACCTGAGCCAGGAAGCGCTGTGGGCGGTGCGCACTTATCTGGACACTGTGCACGTCGAGGAGTGACCCATGCGCCTGCTCGCGGTGTTGCTCGGCGCTCTGTGGCTGTGTTGCCAGCCGGCGCAGGCGCAGGTTCGCAACTACGACGAAATGATCGCCGCCGGGGAGCTGAAGGTGGCGGTCTACAAGGACTTCGCCCCCTACAGTTTTGAAAGCGGCGGAAAGCCCCAGGGGGTCGATGTTGAACTCGCCGAGGCTCTGGCCAAGGCACTCGGCGTGCGCCTGACGCTGATCTGGGCACCGGCCGGGGAAAAGCTCGATGACGACCTGCGCGATTACATCTGGCGTGCCAGTGCCTTGCACAACCAGCAACTGGCCGACCTGATGATGCGCGTGCCCTACGACCGTGACTATGCGCAGAAGCGTAATGAGTTCGGCGAACTGGAAAACGGCCATGTGGTGATGTTCGGTCCGTACCAGAACGAACAATGGCAGGTGGCCTATGACCGTCGGCGGCTGGACAAGGTCGCCAGCGTCGCGGTGTTCGAGCAACACCCGATTGGTGTCGAAGTCGACAGCGTACCGTCGTTCTACCTGACCTCGGTGTTCAACGGCATGCTCGCCGGCAAGACTCATCACTATCCCGGCGTGCCCCAGGCGTTTGCCGCGATGAAGGCCGGTGAGATCGACGCGGTGATGGCCATGCGTGGCGAGATCGACTGGCAGGTACACCTGGCTGCCGACCCGCAAGTGGCACTGGCAGAAAACGCCTACCCGAACATGGGCAAGCAGCTTTGGGAAATCGGCATGGCGGTTCACGAAAGTAACCGTCAACTGGCCTATGCCGTGGAAGAGGCGCTCGAAGGCCTGATCCGCGAGGGCTCGGTGAAGGCTATCTACGGCCATTACGGCCTGCGTTATGACGTGCCCGAGATGTATCAATAGGAGCAGGCGATGAAATGGCGAGGGAGTTGTCTGTTGGCCTGCTGGTTAAGCCTGGCGGCACAGGCCGCCGATATCGATCCCGGCAAGGATCCGGTGCCATCGGTGATGTGGACGTTCTATCACAAGCAGTTTCTTGGCAACGCGCCGTTCGTTTTCGATGACCGGGTCAAGTTGCTGGCGCCGCCGTTTGCCGAAGATGCCCGGCAGGTGCCGCTGGAAATCGACGCCCGGGCGTTCAATGGCGAGGTGGTGAAAATCCTCGCCTGGGCAGAGCTGAACCCTTTGCCGAAAATCGTCGACTTCCAGCCGCTGGGTGCCGTTTTGCCCTGGCTGTCACTGCGCATTCGCATCGAACAGGCCACGCCCTTGCGCGCGGCGGTGTTGACCCGTGACGGCTTGTGGCACGTCGGTTCGACCCTGATCGACGCGGCGGGTGGTGGCTGCACCGCGCCGAGCGTGGTCCGCAGCCAGCCAGGCTGGGAGGAACACATCGGCGAAGTGCTCGGCGGCCGCTATCCCCGGGGCGAGTTCAGCCGTTTGCGTTTGCAGGTCGCCCATCCCATGGACAACGGCATGGTCAGCGGCATTCCGGAATTCTTCATCAACCATGCCGAACTGCGCGACCGCCGCGACCAGGTACTGGCCCGGCTGGAGCTGTTTCCCGCCGTCAGTGAAAACCCCAACCTGGCCTTCGACGTCGTAGGGGCAGGGCAAACGCGCCTGTTATTACGGGACAACAGCGGCAATGAGTTCGATGCATCAATACCCTGACCCAAAGGAGCGTGGCATGCGCTGGATATTGCTGACGGTGTTGTGCGTCAGTCTGCCGACCCTGGCCGACCTCGAATACTCGCTCGAGCCCCGGCAGATCGCCCAGGACACCTGGTTGCTGGAAGGCAGTACCGATAATTTCGCCAAGGCCAACGGCGGCAACATCGTCAACACCGCGTTCATCGTCACCGAACGTGGTGTGGTAGTGATCGACAGCGGGCCGTCGAAACGTTACGGCGAAGCGATGCGCAAGGCGATTGCCGCCACCACCGACAAGCCGGTGATCCAGGTGTTGCTGACCCACCATCATCCGGACCATGTGCTGGGCAACCAGGCCTTCAGCGACGTGCCGATCGGTGCATTGGCCGGCACCACCGGGCTGATGCATCAGCAAGGCGATGCCATGACCGAGAACCTGTATCGAATGGTCGGCGACTGGATGCGCGGCACCGAAATGGTTTTGCCCAGCCAGGTGCTGACGCCCGGTGTGACAAGTTTTGGGAATCACGATTTGCGTCTGCTGAGCCTGGGTGGGCATACGGGCGCGGATCTGGCTATTCTCGACCAGCAAACCGGCGTGCTGTTTGCCGGGGACCTGGTGTTTTATCAACGGGCGCTGACCACGCCCAACAGCCCGGGGCTTTCGGAGTGGCTGGCGGATATCGCGACCCTGCAAAGCTTGCCCTGGACGCTGGTCGTGCCCGGCCATGGCCCGGTGGCAAGCGATCCACGACCCTTCGAGCAGATGCGCGATTACCTGACCTGGCTCGATCAACTCATGCGCGACGGCGCCGCCAATGGCAGCGACATGGCCGAGATGATCCGCAGCCCCATCCCCGAACGTTTTGCCGGCATCAACCTGAGCCGATACGAGCTGATTCGCAGCGTCAGCCATTTGTACCCGCGTTACGAGCGCGAGCGGATGACCCGGGTGGACTCTGCCGCCGGCAAATGATGCTTTCCTGTAGGAGCGAGCCTGCTCGCGATGGACGTTAACGATAACGCTAGTTGCCTGGATGAACGCGGTGGTCTGAGGTTTTTCGCGAGCAGGCTCGCTCCTACAGGGGGACGGTGTCGTTCACAAAGTCGAGTGTCCATCTCACTCGACCCGCTACCAAGGAACTAGAAAACTCCACATTGCGGGCAATTGTTGCCAGGGCGGCGGCGCCCAAGAATCTGCACCAGACCGGGAAAATTTTCCGGGCATAACAAAAATTGCAGAGGAAGCCGTCATGACTCAACCCGCACGTCGCCAGCCCTTCGTCCTGAGCCTGCTGCTCAGTGCCATGCTGTTGTCCGGCCAGGCATTGGCCGGGGTTTCCGACCAGGACATTCTCCAGGACCCGAAGAATCCCGAGCAGGTCGTGACCAACGGCCTGGGTGTCCAGGGGCAGCGCTACAGCCCGCTGGACATTCTCAATGTCGACAACGTCAAGGAGCTGCGACCGGCCTGGGCGTTTTCCTTCGGTGGTGAAAAACAGCGTGGTCAGCAAGCGCAGCCGATGGTCAAGGACGGCGTGATGTACATGACCGGTTCCTACTCGCGGGTGTTCGCCGTGGATGCGCGCACCGGCAAGAAACTCTGGCAATACGATGCGCGCCTGCC
Organism: Pseudomonas sp. 18173; assembly: GCF_050432945.1. Classification (NCBI taxonomy): domain Bacteria; kingdom Pseudomonadati; phylum Pseudomonadota; class Gammaproteobacteria; order Pseudomonadales; family Pseudomonadaceae; genus Pseudomonas; species Pseudomonas sp. 18173. Next base: position 84,936 of record NZ_JBKFTN010000010.1, read on the forward strand.
GGATGACATTCGTCCCTGCTGCGACGTGATCAACCGTGGCGTTGCGCTGTATGGCGACCTGGTGATCTTCGGCACCCTCGACGCCAAGCTCGTGGCGCTGAACAAGGACACTGGCAAGGTGGTCTGGAGCAAGAAAGTCGCCGACCACAAGGAAGGCTACTCGATCAGCGCCGCGCCGTTGGTGATCAACGGCAAACTGATTACCGGCGTGGCCGGAGGCGAGTTCGGCGTGGTGGGCAAGATCGAAGCCTACGACCCGAAAAACGGCGACCTGCTGTGGACCCGGCCGACGGTCGAAGGCCATATGGGCTACGTCTACAAGGACGGCAAAGCGGTGGAAAACGGCATCTCCGGTGGCGAGGCGGGCAAGACCTGGCCGGGCGATCTCTGGAAAACCGGCGGTGCGGCCCCTTGGCTTGGCGGCTATTACGACCCGGAAACCAACCTGCTGCTGTTCGGTACCGGCAACCCGGCGCCGTGGAACTCGCACCTGCGCCCTGGCGACAACCTCTACTCCTCATCGCGCCTGGCACTCAATCCGGACGATGGCACCATCAAGTGGCACTTCCAGAGCACGCCCCACGACGGTTGGGACTACGACGGCGTAAACGAGCTGGTGTCGTTCAATTACAGCGAAGGCGGTAAAGAGATCAAGGCGGCGGCCACTGCCGACCGTAACGGTTTCTTCTATGTACTGGATCGTACCAATGGCAAATTCATCCGTGGCTTCCCGTTCGTGGACAAGATCACCTGGGCCACCGGTCTGGATAAAACCGGTCGGCCGATCTACAACGAAGCCAGCCGTCCCGGTGCCCCGGGTTCCGAAGTCAAGGGCAGTTCGGTCTTTGTCGCGCCGGCGTTCCTCGGCGCGAAAAACTGGATGCCGATGGCTTACAACAAAGACACCGGGCTGTTCTATGTGCCGTCCAACGAATGGGGTATGGACATCTGGAACGAAGGCATCGCCTACAAGAAAGGCGCGGCGTTCCTCGGCGCCGGATTCACCATCAAGCCATTGAACGAAGACTACATCGGCGTGTTGCGGGCCATCGATCCGAAAACCGGCAAGGAAGTGTGGCGCCACAAGAATTACGCGCCGCTGTGGGGCGGGGTGCTGACCACCAAGGGCAACCTGGTGTTCACCGGTACGCCTGAAGGATTCCTGCAGGCGTTCAACGCCAAGACGGGCGAGAAAGTCTGGGAGTTCCAGACCGGTTCCGGTGTGCTCGGCTCGCCCGTGACCTGGGAAATGGACGGCGAACAGTATGTCTCGGTGCTCTCCGGCTGGGGCGGCGCCGTACCGTTGTGGGGTGGCGAAGTGGCCAAGCGGGTGAAGGACTTCAACCAGGGCGGCATGCTCTGGACCTTCAAACTGCCCAAGGACCTGGTGGCCAAGCACTGATCCACCACAAACCTTGTAGGAGCGAGCTCGCTCGCGATGAACCCGAGAACGCCGTGGGGTGTCAGGCTTCCAGCGTTATCGTTGACGACCATCGCGAGGGCGCTCGCTCCTACAGGGATTGGTGCAGAACCTACGACCAAATAACGAGAGCCCCTCCTGCCAACGATGCATTCGTCTGGCACGCGGGGCTCTCTAGTATCGGCTCATCGCCTGTCAGCACGACAGGCTCCGACCCAGACAGAGGCCCATCATGATCTACGCACAACCCGGAACCCCAGGCGCCGTCATTACCTTCAAGCCGCGCTACGGCAACTTCATCGGCGGTGAATTCGTCGCGCCGGTCAATGGCGAGTACTTCACCAATACCTCGCCGGTCAACGGTGAAGTGATTGCCGAGTTCCCGCGCTCCAGCGCCGCCGACATCGACAAGGCCCTCGACGCTGCCCATGCCGCCGCCGACGCCTGGGGCAAGACCTCGGCCCAGGATCGCTCCCTGGTGCTGCTGAAAATCGCCGATCGCATCGAGCAGAACCTTGAGGTCCTGGCCGTCACCGAAACCTGGGACAATGGCAAGGCCGTGCGCGAAACCCTCAACGCCGACGTGCCGCTGGCGGCCGACCACTTCCGTTACTTCGCTGGCTGCATCCGCGCCCAGGAAGGCGGCGCCGCCGAGATCAACGAACTGACCACGGCCTATCACTTCCATGAGCCGCTGGGCGTGGTCGGGCAGATCATTCCGTGGAACTTCCCGCTGCTGATGGCCGCCTGGAAACTCGCTCCGGCCCTGGCGGCGGGCAATTGCATCGTGCTCAAGCCTGCCGAGCAGACGCCGCTGTCGATCATGGTCTTCGCCGAGCTCATCGCCGACCTGCTGCCGGCGGGCGTACTGAACATCGTCCAGGGCTTCGGTCGCGAAGCCGGCGAGGCCCTGGCCACCAGCAAGCGCATCGCCAAGATTGCCTTCACCGGCTCGACCCCGGTGGGCGCGCACATCATGCATTGCGCCGCCGAGAACATCATTCCCAGCACCGTGGAGCTGGGCGGCAAGTCGCCGAACATCTTCTTCGAAGACATCATGAACGCGGAACCCGCGTTCATCGAAAAAGCCGCCGAAGGCCTGGTGCTGGCGTTCTTCAACCAGGGCGAAGTCTGCACCTGTCCGTCCCGGGCGCTCGTGCAGGAGTCGATCTACGAGCCGTTCATGGCCGAGGTGATGAAGAAAATCGTCAAGATCAAGCGCGGCAACCCGCTGGACACCGAGACCATGGTGGGTGCCCAGGCCTCCGAACAGCAATACGACAAGATCCTCTCGTACCTGACCATCGCCCAGGAGGAGGGTGCCGAGCTGCTCACCGGCGGTGCGGCGGAACGTCTGGAGGGCGACCTGTCCAGCGGTTATTACATCCAGCCGACGCTGCTCAAGGGGCACAACAAGATGCGTGTGTTCCAGGAAGAGATCTTTGGCCCGGTGGTAGGTATCACCACCTTCAAGGATGAAGCTGAAGCCCTGGCCATCGCCAACGACAGCGAGTTCGGCCTCGGCGCCGGCCTGTGGACCCGTGACATCAACCGCGCCTACCGCATGGGCCGGGCGATCAAGGCCGGTCGTGTGTGGACCAACTGCTACCACCTGTACCCGGCGCACGCCGCGTTTGGTGGCTACAAGAAGTCCGGCGTCGGTCGGGAAAACCACAAGATGATGCTCGACCACTATCAGCAGACCAAAAACCTGCTGGTGAGCTACGACATCAATCCGCTGGGGTTCTTCTGATTTCGTACTAATGACATGCACTCTGTAGGAGCGAGCTTGCTCGCGATGATCCCGAGAACGCCACGGGGCACCAGGCTTCCCGCGTTATCGTTGACGACCATCGCGAGCAAGCTCGCTCCTACAGTATTCGTATGTGCATGACGATCGCATACCCCCTACCAAATCACCCCCGAAGCTCCTTCGAAAGTAGCATTCGGGCCCTCGACGCCCCGTGCATTAATGGCATTACCGGAATCACCCGGGCACAAGAAGAGGAATGACCCATGTGGACTAAACCCGCGTTTACCGATCTGCGCATTGGCTTCGAAGTGACGATGTATTTCGCCAACCGTTGATTGATCACCCGGCCAGCCGAAGCGTTGGCCGGGCCTGCCTTTCGGAGCATCTGCCATGTACATCCGCGTTCTCGGTTCAGCAGCCGGCGGTGGCTTCCCACAGTGGAACTGCAATTGCCGCCAGTGCGCCGGCGTGCGCAATGGCAGCCTCCAGGCACAGCGCCGTACACAGTCGTCGATTGCCCTGAGTGACGACGGTGTGGCGTGGGTGCTGTGCAACGCTTCACCGGACATTCGCGCGCAACTGGAGAGTTTTGCGCCCCTGCAACCGGCGCGGCGACTGCGCGACAGCGCCATCGCCGGCATCGTGCTGCTGGACAGCCAGATCGACCATTGCACCGGTTTGCTCAGTCTGCGCGAAGGCTGCCCGCATGCGGTGTGGTGCACCGAGCGCGTGCATCAGGATCTGAGCAGTGGTTTCCCGTTGTTCGACATGCTTGGGCATTGGAATGGCGGATTGCAATGGCAACCGGTCGGCCTCGATCGCCAGCCGTTCGGCATCCCGGCCTGCGAGCATTTGCAATTCCGTGCAATTGCCCTGGTGAGCAACGCGCCGCCGTATTCACCCAATCGCGGCAACCCGCAACCGGGCGACACCATTGGCCTGTTCATTGAAGACCTGCGCAACGGCGCCTCGCTGTTCTATGCACCGGGCCTTGGGCAAATCGACGATGAAGTGCTGGGCTGGATGCAGCGTGCCGATTGCCTGCTGCTGGACGGCACCCTGTGGCGTGACGATGAGATGCGTATCTGCGAAGTCGGCCAGAGCCTGGGCAGCGAAATGGGGCACCTCGCACAAAGCGGCCCCGGCGGGATGCTTGAAGTGCTGGAGGGTTTCAACCGCCAGCGCAAGGTGCTGATCCACATCAACAACACCAATCCGATCCTTGATGAGAACTCGGCCGAGCGGGCGCTGCTGGAGCGGCGGGGGATCGAAGTGGCTTATGACGGCATGGACATTGTGTTGTAGCGACTGACGCCTTCGCGGGCAAGCCCGCTCCCACACTGGATTTCTGGTGTACATGAAAATTGTGTTCACACCGACCCCTTGTGGGAGCGGGCTTGCCCGCGAAGAGGCCAGACCAGACGCCGCAAAACTTTCCGGAGAACCGCAATGACTGACAACGCAATGCCCCCCACAGAATTCGAAGCCGCCCTGCGCGCCAAGGGCGCCTACTACCATATCCATCATCCGTTCCACCAGGCCATGTACGCCGGACGCGCCAGCCGTGAGCAGATCCAGGGCTGGGTTGCCAATCGCTTCTATTACCAGGTCAACATTCCCCTGAAAGACGCCGCGATTCTGGCCAACTGCCCGGACCGTGACGTGCGCCGGGAATGGCTGCAACGGATTCTCGACCACGACGGCGTCCCCGGCAGCGAGGGCGGTATCGAAGCCTGGCTGCGCCTGGGCGAAGCCGTGGGGCTTGATCGCGAGCGGATTCTGTCCCAGGAGCTGGTGTTGCCCGGGGTGCGGTTTGCAGTGGACGCCTACGTCAATTTCGCCCGTCGCGCCTGCTGGCAGGAAGCGGCCAGCAGTTCGCTGACCGAACTCTTTGCCCCGCAGATCCATCAGTCGCGACTCGACGCCTGGCCCACCCACTACCCTTGGATCGACGTCGCAGGCTACGACTATTTCCGCACGCGCCTGAGCCAGGCGCGGCGCGATGTCGAGCATGGCTTGCGCATCACCCTGGCGCACTACGTGACGGCCGAGGGGCAACGACGCATGCTGCAGATTCTGCAATTCAAGCTCGACGTGCTGTGGAGCATGCTCGATGCCATGAGCATGGCCTTTGAGCTTGCGCGCCCGCCGTATCATACGGTCACCGACGACAACGTCTGGCACCGGGGGATCGCCCTGTGAGCCTGATCAGTCGCCAGCAGTCACCGGCCTTGCGTCGCGGTTTTCGCCTGCAATGGGAGCCCCGTCAGGCCTGCCATGTGTTGCTGTACCCCGAAGGCATGATCAAGCTCAACAGCAGTGCCGGACAGATTCTCGACCTGGTGGACGGCCAGCGTAGCGTGGCGGCGATCATTGAGCGATTGAGCGCGAATTTCCCCGGCGTACCGGGGATCGACGAAGACGTGCTGGCGTTTCTGGAGGTGGCCCATGCGCAATTCTGGATCGAGTGAGACGCAGCCCGGACCGCCGTTGTGGCTGCTCGCCGAGCTGACTTACCGCTGCCCGCTGCAATGCCCGTACTGTTCCAATCCATTGGATTTTGCCCGGCACGGCGAGGAACTGGGCACGGAGGAATGGATCCGCGTATTCCGTGAAGCGCGGGACATGGGCGCTGCGCAATTGGGCTTTTCCGGTGGCGAGCCGCTGGTTCGCCAGGACCTCGCCGAACTGATCAACGCCGCCCGGGACATGGGCTACTACACCAACCTGATCACCTCCGGCATCGGCTTGACCGAGCAGAAGGTGCGCGACTTCAAGGTGGCCGGGCTGGACCATATCCAGATCAGCTTCCAGGCCGCCGATGAAGCGGTGAACAACATGCTGGCCGGCTCGCGCAAGGCCTTCGCCCAGAAACTCGCGATGGCCAGGGCGGTGAAAGCCCAGGGCTATCCGATGGTGCTGAACTTCGTCACCCATCGGCACAACATCGACCGGATCGAGCAGATCATCGAGCTGTGCCTGGAGCTGGAAGCGGACTTTGTCGAACTGGCCACGTGCCAGTTCTATGGCTGGGCCGAACTCAATCGCGTCGGCCTGCTGCCGACCCGCGAACAACTGCAACGGGCCGAGCGCATCACCAACGAATATCGCCAACGGCTTGAGGCACAGGGTCACCCGTGCAAGCTGATCTTCGTCACCCCCGACTACTACGAAGAGCGTCCCAAGACCTGCATGAACGGCTGGGCCAACCTGTTTCTCGACATCACCCCCGATGGCACGGCGTTGCCTTGCCACAGCGCCCGGCAATTGCCGGTACAGTTTCCCAACGTGCGCGAGCACAGCATCGAGCACATCTGGAACGACTCGTTCGGCTTCAACCGTTTTCGCGGCGATGACTGGATGAAGGAGCCGTGCCGCTCCTGTGACGAAAAGCACAAGGACCTGGGGGGCTGCCGCTGCCAGGCGTTCATGTTGACCGGTGATGCCACCAATGCCGACCCGGTGTGCAGCAAGTCTGCGCACCACGGTGTGATCCTCAAGGCTCGCGAAGAAGCCGAGACACCAGGGTTGGGGATGGAACACCTGACATTGCGCAATGAGAAAGCGTCGCGGCTGATCTATCGCGGCTAGTCTGGCGACACATATCCCCTGTGGGAGCGGGCTTGCTCGCGAAGAGGCCCTGTCAGTCAATAGAGAGGGTGACTGACACTCCGCTTTCGCGAGCAAGCCCGCTCCCACAGGGATCTGCGGTGAATCCAAAATCAGTGCTACCCATTGGTCTGATTGCATTCGCAGCCGGATGGTTTAGTGTGGCTTGTACCTTCCAAAACAATAAAAACAGGCTTTCCAATGAGCCAGAGTCTCAACCAGCTGCGTAAATTCGTTTCGCCTGAAATCATCTTCGGTGCCGGTAGCCGGCACAATGTCGGCAACTATGCCAAGACCTTTGGCGCGCGCAAGGTCCTGGTGGTCAGCGATCCCGGCGTGATTGCCGCCGGCTGGGTCGCCGATGTCGAAGCCAGCCTGCAGGCGCTGGGCATCGACTACTGCCTTTACAGCGATGTCTCGCCCAACCCGCGGGTCGAAGAGGTGATGCGCGGTGCCGAGCTGTACCGGGAAAACCACTGCGACGTGATCGTCGCCGTCGGTGGCGGCAGCCCGATGGACTGCGGCAAGGGCATCGGTATCGTCGTCGCCCATGGCCGCAGCATTCTCGAATTCGAGGGCGTGGACACCATCCGCGTGCCCAGCCCGCCACTGATCCTGATTCCGACCACGGCCGGCACCTCGGCCGACGTCTCGCAATTCGTGATCATTTCCAACCAGCAGGAACGCATGAAGTTCTCCATCGTCAGCAAGGCGGTGGTGCCGGACGTTTCGCTGATCGACCCGGAAACTACCTTGAGCATGGACCCGTTCCTGTCGGCCTGTACTGGCATTGACGCGTTGGTGCATGCCATCGAAGCGTTCGTGTCCACCGGCCACGGGCCGCTGACCGACCCTCACGCGTTGGAAGCGATGCGCCTGATCAATGGCAACCTGGTGCAGATGATCGCCAATCCGGCTGACATCGCCCTGCGCGAGAAGATCATGCTCGGCAGCATGCAGGCCGGGCTGGCATTTTCCAACGCAATCCTGGGCGCCGTGCATGCCATGTCTCACAGCCTCGGCGGCTTTCTCGATCTGCCCCACGGCCTGTGCAATGCGGTGCTCGTCGAGCACGTGGTGGCCTTCAACTACAACTCGGCACCGGAGCGCTTCAAGGTGATCGCCGAGACTTTCGGCATCGACTGCCGGGGCCTCAACCACCGGCAGATCTGCGGGCGTCTGGTTGAACACCTGATCGCCCTCAAGCATGCCATCGGCTTTCACGAAACCCTTGGTTTGCACGGCGTCAGGACCTCTGACATTCCGTTCCTGTCGCAACATGCCATGGACGATCCGTGCATCCTGACCAACCCGCGCGAATCCAGCCAGCGTGATGTCGAGGTCGTCTATGGCGAAGCCCTCTGACGAGCAACAACGGGCCCTGGCCGGGCTGCTGGGGCTGGGCAGCCATTCGGCGCGCAAGAGTCATTACCCGGAACTGGCTGCGCGCCTGGATGATCTGGAGGCCGAGCGTAATCGCTACAAGTGGCTGTTCGAAAACGCGGTGCACGGGATCTTCCAGGCTAGCCTGCACGATGGCATGCGTGCCGCCAACCCGGCGCTGGCACGCATGCTGGGCTACCAGGATCCGCAGGAGGTGCTGTTCTCCCTGACTGACCTGGCCAGCACCCTGTTTGTCGACGGCGCGCAGGAGCTGGAAGACATCGGCGAGATCCTCAGGCACCAGCGCAGCCTGCACGGCTATGAAACCCGCTTGCGGCGCAAGGACGGCAGTCACCTCGATGTGTTGATGAACCTGCTGCTCAAGCCCGGCCAGGAAGGGCTGGTGGAGGGGTTCGTTTCCGATATCACCGAGCGCAAGCAGGCCCAGCAACGCCTGCAGCAACTCAATGACGAACTGGAACTGCGCGTCGTCGCGCGCACCAATGAACTGCTCGAAGCCAACCGCAACCTTCAGCAGCAGATCATCCAGCGTAAACAGATCGCCGAAGCCTTGCGCGATGCCCGCGATGCCGCCGAGGCCGCCAATCACAGCAAGGACAAATACCTCGCCGCCGCCAGCCACGACCTGCTGCAACCGCTGAACGCCGCACGGTTACTGATTTCGACCTTGCGCGAACGCAAGTTGCCGGAATCCGAACAGGTGCTGGTGGAACGCACTCACCAGGCCCTGGAAGGGGCCGAAGACCTGCTGACGGACCTGCTCGACATTTCCCGGCTCGACCAGGCCGCAGTCAAGCCTGACATTGCGCCGTACCGCCTCGACGAACTGCTCGGGCCGCTGGTCTCGGAGTTTCAGTCCGTCGCGCAGGCGGCCGGCTTGAACCTGCGGGTGCGCATGGCCGATTACGCCATCAGCACCGACTTGCGCCTGATGACGCGGATCCTGCGCAATTTTCTCAGCAATGCCTGCCGCTACACCGATGAAGGCAGCATCCTGCTGGGGGCAAGGCGCCGAGGCGAGATGTTGCGCCTGGAGGTCTGGGACACCGGGCGTGGCATCGCCGCTGACCGGCTCGATTCGATCTTCCTCGAGTTCAACCAGCTGGACGTCGGCCGCGCCGCCGACCGCAAGGGCGTGGGCCTGGGGCTGGCGATTGTCGAGCGCATCGCCAAGATCCTCGGCTATAAAGTCGGCGTGTACTCGTTGCCGGGCCGTGGCTCGATGTTCAGCATCGAGGTGCCGATATCTCGTGAGGTTCCGTTACCCGTGAGCCGGGCGGTACCACAACCGGGCACCGGCAACCCGCTGCCGGGTCGCCGTCTGCTGGTGATCGACAACGAAGTGAGCATTCTCGACAGCATGAGCGCGTTGCTCGGGCAGTGGGGTTGCGACGTTCTGACCGCCACCGATGAAGCGTCTGCGCTGGCGACGTTACGCGGGCAGGCGCCGGAGCTGATTCTTGCCGACTATCATCTCGATCACGGGGTGGTCGGCTGTGATGTGGTGCGACATTTGCGCGAGCATTTCCACCGGAACATACCTGCGGTGATCATTACGGCCGACCGTACCGACCATTGTCGGCGCGCCTTGCAGCGACTCAATGCACCGTTGCTGAACAAACCGGTGAAGCCCGGCAAGTTGCGAGCGGTGTTGAGTCAACTGTTGGGGACGTCCGCCTGAAGCGGCCGATACTGCAAGGTGAAACCCAGCTCGGTGGACTGACCCTGTTCCAGTAAACGCAACCCTGGCCGGCCGGGCAGGTGGTGCGCGTTGACCGGGTGGCTCACCGGTTCGATGCAGAAAAAATCCAGTCCGACCGGGCAATACAGCAGGTAGTAATCGCTACCGGTGGCCCGGCATTGCAGTTCATGGCCAAGGTCCGGCTGGCGGATCAGGCAATGGCCGTCCCATTCGCAGAAACCGTTGTCCACCAGCGTTTCGGGCAATGCCTTGAGTTGTTGAAAATCCCATTCGACCGGTAATGTGCTGAGTGCTGTCGGCAGTTTTGCCCCGTCGCACAACCACACCTGCCGGGCCGGTGCCTGCAGTTGGGTATCCGGTGTTCGCGGCAGGTACGGATGCAGTCCCAAGCCATGCCACGCCGGCTTTTCTGCCAGGTGCGTGACCTGCAGTTCGATGCTCAGCTTGCCCGCGCTCAAATGCACACGTTGCCGGGCGCGGTAGGCGAAAGGCGTTGCGCTGACGAGTTGCAGGATCACTTCATTTTCGGATCGGGCAATCACGTCCCACGGCTGTTGCCAGGCGCTGCCGTGAATCGGCAGCGGATCGGTGAGGCTGTTGGGCGTCAGCGCCAGCCAGCCGTCGGGGCAAGCGAAACCACCTTCGGCGATGCGGTTGGACCAGGGGATCAGGGGAAAACAGCCGAGTTTGCCGGGCAGACCGGTGTGCAGGGCATGGGCGTCACTGTGCCGCAACAAGGGTTGCCCGGTGTCGCGGACTGCCCAGTTGACGATGCTGGCACCGAGTTCCGGGGCGAGGGTGAGGCGGGTGAGTTCATCTTCGAGTTCGAGAAGCGTGGGCATCATGTTCATCTCTGATCCTGAAACAGCGGTTCCGGCAATCCCTTCACGCCAGGATCGAGCGCGAACACCCCACCCGCGAGTGACGCAGGGTCATGATCGTCGCCGGGGCGGATCGAGGTCACGAACAAGGTGTCCAGGCGAGAGCCACCGAAGGCGCACATGGCGGGTTTTTTCACCGGTACGGCGAGGGAACGGTCCAGTCGGCCGTCAGGGGTGAAACGGTGGATCAACCCGGCGTCATTGGCGCAAATCCAGTAGCAGCCCTCGGCGTCGACCGCCGCACCGTCAGGGCGACCGCTGTACTGGTGCATGTCCACGAACACGCGGCGACGCGAAGGGGTGCCGGTGTCGATGTCGTAGTCGAAGGCCCAGATCTGCTGGACCAGCGGATGGGAATCGGACAGGTACATCGTGCGCCCGTCCGGGCTGAAACCCAGGCCGTTGGGCACGATGAACCCGCCCAGTCGGGCATCGATCGGCCCGCGTTGCCCGGCGCTGTAGCGATACAACGTGCCGTCGGCGGCGTTGGCACCCATGTTCAGCACCATGCTGCCGGCCCAGAAGCGGCCCTGTCGATCGCAGCGACCATCGTTGAGGCGCATGTCGCTGCGGGCATGGTCGACGTGGGCCAGCAGTTGACTGTCGAGGCTGCCGTCGTTGCGCGGGTGCAGGTGGAAAAAGCCGCTTTCCATTCCGGCGACCCAGCTGCCGTCCGCATGACGGACGATGCAAGCGAGCATCTCAGGTGTTGTCCAGGTATCCACCTGCCCGGTTTCGGCACTCCAGCGCTGTAGACTGCCGGCGGGAATATCGACCCAGTACAGGGCGTTTTCCTCAGGCACCCAGACCGGGCTTTCACCGACCGCGTTGCGGGCATCGACAATCAATTCGGCTTGCATGGCAACGCATTCCCTTGGTTTTTTCGTGGGGATCAAGTGAGGCGCGAAGGTTCAATCACCGAACGGGCCGGCTGCGCAGAAGGCGCCGCCTTGATAGAGCCGCGCCGGATCATCGGCGGCTGGCATCGGCTGGGCTTCGATTTTTTCGCGGAACACTTCGGAGGTGTCCTTTGGGACATAACCCAGAGCGGTGGCGTAGCGGTTGTCCCACCAGACGTCCTTGTTGTCGGACGCACCGTAGACCACGGTGTGGCCGACATTCGAGGTGTACAAGGCGCGTTCGAGCAATTGGGTCAGGTCGCCGAAGCTCAGCCAGGTGCTCATCATCCGGCGGTTGTGCGGCTCCGGGAACGAAGAGCCGATGCGCACGCTGACGGTCTCGATGCCATAGCGGTCGAAGTAGAACGAGGCCATGTCTTCGCCATAGCACTTGGACAAGCCGTAGTAACTGTCCGGGCGACGAGGGGAGTGGGCGTCGATGACTTCGTCCTGCCTGTAGAAGCCGATCACATGGTTGGAGCTGGCGAAGATCACCCGCTTCACACCGTGGCGGCGCGCCGCTTCGTAGATGTGGAACACGCCGCAGATGTTGGCGCCGAGGATCTCTTCGAACGAGTGCTCGGTCGACACACCGCCGAAATGCAGGATGGCGTCCACGCCTTCGACCAGTTGATGCACCGCTTGCTTGTCGGCGAGGTCGCACGGCATCACTTCTTCGCGATCATCGATGGCGGGTGCGATGTCGGCGATATCCGACAGGCGAATCACATTGGCGTAAGGGCGCAGGCTTTCACGCAGGACTTTCCCGAGGCCACCGGCGGCGCCGGTCAGCAGCAGGCGATTGAAAGGGATGCGGGAGGTTGGAGTGGTCGTCATGGGAATCCTGGACACGCGGTTGTTGTTATCGATTTGTTGTAGGTTGTCGTATGACTAAGCTGGAGTATCGTTAGGCTTTCCGGCTCTTGTCAACGCAACATTGGTTGAAAATGACAGAGGGTCATTTCAGGCCTGTTGGGGGTCAATCTTCTGATTCGGAATGCCTCCTCTTGTAGGAGCGAGCTTGCTCGCGATGAACCCGAGAACGCCGCGGGGCACCTGCCAGCCAGCGTTATCGTTGGCGACCATCGTCGGAACGCCGCCCGGAGCAGTCTCGCTCCTACAGGGGCTTGGTGTTGATGTCCGCGATTTACAACAACGAAATCGGATAGCTGATGAAAACCCGGTTCTCGTCGAACTCGTTGGTGCTGAAGTTCCTGCGAATGCTCGCGTTACGCCATTTCACGTTGAGGTTTTTCAGCGGGCCGCTCTGTACGGTGTAGGCCAGTTCGGACTCGCGGCCCCACTCCTTGCCGTCGGTGATGGCGCCGGTATGCACGTTGTCACCGCTGATGTAGCGGTTCATCAGGGTCAGGCCGGGAATGCCGAGGGCGACGAAGTTGTAGTCGTGGCGCAGCTGCCAGGATTTCTCCCTGGCGTTGTCATAGCTGGAGTTGTAGCTGTCGTTGGCCAGGGTGCCGCCGCTGGTGCCGTTGACCCGCATCCACACGTCGTCACCGGTGAGTTTTTGCAGGCCGACATAAAAGGTGTTGCCGCCATATTTGGCCGAGAGCATGGCAAACGCGGTCTTGTTGTCGAGGTCGCCGGCCTTCGCGTTGCCGTCTTCCTTGCCGATGAAATAGCCCAGGTTGGCGCCCAGGGTCCAGTCGCCGACGGGCTGGGTGTGGATCAGGTTGAAGTATTGCTGCTGGTAGATGTCAGTCAGTTCCGAGTACCAGACGCCGACCTGCGTGCGTTTGTCATTGAACGCATATTCACCGCCGCCGAAATTGAAACGGTCAGAGGTGAACGCCGCTTTGCCGTTCATGAACATGTCTTCCATGCTCGCGTCGTTACGCGGGCTGTTTTTCTGGAATTGACCGCCGTACAGCGTCAGGCCACTGATTTCGCTGGATGTCACCTGAGCGCCCTGGAAGGTTTGCGGCAGCGAGCGGCCATCGTCGGAGCGCAGGATCGGCAGCACCGGCATCCATTCGCCGACCTTCAATTCGGTCTTCGACACCTTGCCTTTGAGCGCCACGCCGAGCCGGCCGAAGTTGTCGGCAGGGCGGCCATCGTCGTGGATCGGCAACAGCTGCGTGCCACCGGTGCCTTTGCCGCCGTCGAGCTTCTGCGAGTACAGGCCCAAGACATCCACACCGAAGCCCACGGTGCCCTGGGTGAACCCGGACCGGGCATCGAGTATGAAGTTTTGCGTCCACTCTTCAGCCTTGCCCTGGGGGTAGGCCGGGTTGGTGAAGTTGCGGTTGAAGTAGGCGTTACGCAGGTTCAGCGTGGCCTTGGCGTCGTCGGTGAAACCTTCGCCATGGCCGGTCATGGGCAGGGCGAGGGCCAGGCTGCCGCAGCCGATCAGGCTCAGGGTATGACGACGGGAAAGGTTTGGACGTGAAGTACGGGCGGACGTATTGCGGACGAGCTTGCTCACTGTGACGCTCCCATGTTTCTTGTTGTTTTTATTGGTGTCATACGTCGTCGTACAACATCGAGGGGCGATATTTGCGGGATTTTTGAGGGTTGTCAACCGGAAGTTATACGATGACTAGCGGCGCCAGACCGGCTGTCGAAGAAATCCGCAGGAGCAAGCTCGCTCCTACAAGGGGGATGGACTGTCAGCTGGAAATCATCGGGGGCAGGGTGCCCAGCAGCGAGACCGCAGCCACTGCGCCAAGCCCCAGCATCCACTCCAGCATCACGCTGGTGCGCAGGCTTTGCAGACGCTGCTCGCATTCATTGATCCGCAAGCGATTGAGCAACGCCAGGCCCAGCATCGAGGCCACCAGCAGCGCCTTGATCAACAGGATCAAGGCGAACCCGCTGAACAGCGGCGTTGGCCAGAAGGCCCCGGTGAGCACCCGCACATTGATCAGTCCGGTGATCAGCAGCCCGGCAACCAACCCGTAACCGACGCCGCTGAAGCGCTGCAACATCTTGCGGATCGAATGCCCCTCAGGCTGTCGCAGAATCATCACCAGCAACATCAAGCCGCCGAGCCAGGCACCCACGCAGATCAAGTGAACGAGTTGGTTGAGGATCAGCAAATGCCCGGCGGTGCCATCGAGCATGGCGCCGTGACCGACCGGGGCCAGCGTAGCCAGCAGCAGACCGCTGAGGGTCAGGCGTGGTGCAAGGCTGGCGCGTAGCGGTGTCAGCAACAGCACCACCAACGCCGTGTTGATCAGCAAATGCCAGCGCCAGACCTGGCCGAAAAAGGTATTGCCCAGCACCAGCTGCAGGGTCGGCGGATCAAAGGCCGCGTCCCAGGCGCCAGCCATGCTTGCGGTAACCAGCAACAACCAGCACACACCGCTACCCAGCGCCACCACGGCCAGCCAACGGGAGGTGCGTGCCAGCCGCTGGTCCAGTGCGGTTTCGCCATTGGCCAGTAACGGCCGAAACACCCAGGCCCCGAACAGCATCAGCACCACGATGAAATGCAGGAAGCGGCACAGCACCAGCGCGCTCGCCATGAATTACTGGCCAACCTTGAAGGCGTAGGCACCTTCGCTTTTGTGGGTGTCGACCGACACGGCGTGCCACTCGACCTTGTAGGCACCGGCGGTCAAGGGTGCGGCCGGGGTGACGATCAGGGTCTTCTTGTCGATGCCTTCGGTGGTCAGCGCCTTGACCGCCACCGGTGCGCCATCCCTGGTCAGGGTGACTTTGGTGAAACTGGCCTCAACCCCCTCGGAGAACTCCAGGCGCAATTGCGTTGGCGCGGTCACGGTGCTGTCGGCGGCCGGTGTCTGGCTTTTCAGGTGCGCATGGGCAAACACCGAAGAAGCGGCGAGCAGCGAGCCGAGCAGGGTAGCGACGGTCAGGGTTTTCTTGAACAGCATCATGAGTTCCTCAGGCAGTTTCCAGATGCGCAGAGTTTAGCGTTACGACAGCGGCTGTACGAAGTTTCGTTTTCCCCTGTCGCCGCGGTCCAGAGCGGATGCTAGTCTTGTTCAACGCTGTTGTCGGGGACCCGCATGGGCAATCACAAGATCGAGATTCGTCGCAGTAACGTCGAGAAAATTCTGCTGGGGGCGGAAAAAGTCTTCGCTGAAAAGGGCTTCGGCAGCACAGCGATGGCCGACATCGCCGCCGAAGTGCAGCTGCCGCGTTCCAACCTGCATTACTACTTCAGCACCAAGACCGAACTGTACAGCGCAGTGCTGTTCGATTTGCTGGAAGTGTGGAAGCAGGACGCCCTGTGTTTCGAGATGTTCGATGACCCGCGAGTGGTGCTCAGCAGCTACATCCGCGCCAAGATGAACCATTCCCGCAGCCGGCCCTATGGTTCGAAAGTCTGGGCCAACGAAATCATCCACGGCGCACCGACCCTCGGCGCAGCGCTGGACGCGAGCCTGTACGACTGGGCCAAGATGAAGGAAGCGAAAATCCGCCAGTGGGTGGACGACAAACGCATCCTGCCGGTGGAACCGTCGAGCCTGCTGTACATGATCTGGGCCTCGACCCAGCACTACGCCGACTTCGATCACCAGGTGAACATTCTCAACGACCATCAACCGCTGTCGGACATGCAATTTGAGAAAGCGGTGCAGACGGTGACCAGTGTTATTTTGCGGGGGATCGGGTTGGAACCGTGAGGTTGGGTGGTGTGGCTGCTGGCCTCTTCGCGAGCAAGCCCGCTCCCACATTTGAAATGCATTCCAAATGTGGGAGCGGGCTTGCTCGCGAAGGCGTCGGCTCGGGCGCTATAGATTTCAAGGGCTGACATGATACGGATTCCTCGGATCATGGTTCCAGTCCAGGAACGGCTTGCCAGTCTCCACCGGCACCATCTCGATGCAGTCCTGCACCGGGCAGGTGATCTGGCACAGGTTGCAGCCCACGCACTCCTCATCGATCACTTGATACTTGTGAGTGCCATCCGCCTGCTTGAGGCTGGCCACGGCCTGGTGCGAGGTGTCCTCGCAGGCGATATGGCAACGACCACAGCCAATGCACGCCTCCTGATCGATCTTCGCGATCACCTGGTAGTTGATGTCCAGGTACTTCCAGTCCGTGGTGTTGGCCACCGCACGCCCCGAAAACTCCGAAATGCTGGCGTAGCCCTGACTGTCCATCCAGCGTGACAGGCCGTCCTTCATGTCTTCGACAATCCGGAAGCCATGCAGCATCGCCGCCGTGCATACCTGTACCGCGCCGCTACCCAAGGCGATGAATTCCGCGGCGTCGCGCCAGTTGCCGATGCCGCCGATGCCGCTGATGGGCAGGCCCTGAGTCTGCGGATCACGGGCGATTTCGGCGACCATGTTCAGGGCAATCGGCTTGACGGCCGAACCGCAATAGCCGCCATGGGTGCTCTGGCTGCCGACCATGGGGTTGGCGACCATGCGTTCGAGGTTGACGCTGGTGATCGAGTTGATGGTGTTGATCAACGACACCGCATCAGCGCCGCCACGGTGGGCCGCGCGGGCGGCGACACGGATGTCGGTGATGTTCGGCGTGAGCTTGACGATCACGGGCAAAGAGCAATAAGTCTTGCACCAGCGGGTGACCTGTTCCACGTATTCCGGCACCTGGCCGACCGCTGCGCCCATACCCCGTTCCGGCATGCCGTGGGGGCAACCGAAGTTCAGTTCGATGCCGTCGGCACCGGTGGCTTCCACCAGCGGCAGGATGTTTTTCCAGGATTCTTCGACGCAGGGCACCATCAACGACACGATCAGCGCACGGTCCGGCCAGTCCTTTTTGACCTGGGTGATTTCCCGCAGGTTGATCTCCAGTGAGCGGTCAGTGATCAGCTCGATGTTGTTGAAACCCAGTACCTCCCTGTTGGCCCCGAAGTGCGCCGAGTAGCGTGACGACACGTTCACTGCAGCCGGGTCTTCACCCAGGGTTTTCCAGACCACTCCGCCCCAGCCCGCCTCGAAGGCGCGGACCACGTTGTAGGCTTTGTCGGTGGGTGGCGCGGAGGCCAGCCAGAACGGATTGGGTGCTTTGATGCCGGCGAAGACAATCGACAGATCGGCCATTTACGCAGCCTCCACGTTGAGCATCAGTTGAGCATTGATCGCCTCGGCGGCGCGTTTGCCGTGTTGCACCGCTTGCACGGTGAGGTCCTGATCGAGGCTGGTGCAGTCGCCGCCGGCATACACGCCGGGGATGCTGGTGCGCAGGTTTTCGTCGACTTCGATGCGCTCACCCTGACGCTTGAGTTCACGGGCCAGCGGATCGGCGAGGGCGCTGCTGTCGAAGGCCTGGCCGATGGCTTTGAAGATCGCGTCGGCAGCCAGTTCGAAGGTCTCGCCGGTAGTTTGCAGGCGACCTTCGACCAGATGGGTGCGGGCGAAACGCATGCCGCGCACACGGCCGTGGTCATCGAGCAGCACTTCTTCCGGTTGCGCCCAGGTCATCAGCCGTACCTGACTGGCCTTGGCAATGTCCTGTTCGTGATGGGTGGCGCCCATGTCTTCGGCGCCGCGGCGGTACACCAGGTTCACGTCACGGGCACCGAGGCGGGCCATTTGCACCGCCATGTCGATGGCGGTGTTGCCGGCGCCGAGGACGATGCAATGGTCGGCCAGGGGCAGTCGGGTCAAGTCATCGGCCTGGCGCAGTTCGCGGATGTAGTCGGTGGCGGCGAGCAGGCCGGGTGCATCTTCGTGGGCCAGGCCCAGTTGTTTGCTGGCATTGAGTCCTAGGCCGAGGAACACCGCATCGAACTGTTGCTGCAGTTCGCTCAAGGTCAGGTTCTCCCCGAGCTTCTGCCCGTGGCGAATTTCGATCCCGCCGATTTCCAGCAGGAACTCAACCTCCCGTTGCGCGTAGTCATCCACCAGTTTGTATTTGGCGATCCCGTATTCGTTGAGACCGCCGGCCTTTTCCCGCGCCTCGAAAATCACCACGTCGTGCCCGTGCATGGCACTGCGGTGGGCGCAGGACAAGCCGGCGGGACCTGCGCCCACCACGGCGATGCGTTTGCCGGTGGCGGCAGCACGCTGGAACGGATGGCTGCTGAAGTGGGCATTGTCCACGGCGTAGCGCTGCAACAGGCCGATCATGACCGGCGCACACTCGTGGGCGTTGTTGCGCACGCAGGCTTGCTGGCAAAGAATTTCCGTCGGGCACACCCGGGCGCAACTGCCGCCGAGGATGTTGGCCGAGAGGATCTTCTGCGCGGCGCCTTGCACATTGTCCTGCGCAATGTTGCGGATGAACGAGGGAATGTCGATTTCGCTCGGGCAGGCATTCACGCAGGGTGCGTCGTAGCAATACAGGCAGCGCGAGGCTTCCAGGTTAGCCTGGCGCTCGTTGAACGGTGGCGCCAGATCGGTGAAGTGGCCGGCGAGGGCGGCTGCGTCTTCGTAGGGATGCGGGAGATGGTCCAGTGTCTTGATCACGGTATTGGCCTCACGGTGATTGAGGTGCTGCCTCTGATGGGCATTGTTTTTTTGTTGTCTGTGCCGGCCTCTTCGCGAGCAAGCCCGCTCCCACATCTAGAATGCGTTCCCCTGTGGGAGCGGGCTTGCTCGCGAAGGCCGAAGGCCTCGATTTCAGCGTTTCACAGCAGTGGGCTTGTGCTGCTCGGCCCGCTTGCTCAGCAAATCAAACACCGCCGGGTACGCCGGCCGTTCGATGTAGCGCCCGGCGCCACGCTCGGCCCGCAGGTCGCCGTCGGCCCAGACCACGCGGCCCTGGCTGATGGTGTGGCTGGGCACGCCGCGCACGGTCTTGCCTTCGAAGATGTTGAAGTCCACCTGCTGATGGTGGGTCTTGGCGGAAATGGTCCGCGTGCCTTGCGGGTCCCACAGCACCAGGTCGGCATCGGCACCGACGCGGATCGCGCCTTTGCGTGGGTAGAGGTTGAAGATCTTCGCCGTGTTGGTGGACGTCAGCGCGACGAATTGCTGCATCGAGAAGCGTCCGCTGTTCACCCCTTCATCCCACAACACCGCCATGCGGTCTTCGATGCCGGCGGTGCCGTTGGGGATCTTGCTGAAGTCGTCGCGGCCCGCGGCCTTTTGCTCGGCGCAGAAGCAGCAGTGGTCGGTGGCGGTGGTGTGCAGGTTGCCCGATTGCAGGCCATGCCAGAGCGCTTCCTGATGGCCGCGAGGGCGGAACGGCGGGCTCATCACATAACCGGCTGCGGTTTGCCAGTCCGGATCACGGTAGACGCTGTCGTCCAGCAGCAGGTGCCCGGCCAGCACTTCGCCGTAAACCGGCTGGCCCTTGCCCCGGGCGTAGGTGATTTCATCCAGGGCTTCCTTGGTCGAGACGTGCACCAGATACAACGGCGTACCCAGGGTTTCAGCGATGCGGATCGCCCGGCTCGCGGCCTCGCCTTCAACCTGTGACGGCCGCGACAGCGGATGCGCTTCCGGCCCGGTGATGCCCTGGGCCATCAGCTTGCGTTGCAGGTGATACACCAGTTCACCGTTTTCCGCATGAACGGTGGGCACCGCGCCCAGTTCCAGGCAGCGTTCGAAACTCGCCACCAGGGTGTCATCGGCGGCCATGATCGCGTTCTTGTAGGCCATGAAATGCTTGAAGCTGTTAACGCCGTGCTGGCTGACCAGCTCGGCCATTTCCTCGCGAACCTGTTCGCTCCACCAGGTAATGGCGACGTGAAAGCCATAGTCCGACGCCGACTTCTCGGCCCAGCCGCGCCACTGGTGGAAGGCTTCGAGCAAGGATTGCTGCGGGTTGGGAATCACGAAATCGATGATCGAGGTGGTGCCGCCGGCCAGTCCCGCCGCCGTGCCACTGTAGAAGTCTTCGCTGGCCACGGTGCCCATGAAGGGCAGTTGCATGTGGGTGTGCGGGTCGATGCCGCCGGGCATCAGGTATTGACCGCTGCCGTCGAGCACTTCGGCCCCCGCGGGTACATCGAGATTGTCGCCGATGGCCTTGATCACGCCGTCTGCGCAATACACATCGGCGCGATAACTTTCATCATGGGTAATAACGGTGGCGCCACGGATCAACAGAGACATTCCGAGTTCCTCGCAGGCATTGACCGGCTTATGCCGGTTCTAGATGTTCTATATAAAAACAGCATAAAAACAGCCCGTCCGGAATAAATCCTGTCAGTGCTGTCAGGAATAAACGCTAGCTGCAGTTTCCCGAATCGGCAAGAATATTTTTTATAAGCTTATGCTGTTATTAACTAATTGATAATTAACGATTAATTAGTTAAATCACCAAAATGGTGAGGCCGTTCACCATTTTGACGCACTTGACAGGATCCAAATATGGTCAAGATTTCTTACGTGAAATCAGCTGTTTGAACTGGGTCCATGATCGATGCGCAGCCATCGAAAAAAGATCAACGCACCAGATTGAGTCCTGACGGTTTTGACAACGGGGTTGGCATTCGGCCCGAGTGGCAAGACATGCAACTGAGGACTGCATCGATGACCCAATAAAACTGATGAACATCAGTTGCTTATAAAGTGTTTATGGAACTGCCCGATGCGCAAGCGGGGCACCCGGCACGTTTATTGATGCCGCGAGCCTGCGATGAGCAAAAAATAATTCAAAGAACAGTGGAGCGGCCATGCAACAGATCAGATCGCAAGTGACCGAGCGCGACGGCTTGTTTGAGCTGGAAGCCGGCAGCGATGTCCTCGACAGTCCCCGTTACAACCATGACATTGCACCGACCAAGGTGCGCGAACGCACCTGGAACAAATGGCACATCACCGCCTTATGGGTGGGCATGGCGATCTGCGTGCCGACCTACACCCTCGGCGGGGTGTTGACCGCGTACTTCGGCCTGACCGTCGGTGAAGCGCTGCTGGCGATTCTGTTGGCCAACATCATCGTGCTGATCCCCCTGACGCTCAACGCCTTTCCCGGCACCAAGTACGGCATTCCCTTTCCGGTGTTGCTGCGCTCGTCCTTCGGCGTGCTCGGCTCCAACATTCCGTGCCTGATCCGCGCCCTGGTGGCGTGTGGCTGGTTCGGCATCCAGACCATGTTTGGCGGGCTGGCGATTCACCTGTTCCTCGGTTCGGTGTTCGAGGGCTGGAAGTCCCTGGGCGGCACGGGCGAGGTCATCGGCTTCATGGTGTTCTGGGCGCTGAACCTGTGGGTGGTGATTCGCGGCGCCGAGTCGATCAAATGGCTGGAAACCCTGTCCGCACCGTTGTTGGTGCTGGTGGGCGTAGGGCTGCTGGTCTGGGCCATGCCGAACGTTTCGATGACCGAGTTGCTGGCGATTCCGGCCAAACGTCCCGAAGGCGCCGGGGTGGCCAGTTACTTCGCCGCCGGGCTGACCGCGATGGTCGGCTTCTGGGCCACGCTGTCACTGAACATTCCGGACTTCAGCCGCTACGCAAAAAGCCAGAAGGATCAGATTGTCGGGCAGATCATCGGCCTGCCGCTGACCATGTTCCTGTTTGCCTCCCTGGGTGTGGTGATGACCGCGGCCTCGGTGAAGCTGGTGGGCGTGACGGTTTCCGATCCGGTGACTCTGATCGGCCATATCCAGAGCCCGGTGTGGGTCGCACTGGCAATGGCGCTGATCATCATCGCCACGTTGTCGACCAATACCGCAGCGAATATCGTGTCGCCGACCAATGACTTCCAGAACATCGCCCCCAAGGTGATCAACCGCACCAACGCCGTGCTGCTTACCGGGTTCGTCGGATTGGCGTTGATGGCCCATGAACTGCTGAAAAAGCTTGGCCTGATCGTCTCGGATCTCAGTCTGGAAACCGTTTATTCCAACTGGTTGCTGGGCTATTCGAGCCTGCTGGGGCCGATTGCCGGGATCATGGTGGTGGACTATTTCCTGATCAAGAAACAGCAACTGGACCTTGCCGGTCTGTATCGCGATGACGTGTACCCGGCGTGGAACTGGTGCGGCTTCCTGGCCTTCGGCGTGCCGGTGGTGTTGACGCTGCTGTCCCTGGGCAGCGATGCCTTCAACTGGTTCTACAGCTACGGCTGGTTTACCGGCTCGGCGCTTGGGGGGGTGATTTATTACGGGTTGAGTGTGATGCGGCCGAGTCCGTCTGTCGCGAAATCTGCGGTGTAAACACTGGCCCCTTCGCGAGCAAGCCCGCTCCCACATTTGGAATGCATTCCCCTGTGGGAGCGGGCTTGCTCGCGAAGACGGCCGCGCATACACCACCGAACTGCCTGAAGAAACACACAAGAACAGCCTGAGGAGATCATCATGAACGCTGCCGTCGACGTTCTGCAGTCCAGCCATCAGCACATCAACCGCGACCGCCTGTGGCAGTCGCTCATGGAACTGGCCAGGCTTGGCGCCACGGTCAAGGGCGGCGTGTGTCGCCTGGCCCTGACCGATCTCGACCGCCAGGCCCGGGACATCTTCGTCAAATGGTGTGAGGACGCCGGCTGCACCATCAGCATCGACGCCGTCGGCAATATCTTCGCCCGTCGCCCCGGGCGCAATCCCGACCTGCCGCCGGTGATGACCGGCAGCCACATCGACACCCAGCCCACCGGCGGCAAGTTCGATGGCTGCTTCGGTGTACTGGCCGGCGTCGAAGTGCTGCGCACCCTCAATGACCTGAACATCGAAACCGAGGCGCCGCTGGAAGTGGTGGTCTGGACCAACGAAGAAGGTTCGCGCTTTGCCCCGTGCATGATGGGTTCCGGCGTGTTCGCGGAAAAATTCACCCTCGAGGAAACCCTGGCCAAGGTCGATGCCGATGGCGTCACCGTGGGGCAAGCGTTGAACGCGATCGGCTATGCGGGTCCGCGTCAGGTCAGTGGCCATGCGGTGGGCGCCTATTTCGAAGCCCACATCGAGCAAGGCCCGATCCTTGAAGACGAACGCAAGACCATAGGCGTGGTCATGGGCGCCCTCGGGCAGAAATGGTTCGACCTGAAACTGCGCGGCGTCGAAGCCCACGCCGGCCCGACCCCGATGCACCTGCGCAAGGATGCCCTGGTCGGTGCCGCGGTGATTGTCGGTGCGGTCAACCGCGCCGCCCTCGGCCATCAACCCCACGCCTGTGGCACTGTCGGTTGCCTGCAGGCCTATCCCGGCTCGCGCAACGTCATCCCCGGCGAAGTGCGCATGACCCTGGACTTCCGTCATCTGGAGCCGGCACGCCTGGATTCGATGATCGCCGAAGTACGCGAAGTCATCGAAACCACCTGCGATGAACACGGCCTGACGTTCGAACTGACCCCAACCGCCGACTTCCCGCCGCTGTACTTCGACAAGGGCTGCGTCGAAGCCGTGCGCGGTGCCGCCCAGGGCCTGGGCCTTTCGCACATGGACATCGTCAGTGGTGCAGGGCACGACGCGATCTTCCTCGCCGAACTCGGCCCGGCCGGGATGATCTTCGTGCCGTGCGAAGGCGGCATCAGCCACAACGAAATCGAAAACGCCGCGCCGGATGACCTCGCAGCCGGCTGTGCGGTGCTGTTACGGGCGATGCTGGCGGCTTCGGCGGCGGTGGCCGAGGGGGCGTCGGCGGCCTGAACCGAGTGACGTGCGCTGAATTGTTCGGCGCACGTCACAACGGGCAATCCTCAATCGTCATCCTGTTGAACCCCTCAATCAGTGGAGCAACGCGATGTCGTCCAACACTCAACCGGTCCACCTGCTGCAATCGATCCCACAGGTTTTCGAAAGCCTGGCCCAGGTCCATGTCGTGCTCGATCAGCATGATCTCGATCCCTCCCTCAAACACTTGGTCCACCTGCGCGCCTCGCAGATCAACCAGTGCGGTTTCTGCGTGAAGATGCACACCCGCGAAGCCCGGGAAACCAATGAAACCAATGAGCGCCTGGATCGCCTGATCGTCTGGCGTCACGTCAGCGATTTCAGTGCTTCGGAGCGCGCCGCGCTGGCGTGGACCGAGGCCTTGACGCTGCTGGCTGAAAAAACCGATTACGCCAGCCTGCGCGGTGAGTTGAGGGTGCATTTCAACGACGCACAGATCGGCGCCTTGACGGCCGAGATCGGCATGATCAACCTGTGGAACCGCTTGCAAGTGTCGAGGCACTGATTGATGAACACCGCTGAAAACGCCGCCACTGTGTTCGAGCAGCGCCGGCCCTTTTTGCTTGGCCTGGCTTATCGCATCGTCGGTTCGCGTGCCGAAGCCGAGGACGCGGTGCAAGAGTTGTTCATCAAGTGGCTGGAGGCCGACCGCGCCTCCATTGCCACCCCGGCCGCCTGGCTGACCACAGCCTGCACCCGGCACTGCATCGACGTGCTGCGCTCGGCGCATGCATCCCGGGTCGATTACTTCGGCACCTGGCTGCCGGAGCCGATTCACACCACCCATCAGGACTCACCCGAGCACCGGCTGGAACTGGCTTCGTCATTGTCCACTGCGTTCATGTTGCTACTGGAGCGCCTGACACCCAAGGAGCGCGCGGCGTACCTGCTTCACGAAATCTTTGACATGGACTACCCGCAGGTCGCCGATGCGGTCGGGGTGCAGGAAGCCGCTTGCCGCAAACTGGTGTCCCGGGCCAAGGCGAGCCTGGGCAACGGGCAAGCGCGCTACCAACCGGAACCCGTGCGTCAAACGCAATTGCTGAATGCGTTTCACGGCGCTATCGCCAGTGGCTCGACCGTTTCCTTGAGTGCGATGCTGAGCGAAGACGTTGAACTCTGCGCCGACAGCGGCGGCAAGGCCCCGGCCATCCGCGAAACCCTGTCGGGTATCGCTCGCGTGCTGGATTTCATCGGTCAGTCGTTGCACAGCTATTGGCAGGCGTGTGAATGGCTGCCCATTGAAATCAACGGTGCCCAAGGTGTCGTCATCAAGGCCGACGGCGTTATCACGGCGTCGATGACCTTTGGCTTTGATGAAGCAGGGCGGGTGAGCCGGATCTTCATCATGCGTAATCCGGACAAGCTGGCGGGGCTGGAAGCGGTGCTTAACGTGCACTAGTCAGACATCCCGAAAATGTGCAGATCTCTGTGGGAGCGAGCCTGCTCGCGATGACGGAGTGTCAGTCGTCAGGTTTTCACCTGACACACCGCTTTCGCGAGCAGGCTCGCTCCCACAAGGCTCGTTGCACTATTGCAATCCCGGGCGGTCCTACTCTTCACAAGGTCACCCTACTTGTGGAGGCGCAATGAGCCAGGACGTCCCGACCACGGAAACCAATCGCCGCCAACCCGGCACCGGCTGTGATCTGCCGCCTCAGCGACTTGCGCTATATCAAGGTCAACCCCGGGTTCCTCGAGATGACCGGTTACACCCGTGACCAGGTGATCGGTACATCGACCTATGAGCTGGACGTGCTGGACCAGGCCGAAAACAAGGTGCTGGCCAGGCAGCGCTTGCGCGAAGGCGCGACCATACCGCAAATGCAGACCGAACTGCGCTTGCCCGACGGTGGCAGCAAGCAAGTGATCGTGGCCGGCCAGCCGCTGGAGCTCAACGGCGAAGCCTGCCTGTTGTTTTCCTTCGTCGACATGGAGCCGCGACGCAAGGTCGAAGCTGCCCTGCGCCAGAGCGAAGAGCGCTTTGCCAAGGCATTTCGCCTGTCCCCGGTGCCGATCCTGGTCTGTGCTGCCCGCGATCAAGTGGTGCTGGATGTGAATGAAGCCTTCCTCGATACCCTCGGGTATTCCCGCGAAGAAGTCCTCGGCAAGAGCATCGCGCAGATCGACTTCATCGACGACAAGGGCGCGCGCATCCGGCTTTTCGCGGCATTGGCGAAATCCCCAGGCCTGGACCGCATCGATGTGCGCGTCCGCCGAAAAAACGCCGGACTGATCGATTGCGCGGTGTCGGCAGACACCGTGAACATTCAGGAAAACCGCGGCCATCTGCTGGTGCTGATAGACATCACCGAGCGCAAGCGCACTGAGCTGGAGTTGGTGGCGGCCGTCGAAGAGGTGATGAAGGACGCCTCATGGTTCAGCCGCACGCTGATCGAAAAACTCGCCAACGTGAAGCGCGTCAACTCAGCGAAATTGCCCGGCGTGTCCTTCACTGACCTGACCGCCCGTGAGCACGACGTGCTGAGCCTGATATGCGAAGGCCTGGCCGACAAGGAAATCGCCGCGCGCCTGAAACTGGCACCGAACACGGTGCGCAATAATGTGGCGGCGGTGTATTCGAAAATCGGTGTGCATAGCCGCAGCGAGGCGATTGTCCGGGCGCGGGAACGGGGACTGTTCACCAGTGAATGACGGTGTAATCAGTCGCCGCCCTGACCCGGTGATGTAAGAACTGCCAGCCTCTACTGGCATCGATTACTGGCTGGGCTCTTAGTGATTCGCAAATATTTATTTTTTTGACAGGTGTGTGGATTTTCCGCGCCGGTTTTGTTGTCACAAAAATGTGTCGATCACTTATCGCGGGTCAACCTATGAACATTCCTGGGAAACGCGTTATCTCACCTGTGTCGCTGGCATTCTGCGTGGCGATTCTCGCCGGCTGTGCCAGTCCGCCGCCTCCTCCGGCAGTCACTCCACCCCCTCCGGAGCGCACCTGCCAGGCCATGGATAAAACCGATGTGCTGGGTGATGTACGGGGTGAAGACGGGCAGGTCACTCGAATCACCACCACGACTCGCTGCGTCACGCAGTAGACATCGTGCTGGCGTGCATCCCCGTGCTGTTATAGGCCGATCTGTATGCCAGCTGGGCGTTCGACGGTGCGGCGGTGCTGATCACTGGCCGTCGCTTGAGTGTGCCGCGGTGGCTGCGACGCTGTCCGCGGTGGCTGTGTTTTTGTTGTTGTGTTACGACTTTAATTGCTCTTATTGCCAACGGATCTATAAAACTGTCATTTATAGCAGTAGGCGCGTCCTGACCTTTCTCAGATAGTGAAAACACACCGTTTTTTCACTCTGCTGCAATGATCGGGAGATGTCGCAATGACAGGTATTCGCAATTCTAATTCGATGGCGGGTGAGCCTTTATATCTCTGCTACGGTGCAACTCACCAGTTTGAAATAAAGGCTGACGCCGACAGCGCTTGGGTTAATCAGCAAATTACCCTTCACCATAAAGGTGATTCGGCGATGCTTCAGATCGATCCGGCAGTGGCTCAAACGTTCAGCGAGCAGGGTGTAAGTTGGTTTATCGACTGCGTACTGTTACCGGCCAATGCTAAAGAGGAGTTGTTTCAGCTGTGGGCTCAAACCGAGTTCACGTCACCGGCGTACAAGGTCGATGTGTCGTTGGGACATCATCGGATCGATTTTGTCGATGCCAGCGGCAACGAGCAATTTCAGGTGATTGAGTACGGCGAAGAGACGATCCTCAAGGCGCGGGAAATTTCTTACTACACAAAAGAGGCGATGTCATTTCCGGCGAAATGGAAACTGGAAGAGCAAGACCTTCAGCCGGCCGATCCTGATGCAACAGGTTGGGTCACACCTTACAACTTCAAGCCAACAAAGGCCGGGACTCACCTCATCAACGTCACTGTGCCGAGCCTCTATTATGAGCAAGGCTACTTCCGTAAAGAGATTCCGGTTCATGCCTTGGCGCTCACCCCGTGGGGCAATGACGCGCTGGTACAGGTCAACGGCAAGACTGAATCCGATGTGCTTGAGCGAGGCGTGGTCTGCACGCGTGGGAAACCGCTGTCACTGAAATTGCTGAATGCAAACCAGTTGCTCAAAGGGGCATCCGTGTCTGTGAAATCTGCAGATGCCAAAGCCCTGGGGCTTACGTTCAGTCCGGATTTGAATGTCGAACGCCTAATAGAGGGCACCGAGCTGACATGGAATCTGACCTCACCCCTCACTGCCAACAGCGGTTTGTTCAAGCTGCAAATGCACTGCTCGAAACTCAAGCGCGACTGGGAAATCACCGGGCATCTGCTTTCTGCGAACCTGAAGGATGAAGTCGCAAAAATCGAGGTGAGCGGACGTGAAGTTTCAGACTTCGGCGCGGTGTTCTTCAGCAAGGAAACGCGTCCGCTCAACATAACCTTTGCAGAGTCCATGCGTGGGCTGAGCGTGGCGCTGGAGGAAACCGGCAACCCGGGCATGACCTATGACCCGCCCCTCAAAACGCTTCGAAAAGTCCCGGATAATCTGAAGCTGCAGTGGCAGGTGACCGGCGGTGATCGTAGTAGTGTGTTTACGTTGCGGGTCGTCTGTGCCGATGTCGAAACACCGTTAACCATCGAAAGTCGGGTGCTGTCGAAAATCACTGCCGATGAAATTCAATCGCTCAAGATCAATGGTCAGCCTGTCGACCTGGCTCGACCTGAGCTGCTGTTCTTTCGTGCAGGCACTTACACAGTAGAACTCGTCCCCAAGGCTGCCAGCTCATTGATTGGGCTGAATGTCGCGTTGAAAAAAGGCAGTGGCGCAGAGTTGGGCATGACGTATAACCCTGCGTTGAACCAGGCACGACCGCTCACACAGGCAGGTTTGCAGTGGACGGTAACCGGTGGGCGAACCCAAAGCGGTTTGTTTGAGTTGCTTGTTGACATTCCCCAAGTGGAGCAGTCGTTGCCGCTGGGGTGTCGGTTGCTGTCGAGCAATCTGGCGGATGAGGCCGACGTGAAGATTGACGGCGTCGCCGTGCCTGCCGGGGGCAATTGGTTTTTCCGGGACAAGCCGCAAACGGTGACGTTGACCCCCAAAACCGGTAGCCCGTTGGCCGGCCTGCCGGTCAAGCTGACCTGCACCATCAGAAGCGGACTGGATAGCACCAACGTGGTGAGCGCACCGGCCTTCGGCAGTGAGCAAACCACGAATTATAGCTGGGCAGTGACCGGGAAAATCAAAAGCGGCACCTTCCAGCTGGCGTTGGCGGGCCAGGGCATGACCACACCGATTACCCTGGCTGACAGCAAGTTGCTGTCGAACAATCTGGCGGATGAGGCCGACGTGAAGATTGACGGCGTTGCCGTGCCTGCCGAGGGCAATTGGTTTTTCCGGGACAAGCGGCAAACCGTGACGTTGACCCCCAAAACCGGTAGCCCACTGGCCGGCCTGCCGGTCAAGCTGACCTGCACCATCAGAAGCGGACTGGATATCGCCAACGTGGTGAGCACACCGGCCTTCGGCATTGAGCAAACCACCTATAGCTGGGCAGTAACGGGGAGGACAAAAAGCGGAAAGTTCCAGCTGGCGTTGGCGGGCCAGGGCATGACCACACCGATTACCATGGCTGACAGCAAGTTGCTGTCGAACAATCTGGCGGATGAGGCTGACGTGAAGATTGACGGCGTTGCCGTGCCTGCCGAGGGCAATTGGTTTTTCCGGGACAAGCGGCAAACCGTGACGTTGACCCCCAAAACCGGTAGCCCACTGGCCGGCCTGCCGGTCAAGCTGACCTGCACCATCAGAAGCGGACTGGATATCGCCAACGTGGTGAGCACACCGGCCTTCGGCATTGAGCAAACCACCTATAGCTGGGCAGTAACGGGGAGGACAAAAAGCGGAAAGTTCCAGCTGGCGTTGGCGGGCCAGGGCATGACCACACCGATTACCATGGCTGACAGCAAGTTGCTGTCGAACAATCTGGCGGATGAGGCTGACGTAAAAATTGGGGGCGTCGACCCAACCATTGGAGGCAGTTGGTTTTTTCACGATAAAACAGAATGGATTACATTGACGCCAAAACCAGGTAGTCCGCTTAAAGGATTACCGATTTCGCTGAACTGTACGATCAAAAGTGGTCTCGATATAGACAACTTGTCGTGTGAGCCGCCTTTCGGTAGTGACATAACAATCTTTGCCTACCTGTGGAAGGTGACGGGGAGAGTAAAACGCGGAACTTTTCAGCTGGAGTTGAAAGCGCAAGGGATGACTAGTCCATTTACTTTTGCGATCAGCAAGTTGCTTTCCAGTAATCTCGATGAAGAAGTAACTATCTTGCTGGATGGCGATCCTATGCCGCAGCATGGGGGGGATTTCATCGCGGGACAGGCTCGAACCCTGACGCTGGGTTACAAAAACTCTGACCTTCTGGTTGGCGCTCCTTTGGCGCTCGAACTAATTCATAAATCAGGACCGCATATAGGTGTTACTTGTGAAAGAGCTTTTCTACAGTTATCCACGGCGCACAGATGGATAGTCACTGGCCAAAATAGCTCACTGGAGCTGGCTGGGAGCTTTATACTTGGCTTGTTTAGTGCTCAAAAAAAAGCGATGCTAAGAACTCCGAGCAACCGATTAGGGCACCACATTTTCAGATTCTGCGATGCGTCGGGTAACTACCTACCCCTACCGTTGGAAGAAGTTCGGTATTCTGTTAACGAGCAGTTCGTTCTTGGCGTTGTGGTGAAATATTCAGATGGAACACCGATAATTAATGCAGATATGCGTTTCGTTGCGCCGGAGCACGAGACCAGAATTATCAAAACAGATTCTAATGGGAAGGCGTCCGTTTCCTTCATTTACAGAACGCCTGGTCTGCGTGACTTTTTCGCGTGGTTATATGTTCCAGAAGGCAGTGCAAGAGTGGATTTAAAGGTGCGCATTAATTGAGTTGAAAGATTGGAGAAGCGTATAATTCACTGTTTCTCTACAACGAAGTGCAACTTTACTGATGTTTGAGTAGTTAGGGAAGTTGGCGTTAAAAACTACAAGATAATTCTGATGCGCAGGAAGCTATCGGGTCAGCCATTCACTGAAAAAAAGGCAGTCAAGGACTAATGCCGATCAGTTAAGCCCTCTCGCTTGACCTTTGGCCGCAAGAAATCAAAATCCGATGCCTGTACTGGCATCGGATTTTTTTATGCGTCTCGCTCGGGCACTGGAACTGACCCACAACATCGCCTCCACCCCCAACTCAATCGAGGGATTGGACTCCTTGCTCGATCCTTCTTTGGTCGAACAGGCGCTGGAGCAGGCAGGCGTAGCGACCCTGCGCAAGCGGCGCTTGCCGTTGGAAATGATGCTCTGGTGCGTGATTTCCATGGCGTTCTTTCGACGCATGTCGGCGTGGGATGTGGTCAGCCGCATGAACATCATACTGCCAGGGCAACGCCCATTGGTGGCGCCCAGTGCTGTGGTTCAAGCCCGTCAGCGGTTGGGCAGCGAGGCTGTCCGACAGGTCTTCCATTTGACTCAACAAAGTTGGCGTGACGCAGCCAGTCATCCGACCTGGGCCGGTTTGCGCTTGCTGGGCGTCGACGGTGTCGTCTGGCGAACGCCCGATACACCGGAAAACCGCGCACGTTACGACTCCGCCAGCAACCAGCATGGCGATACGGGTTTCCCTCAGGTACGCATGGTCTGCCAGATGGAGTTGACCAGCCACTTGCTGATTGGCAGTGCGTTTGACGGTTACCGCAGCAACGAAATGAAACTGGCGGAACAACTGATTGATACCACGCCCGATCACTCGCTGACGTTGTTCGACCGCGGCTTTTACTCCCTGGGTTTGCTGCATCAGTGGCAGCAAGCAGGCACCGAGCGCCATTGGCTGATGCCACTGCGCAAAGGGGCGCAGTACGAAGTAATTCAACGCTTGGGCCGCCAGGATGCTGTGGTCTCGTTGAGCACTTCGCCGCAGGCCCGCAAGCAATGGCCAGGGCTGCCGGAGCGCCTGACTGCGCGGCTCCTGAGCAAAACCGTCAAGGGCAAGGTGTGTCAGATCCTGACCTCGATGGCCGATCCGCTGCGCTTCCCATCCGATGAAATCGTCGACCTGTACAGCCAGCGATGGGAGATCGAATTAGGCTTTCGGGAGATGAAACAGACGTTGCTCAACAGCAGCTGTACGCTGCGCAGCAAGACACCCGAGATGATCGAGCAGGAACTGTGGGGAGTGTTGCTGGGCTACAACCTGTTGCGCTACCAGATGGTGGAAATGAGCCGCCACTGTTCGGGTATATACCCGTGCGAAATGAGCTTTACCGCATGTACGTGGGCAATTTTATGGTTTATCAACGGCGTCTCGGCCGACCGTTCCGGGAACATCCCCAAGTACCTGGCCGAGCTGCATGCCTCAGCCTCGCACTATGTCCTGCCTCATCGGAGAGAGGAGCGTGTTTATCCCCGAGCCATCCGACTCAAATCCCCGAAGTATCCGATTAGAAAGAAAAATGCCAGTCAGCTTAACTGACTGGCATTAGTCAATAGACTGCCTTTCTTTCATTCGGAAACCATGTCAGGACAAGAACCCACCATCCACATTCAACGAAATCCCAGTGGTGTAACTCGACGCATCACTTGCCAAATAGAGCACCGCCCCCGCCATCTCGCTCGGATCCGCCACCCGCTTGAGCGGAATCTGCTGCAACGCAGTATTCAAAATCGCCTCGTTCTTCACCAGCGCCGAAGCAAACTTGGTGTCGGTCAGACCCGGCAACAGGGCATTGCAACGAATCCCGAACTGCGCGCACTCCTTGGCGAACACTTTGGTCATGTTGATCACCGCCGCCTTGGTCACCGAGTAGATGCCCTGGAAGATACCCGGCGAAACACCGTTGATCGACGCCACGTTGATGATGCTGCCGCCACCGTTTTCGCGCATCAGCTTGCCGGCTTCGACCGACATGAAGAAGTAGCCGCGGATGTTCACGTCGACGGTTTTCTGAAAGGCACCGAGGTCGGTGTCCAGCACGTTGCAGAACTGCGGGTTGGTCGCGGCGTTGTTGACCAGGATGTCGAGGCGGCCGAACTGTTCCTTGATGCCGGCGAAGACCTGGCTGATCTGTTCCATTTCGCCGATGTGGCAGGCGACGGCGGTGGCCTTGCCGCCAGCGGCGATGATCGCATCGGCCACGTGCTGGCAGCCTTCAAGCTTGCGGCTCGACACGATCACGTGGGCGCCTTGCTGGGCCAGCAGTTTGGCGATGGCTTCACCGATGCCACGGCTGGCGCCGGAGACGAAAGCGATCTTGCCGTCGAGGTCGAACAACTGAGTCTTGGACATGGGATTTCCTTGTTATCGAGTCGGTAGGGGGCACTGTGTCGGGTCAGTGAGCGCGCGTTATCGTTAGCGATCTTCGCGAGCAAGCTCGCTCCTACAGGGTTCTGTGTAATCGAGCAGTATCAGGTTCACAGGGTGGATTTGTGGATGACCTGCAGGCTCATCTGCTCCAGCAGCTTGTTCATGTGGATGAACTGCGCGAAGCGTTTGTCCTGGGTCTGGCCATGGTAGAAGCGGTAGTAGATCTGCTGCACGATGCCGGCCAGGCGAAACAGGCCGTAGGTGTAGTAGAAGTCGAAATTGTCGATGCCGATGCCCGAGCGTTCGGCGTAGTAATCGACGAATTCGCGGCGGGTCAGCATGCCCGGTGCATGGCTTGGCTGGCGGCGCATCATCTGCACCGGCGCCGGGTCATTGGCTTCGATCCAGTAGGCGAGGGTGTTGCCCAGGTCCATCAGCGGATCGCCCAGGGTGGTCAGCTCCCAGTCGAGCACGCCGATGATCTGCATCGGGTTGTTCGGGTCGAGGATCACGTTGTCGAAGCGGTAGTCGTTGTGCACGATGCTGGAGGTCGGATGGTCGGCCGGCATCTTGTCGTTGAGCCAGGCCTTGACCACTTCCCATTGCGGCGCATCGGGGGTCAGGGCTTTTTCGTAGCGATCGCTCCAGCCTTTGATCTGCCGCGCCACATAACCCTCGGGTTTGCCCAGGTCGCCCAGGCCGTAGGCGTTGTAGTCGACGCGATGCAGTTCCACGAACTTGTCGATGAAGCTCTTGCACAGGGCTTCGGTTTTCGCCGAGTCCAGGCCCAGTTCCGGCGGCAGGTCCGAGCGCAGGATGATGCCGTTGACCCGTTCCATGACATAGAACTCGGCACCGATCACCGATTCGTCGGTGCAGTGCACATAGGCTTTGGGGCAGTACGGAAAACCGTCGCGCAGTTGGTTGAGGATGCGGAATTCACGGCCCATGTCGTGAGCCGACCTGGCCTTGTGGCCGAAGGGCGGGCGACGCAGGACGAATTCCTTCTCCGGGTACTCCAGCAAGTACGTGAGGTTCGATGCGCCCCCCGGGAACTGGCTGATCTGCGGCAATCCGCTCAAACCCGGAATGTGCGCCTTGAGGTACGGATCGATCAGGCTGGCATCGAGTTCTTCGCCGGTGCGGATGCGGGTGGACTGGTCAGTAAGCGCCATGCTTATCCCTTCTGCTTATTTTGGAGGCCAGATATCATTTGCTAATCTAATGCTGAGACAGGCGTGCCACAAGCGTGGCACGGTCTTATAGGTTAGCGTGTTGCCGGATAATCAACGTTCCTGATGTGCGAGAACACGCCCGGCGGACTATGGTTCAGGGGACGCGATACTTCCAGGAAGGAGGTTTGAAATGGGCTGTCCGCAAGTCTGTGCCACCGCCACCCTGCAATGCAGCTTTGGTGCGGCGCCGGCCGTGCTCAACGTGCTGCCGGTCAATCGCACACTGACCGCTGGCCTGCCGGCGGCGAACATCATGGATCACATCCCGCTGGTCAACATCATGCCCTTCGGTGTGTGCACGAGCCTGGCCAACCCGATGGTCGCGGCCGCCACCGCTGCGGCATTGGGGGTGCTGACACCGATGCCTTGCATCCCGGCGACTGCCACGCCATGGATACCGGGCGGGGCACCCACGGTGCTGCTGGGCAACATGCCGGCGATTGACGCCAACAGCACGTTGATGTGCAACTGGGCCGGGGTGATCAAGATTGTCATGCCCGGGCAGATGCAGATGCTCATTCCCTGAGTCCCACAGCGATCACTGTGGGAGCGGCGGTGCGGCGATCCGACTTGCCCGCGATGGGGGCATCTGAGCCAATGCAAGTCTTCAGGCCTCAGCCGGATCATTCCAGCGCCTGAACCACCAACGCACCCTCGAGATCGGCTTGCCCTCGGCGCCCAGCGGTCGCCCATCGGTGGCGAAACCCTGTTCCGGTTCCAGCAACTGACCATTGAGATACCGCGCCTGGACGGCGGTTTTACCGTTGGGGTGAAACCGCTGATAACGCCCCTCGCGCACGCCATCTCGGTAAAACTGAGTCTCGGCCAATTGCCCGTCAGGGAAATAGTTGTTCGCTTCACCGTGAAGCAGGCCCCGGCGATAAGTCGCCTTGCGTTGCAAGCTGCCTTCGGGCGCGAAGAAACTGGCCACGCCGTGCAATTTGTCATGCACATAAGGCAGTTGCGCCGAGACGGTGCCATTGGGGTAATACAGCAGGCTCGTGCCTTGTAGTTCGCCCTGGCTGTAGCTCAGGTTCGCCTGGGGGCGTCCGGCGTCCTTGATGTGCAGCGGGCCTTCCAGCCGGCCTTCAAGCAAGCGCCCGTCGAGGTGGCTGTCGCCACGCTCCAGATCGAGTTTGCCCGATGTCATTGCCTGACCCTCCTCAGTTGACCTTCACCAACCCGCCCTTGATGGTCAGCATGCCGCCGCCGTCGACGGTTTGCTCGGCGGCGGCCTTGTTCACCAGGCTGATCCCGGCATCGTTGGTCAGCGTCGTGCCCGCCTTGTTTTCCAGCGCGGTGCCGGCCTGGTTGCTCAAGGAGGTGCCGGCTTTCTGGCTGACCGAGGTACTGGCCTCGGCGGCGAGGTCCGCGCCGCTCTTGATCGCAAAACTGCCGCCACTTTGCAGGGTCAGGGTGCCGCTCACCTTGATGGTCAGGTTGCCGTCCACGGTCAGGCTGTAGTTGCCGGAGACTGAGTGCTCATAGTTGCCGCCAGTGCTGTGAGTCTGGTCGGCACCGACTTTCACCGTGCGGCTGTCCTTCACTTCAAGGCTGTCGCTGCCGGTCTGGATGGTCACGCTGCGTTTGCCTTTCTCCAGGGTCACGGTCTCGTCGCCTTCCTTCACCGTGCGCGTGCGCGCATTCTGCACCGTCAGGGTTTCGTCGTGGCCGACGGTGGCCGTGGTGTCGTTGAGCACGTTGATCCTGAAATCCTTCTGCGCCTGCAGAAACACTTCCTCGGCATCCTTCTTGTCCTCGAAGCGCAACTCGTTGAAACCGCCGCCGCCCTTGGATGACTGGGTCTTGATCCCGGACTGGGTCTGATTGGCCGGCAGCGCATAGGGCAGGGCGTTGTCGCCGTTGTAGACGCAACCGGTCACCAGTGGCCGATCGGGGTCGCCGTCGATAAAGGTCACGATCACTTCCTGGCCGATCCGTGGCACGAACTGCATGCCGAAACCCTTGCCGCTCCAGGGCAACACCACGCGCACCCAGCAGGAACTGGCTTCGTCGTTCTTGCCGTCGCGATCCCAGGGAAACTGCAATTTGATCCGGCCGTATTCGTCGGTCCAGATTTCTTCGCCGGATTTGCCCACGACGATGGCGGTCTGGGTGTGCATGCGTGGTTTTGGCGTTGTTCGCGCCGGGCGAAATGGCGTGGCCTTGGGGATGGCTACAAAGCGATTGCGATAGTTTTCGTGACTGACCTCATGGGTCACGGACAGCACCACCCAATCGATATTCAGGCTCGCATCATCATGGCCGGCGAGGGTGAACCAATGCCCGGGCACCAGCCAGCGGCAGTCGCTTTCGCCGACAAAGCGTTTCTCCTGACTGCGCAGCCCGTCGACCCTCTGTTTGGTCAACGCATCGCCGCGCGCCTTGGCGTTGTAGCCGCCGGGATGCTCGTAGATCGAACGTGGCCCGGCGACCGCTTCGGCCTGGCTGTAGAGTGAAGTGGTCGATGTCGTGAACTCGTAATCCGTTGCCCGATAAACGCCGGCTACGGCTTGCATGCACACTTGGCCGCTGCGGATGCCATGCAGTTCACGTTCGCCCATTTGCTGGCCGAGATAATTCACCTTCGGCCCGTTCGGGATGGGTGGGAAGGCATCGTTGCTGTCACCCAGCACCAGCGTGTGTTTGCCGTCTTCGTGAGTAAAGAACCAGAAAATCCCTTCCTCTTCCAGTAGCCGCGAAACGAAGGCGAAATCGTTTTCACCGTACTGCACGCAGTACTCGCGCGGGGTGTAGCTGCCGGTGAGTTTCAGCGTGAAATCGGTGAAGCCGTGGGCCTTGAAAATCGTGGTGACGATGTCTGAAGTGCTGAGGTTCTGGAATACGCGGTTGTTACTGGCCAGGGTCAGCCACCAGAGCCACGGCCGTAAAACGAGTTGATAGCGCTCGGCGGTGGCGTCCGCAGGAAGCTGGCGGATTTCGGCGACCAATGCGTCGAAGGGTCGGGTTTTTGCGTCGTTGTGCAGGGTGGTGGTGACGTGGGTGGCGACGGCGGTGGTCAGGGTGAGGGAGGTGCCGTCGTTCAGGCCGTTGAGAGTTTGCGAGCCGAGTGCATTGAGCGTTTCTTCGCCGGACAGCGACTCAGGGTAAAGCGCCGACAGCGAGGTGGCGGTGAGGGAGAGGCTGGTGTTGCTGTCGATGGTGCGGGGCATTGAGCAACCTCAAACAGTGATCAATGAATTTAGGGCGACATGAAATACATCCTCCCTCGACCCCTTTTCCTTTTTCTCCCATGACTTAGATATAGGGATTGTTTCGCAAAACCTTTTCCATGGCTTTTTCCGCAATTTTGTTAGTTGAAGTCTGCCCCGCGACTTCCGCGTCAATCCCAACTGAGTCGGTCAGAACACCGCCAAAGGTTCCGCCCGGGGCGCGGCCATTGAGCCACCCGGGGTTTGCGCTAGCGGTATTGGCCCAAAGTACCGCATCCTGCAAGGTGTCATGCCAGGACACGATGGTGTCGTTACGCATCGTCGCCTCATCATGGGTGGCCACTTTGAAATAGAGGGTGCGTCCCCCTGCATAGGCACCGAGCAGGGCGGTAAGCATGTTGCCGGTATCGGCGAGATTGCAGCAGACATAGCAACGGTAAGCCGCTGCGGCAGGCATGTTATTGCTGAAAAAATGTACCCAATAGGCAGTGCTGCCCGCCGCAAGCCATGCCGCTACGGTTCCCCAGTTGGGGGCCTGAGCAAGGGTGTTTTGATTTTGCGCAATAACAATTCTTGCGTCGACACTGATCGCGCCGGTCACTGCCGCCGCGTAGCCCGCCACGGCAGCTTTCAACCCGACGGTATAGGCCGCGTGGTCATAGGCATCAACATTAGGGTTAGCTGTGATGCGTGCGGCAGTTGTGTTGACTGCAGTATTGAAGCGATGGGATATATCCAGATCGTCGTATGCCATTGTCCACCTCCATCTTTCTTCGTAGGGCTGTCTTGCCAGATTGAAAGGGGGTATCTCTATTTTTGTTACTCTTCTTTCTTTTTAGGGAAGTGCGATATTGAGTGCAGCGAACTGCGCATCAATACCCGCTGCATGTGCAATCTCCATGGTCACCGTGTCCGGATAGAGCCACCACACGGTGACTGCCGGGATGGTTGCTGCGCACCATGCCGCGCAACCATTTTCTCCGGCGCAGGGCGCCAACTCCACGAACATATAGGGGTGATAACCGCCTGCCAGGTTGCCGGCATTATGTGCCTGCCGCTCTGCGTGGTGATCTGGATTGAAAAGGCCTCCAGCTTGTATCGCATCTGAATCGAGTAGATGAGCCTGACTTTGTCCAAATCGATAGTCGGGTGTGCCGAATATAGAGTGGGCAAGTATCTTGATGCTGGCACAACAAGACCCATTACCTACGCCATTTCCAGGACCTCTAATGTCGGCAAACTGATAGATGCACGCCATTGCGAGTTCTCTGGCAATTTCACGATGAATTCCGGCGGTACTGATGTGGGGCATTTGTATCCTCCGTGATTTAATAAAATTGCCTTTGGACATATTGTTTAGCAGATGGAATATTTTCGGATTGATCAGTAAATTCGACTTCACTCCAATACCCACTCCGCCAACTTCCCCGTCACCTGCGTCATCAAGACATTCTCGACATCCCGCGCCCCGGCCGCACTGCACTTGGCCAATACCGCCTGGACAATCCCGGCATCGAACTCAAACTGTTTGCCGGTCGCCGCCTTGTACCGGCCGCGCAGTTTCTCCAGCTTCGCCAACACAATTCCTTCCAGCGTCGCCTCATCCAGCGGTCGATACGCAACCACGGTCATCCGCGCCAGAAAGGCCGGGCGAAAGGCTTGCAGCAGCACCTTGTGCAAGGCCTCGTTAAAGGTATCGGTTCCAAGTTGCGCCACCGGCGTGTCGAGCAACAGTTCGGCGCCTACGTTACTGGTGGCCAGCATCACGGTGTTCTTGAAATCCACCACCAATCCGGTGCCGTCTTCCATCACGCCTTTATCGAACACGTTGTAGAAGGCTTCGAGCACATCCGGGTGGGCCTTTTCGATTTCATCGAGTAACACCACCGAATACGGTTTGCGCCGCACCGCTTCAGTCAGCACGCCGCCGCTGCCATAACCGACGTAACCGGGCGGGGCGCCTTTTAGTTGGCTGACGGTGTGGGCTTCCTGGTATTCCGAGAGGTTGATGCTGATCAGGTTGCGTTCGCCGCCATACAGCGCGTCGGCCAATGCGTAGGCGGTTTCGGTTTTACCGACGCCCGTAGGTCCGACCAGCAGGAACACGCCGACCGGTTTTTGCGGGTCGGTGAGTCCGGCGCGGTAAGCCTGCAGGCGCTGGGCGATGGTGCCGAGCGCGATGCTCTGACCCATCACGCGCAGACCCATGCGTTGGCCGAGGGTGCGCACGGCGTGGGCTTCGTCGGCGAGCATTTTGCCGACCGGGATGCCGGTCCAGCCGGCGATGACGGCGGCCACGGTTTTACCGTCGACCTGTTCCGGCACCAGCGGGTCGTCCTGGCGGATCGCGTCGAGCCCGGCCTCCAGTCGTACCAGTTCGGCGGCCAGATGATCGATGCGACTGTCGATGGCTTCGTCGGGTTTGTCGCTGTCGGCGCGTTCGCTCAAGGTCAGCAATTGGCTGCGGGTTTCCAGCAGTTCGCGCACGGCGACCCGTTCTTCGTTCCAGCGGGTTTCCAGTTCGCGGATGGCCTGCACGTTGCTGGCGGATTCGCTTTCCAGCAGGGTGATGCGCTCGCGGTGATCGAGCCCGGTGGCCTGTTCGCGACGCAGGCGTTCGACCTCGTCCTTGAGGCTGTTCTGCCGGTGACGCAGGCTTTCCAGCGGTGGCGGCACGTCGTGCTGGCCAAGGGCGACCCGGGCGCAGGCGGTGTCGAGCACGCTGATGGCTTTATCCGGTAGCTGGCGCCCGGAGATGTAGCGATGGGACAGTTTCACCGCTTCATGAATCGCCGCGTCGAGCACCTGCACGCCGTGGTGCTGTTCGAGTTTGGCGGCAACCCCGCGGAGCATTTCCACCGCTGTGGTTTCGTCCGGTTCCTCGACTTGCACCAGTTGAAAGCGGCGGGCGAGGGCCGGGTCTTTCTCGAAATATTTTTTGTATTCAAGCCAGGTCGTGGCAGCCAGGGTGCGCAACTCGCCACGGGCCAGTGCCGGTTTGAGCAGGTTGGCCGCATCGCTGCCGCCTTCCGCGCCGCCAGCGCCAATCAACGTGTGGGCCTCGTCAATAAACAGAATGATCGGCTTGTCGGCGCCGCGCACTGCGTCGATCACCCCTTTGAGGCGTTGTTCGAACTCGCCCTTGACCCCGGCGCCGGCCTGCAACAAGCCGAGATCGAGTACACGCAAGCTGACGTCCTGCAAGGACGGCGGCACATCGCCGGCAGCGATGCGCAGGGCCAGGCCTTCGACCACGGCGGTCTTGCCCACGCCCGGCGCACCGACCAGGATCGGGTTGTTCTGCCGACGGCGCAGCAGGATGTCGATGCATTGGCGAATCTCGCCGTCGCGCCCGACGATGGGGTCGATGCGCCCGGCGTGAGCGTCGGCTGTCAGGTCCTGGGTGAACTGGTCCAGCACTGAATCCTGCTTCGGCGTGGGGTTGCCGGCACTCACCGCACGTTTACCGCCGACGTGCTCGCGAGAGCTTTCGGTCCACTCCAGCAGGTTGCTGCGTAGCGCCTCTCGGGGAATCTTCAACAGTGATGACGCGCTGTTGAGCAACAGGCTGCGGCGCTCGTCGCGGTCGATCAAGGCCAGTAGCAGCAAGCCTGAGCGAATGCTCTCCAGCCCCAGCACACTGGCCTGCACCACCGCGTCTTCGAGCAACCCGGTGGTGTGCGACGACAATGCCGGGGTGCGCGTGCTGCCGGACTTGAACAGCTCCAGCGCCTTGTTGATTTCCGCCGTCAAGGCGTCGCGCTCCAGGCCGAAGCGCGGCAACAGATAAGCGAAGTCTCCACCCTCGATGTCGAGCAGCTCCAGCAGCAGGTGTTCGATTTCCACGTAGTGGTGGCCTCGCTGCAGACAGCGTTGCGCGGCCCGTTCCAGGGCGCGGCGGTTGTCCGGGTTGAGGCGTCCGATCAGGCTGGCCAGTTCCATGTTCAGGTGATCTCCAGCTGACGAAGACGGGTTTCGATGCGTTGCACCGCCAGGCTGGTCTGGCGTTGCAGGCCGCCGTTCCAGCTAAGCAGGGGCGGTGTCTGACGACCGAGTCTGATCGGGCCGGCACCGCGTACCAGCAACACCAATGTGCAATCCAGGTCCGGGCCGAAATACAGCGCGCTGAGGCTGGCCAGTACCGGGTGAGATTCGCCATCGGGCAGGAACCGCGCGGCCTGGGCAGAGGTCAGCGGGCCAAGGGTCAGACGAATGCCTGCGTGCTCATCCCAGACCCGGGTGCCGGCCACTGCCGTGCGACCCAGTTGCAGATTGCGACCGCCGGGGATCATGCGGCTGCGACTGGCGGACGGGATCTCTCGCCAGGCACCTTGATAGGCGCTGAGTTCAACCGGCAGTTCGAACTGTTCGCGCACGATCGCGGCAAAACCGGCGAGTGAGCGGCGCCCGTCAGCAAACAGGGCGCTGCACGCCAGCACGGCACAATCGGGTACCGCCTGACGCTCCTGCAAGGCTTTGGGCAGCAAACCGGTCAGGGCCCGCAATTGTGCCTGCACCGCAGACGCACCCGGCGCGGTGAATCCTGCGGCGATCCGGTGCTTGCGCATCACTTTGTACAGCAGGCTCAGCAGCCGGTGCTGAAACAGGTCGAGAAATTCAGCGGGCGCGTAATCCTTGGCCCGCGCGCGTTGCTGCAACCATTCCTGATAGGCGTAGGGCAGCGGGCCGTCGGGCCCGCCGAGGCCAAACACCGGGGTACTGAGGACCGGTTGCTGGCCGGGTTCCTGGGTCAGGCTTTCGATTTCGCTGGCGGCAAACAGCGGCGTCAAGGGGCCACGCAAGCGCAGTGCTTCTGCTTGCGGGG
The DNA here is from genome assembly GCF_050432945.1 of Pseudomonas sp. 18173. Lineage (NCBI taxonomy): Bacteria > Pseudomonadati > Pseudomonadota > Gammaproteobacteria > Pseudomonadales > Pseudomonadaceae > Pseudomonas > Pseudomonas sp. 18173. The sequence goes on from NZ_JBKFTN010000010.1 coordinate 127,633, forward strand.
CGGTGCCGCTGCCCAGGGATTGGGCTTGCGGTTGTTCGAGCTCCAGCAGCAACAGCGCCTGCAACAGCTCGAACGCCTGCGGCTCTTTGCGCAGTCGTTGGCTCAGGCTCAGAGGGACAGTGGCATGCCGGCTTGGGGTTGCCATGTCTTCACCTCCCTGTCTGATTGAACCAGCACCGTGCGCACAAAACGGTTAGCGGTGGCATAAAGGGAAAAGAACTGTGCAAGCACCGCTGAAAACAACACGGCGCTGCTACCGACGAAATGCTGCGGGTCGAGTTGCAGGCGCACCTCCAGCCCATTGCGCCAGCCACGCCAGGCGTCTTCGCCGATGTGGGCGATGACGCGTTCGCAAGCGAGGCCGCGCAAGCCTTCGATTTGCCGCCAGGCGCTGGCCTCGTCACGCAGGTTGTGCAACTGGAGAATTTCCTTGAGTGCGTCCAGCGCCTGTGGCCCTTCGACCAGCGACAAATGATTGAGGGTCAGTTGCGAGACCAGGCGCCAGCGCGACTCACCGTCCAGCCGTGGCACGCTTTGCGGGCCCGGCGGGTTGCGCAGTCGTGCCCAGGCCACCGGGCCCGGACGTTCGAAGCCTAACGGTGTACCGGCCGGCAGGCTCTGCGCCAGATGCCGATTGGTGCAGAGCAGTTCGGCGGTGAGGCTGTAGTCGATGGCCTCTGACAATGGTTCGAATCGAGTGTCCACCAGGCTCACCAACAGGTCAGTGCCGAGGCGATTGGGGGTCATGCCGCTGACACGTCGGGCGTGCCAGTAGCACTGTTTATCGGCGTTGCCATGTTGGCTGCCGTAATAGGCCGGCACTCGCTGAACCCCGCGACTGGAAGTGGCACGCATCGCCCGGATGCTATGGATCTCGACGCTGTTTTCCCGGTGGCTGTCGGCGACCAGGCGGTATTCGCTGCGGGTCCCGTCCGGGCGCAGCGGCTCCGAGGTTCGCGGAAACAGATTGATCACTGGCGTGCAGCCCAATGCAAAGTCGCTGGCCTGAAGCTGCAGACGGTTGCCTGGGGCGCGGTCGAAGACGATGTACAGGTACAGCGCCTGACTGTCGCTGGTGGCGCCTGCCAGGGGCAGGTCGAAGAAGTTGAATTTGTCCGGGAAGGCAAAGTACTCGGCGAGCAGGCGCCGCGCCGGGTGCACCCCATCCTCGTCCGGCAGCAAACCCTCATCGCTGGTAAAACCGACGATCTGCGGCAGCCCCGCAAGGGCTTTCGGCACGCTGCCGACGGGGCCGGCCAGGACCTTCACGGCGTGGGCGCCGAGCAGGTCGTAGAGGCAGGCGTTGACCACCGGGGATGCACTGAGGTGCACGCGCAACTGTTCGACGCAAAGCGTTGACCACTGACTGTCACCGAGGCAGCGCAAGCCCAGTCGCAGCGCCGAACGCGCCTGGACAACCCCGGTAAGGGCCTGGGCTTCGTCGCTGCCCAGCAGCAACGGTTCGGTGATTTCCAGCGGCCACAGACGCACGGGTGCACTGGTGCGAAAGTGGATGCTTTCGCCTTTGCCGGTGGTGACGAACAACGGCGTGTCGCGTGGCAATGGGTAGCCGCCGTCGAGATTGCCTTTGCTCGGGTCCGGTTCGAATTGCACGATGGCGCAGGACGGCAGGGGGCGCATCGCCAATGGATAGAGTTGTTCCAGCAGGGCATCGCTGAATTCGGCGTAATCGTCATCGAGCCGGCGTTGCAGGCGGGCCGCCAGCAGTGCAAACCCCTCGAGCAGCCGTTCGACGTGGGGATCGGGGCATTCATCGGGGGACAACTCCAGCCGCCTGGCAACCTTGGGGTAGCGCTCGGCGAAAATACCGCCGGCATGGCGCAGCCAGGTCAGTTCCCGCTGGTAGTAATCAAGCAGTTGCGGGTCAATCGAGTCGCTCATGACGCACCTCAAGGCCATCGCCGGCCCGCTCGATCACAAAGGCCACAGGCCAGTGCTGGCGGCCACTGCGCAGCTCCCCGACCAGTCGAATGCTCAGTTGCTGCGGGCGGCCGGGCACCGGGTCGACCTGGACTTCGCCCAGGCGCAGGCGGGGTTCGAAATGGTTGATGGCTTCGCGCACCTGTCGCGTCAATAGGCGACGGTCATCGCTGCGCTGCTGTTGCAGGGCGGTCCAGTCAGCGATGCCGTAGTCGAGAATGCTCGGCGGGGAGGTGAGCATGTGAGGGCCGCGTCGGGTGTTGAACAGGCGCAGCAACTCCGTGCGGATCGAGTCGAGCAGGTCCTGGAGGTCGAACACGCGCAACGTGTCGACCTCGCTTGCGGCCAGTCGCTCGAACAGCGGCGGGAGGAGGCGGGTGCCTGCCATGGCCGACGCGCCCGGTTACTTGACGAGCTTGTTGGCGGCCATGTCCCAGGTCGAGGCCGCCGTGCCTTCCTTGGTGCCGTCGTCTTTCTGCGCAGTCAGCTCCCACTTGATCTTGGTGAAGTTCAGCGACAGGGTTTCCACGGGCTTGCCACCTGTACCGCCGCTGACGCTGACGTTGGACAGTACCACGTTGGTCAGGGTGTAGATGATGAACGGCATCAGCTGACCACTGCCTTCGGCGGCGTTACGGCCGATGGTGATCTTGGCTTCCGGGATCGGTTTGCCGGCACAGCAGTATTCATTGAGGGAGGGTGTGGAGCTGTCGACGAATTTGGTCAGCGTGAACTCGCCGATGTGCGGCTTGCCGGAGGTCCGTTCCGAGTTACTGACGTCGTTGGTCACCTGCATGGCCACGTTGTGGCTGTAGGACATGACTTCGATCTTGTCCTTGTAGCCCTCGAGCAGACTGTCGCCTTTGATGTCGCCGCCGAGGTCGAGAATGATTGCATCCATCGCATGAGACTCCTGAAGGATATCGCGCTAGATAAACAGGGAGCTCCCGTCGGGCTGGCCGACGGGAGCAGTGCAGGTCAGGCGGCTACCGGTGGCGGCAGGGTGGCCACCAGGCGGATCGAGGCGGTCAGCTCTTCAAGCTGGAAGTGTGGCCGCAGGAATACCGTGGCCTTGTAGGCGCCCGGTTTCCCCGCGACCTCCGTCACATCGACCCGGGCTTCACGCAACGGGTACTGCGCCTTGATCTCTTGCGGCGCGTTGTCGTTGATCAGCACGTAGTCGGCGATCCAGTTGTTGAGGTAGGTCTGCACATTGTCGCGGGTCATGAAACTGCCGACCTTGTCGCGCATGATCACCTTCAGGTAATGCGCGAAACGCGAGGCCGCGAGCACGTACGGCAACATCGCCGAAATCCGCGCATTGGCGTTGGCCTCGTTGGTGTTGTAGAGCTTGGACTTGTTGGTGGTCTGGCCGCCGAAGAACACGGCCACGTCGCTGTTTTTCTTGTGGCACAGGGCGATGAACCCCAGGTCGTTGAGCTCTTTTTCCCGACGGTCGGTGATGGCCACTTCGGTCGGGCACTTGAGCGACAGGTCGCCGGAGGTGGTGCGGAAGGTGTGGGCCGGCAAGCCTTCGACCGCGCCGCCGCCTTCAGCCCCGCGGATCGCCGCGCACCAACCGTATTTGGCGAACGCTTCGGTGATGCGCTGCGACAAGGCCCAGGCGGCGTTGCCCCACAGGTATTTGCCGTGGTCGCTGCCGTTGACGTCCTCGACGTAATTGATGCCCTCCACCGGCGAGGTGTCCGGGCCGTAAGGCAAGCGCAGCAGGAAATGCGGCAGCACCAGCGATACGTAGCGCGAGTCTTCGCTTTCGCGGAAGGAGCGCCACTTGATCAGTTCCTGGCTCTCGAACACTTTCGACAGGTCACGGGGCACGGCCAGTTCGGTGAAGCTGTTCATGTCGAACAACCGCGGGCTGGCGGCGGCAATGAACGGGGCGTGGGCCGCGGCGGCGACGTTCGACAGTTTTTCCAGCAGGCCGATGTCCTGCGGGTGCCGGCCGAAGGTGTAGTCGCCGACGAGCAGGCTGAACGGGTGGCCACCGAAGGTGCCGTATTCCTCTTCGTAGATCTTCTTGAACAGCGCGCTCTGGTCGAACTCGACGGCCTTTTCCAGATCGTTCTGCAGCTCTTTCTGGGTGACGTTGAGCAGGCGCAATTTCAACCGGGAACTGGTTTCGGTGTTTTGCACCAACAGGTGCAGGCCGCGCCAGGAGGCTTCGATTTTCTGCAGCTCGGGGTGGTGCAAAACCTCGTTGAGTTGCGCGCTGATCAACTGATCGATCTGGCTGATGCGGTCGTTGATCATCGCCACGGTATCCTTGTCGATGGCCATGCCTTCGTCGAGAACCTGGGTGGCGAACTCCGCGAGCATGTCGCGGGCATAGTCCTGCTGGCTATCGTCATGGGCCATGCGGCCTTCGGCGATGATGCGGTCAAGCAGGGACAGGCTTTGTGTGGTGCTTTCACTGGTGTTGGCGCTGGCTGAAGCAGGCATGGCGACGTCTCCCTAAGTGAATGAGTGATCAGGCTTGCGGTTCGGCCGGTGCTTCGCTGTCGCCTGTGGGGGCGGCGGTGTCCGGACGGGCAGACTTGATCTCTTGCAGGCCTTCGGTGTTGGCGATGACGTCGCGCAGCAGTTTGTCCAGGTCATCGTTACCGTCGAGCTTGGTCAGCAGGTCGCGCAGACGCTGACGCGCTTCGAACAGGCGTCGCAGCGGGGTCACTTGTTCGACGACCTTGACCGGGTCGAAGTCGTCGATGTGCTTGAAGTTGAGTTCGATGTTGAGCTTGCTGTCATCGCCAGTGAGGGTGTTGGTGACTTGCAAGGTGGCGCGAGGCGCAATCGAGGCGAGCACATCGTTGAAGTTGTCGCGGTCGATCTCGGTGAAGCGTCGCTCATTGAGCTTGGGAAGCGGCTCGAGCGGCTTACCGGACAGGTCGGCCAGAATTCCGACGACCAGCGGTAATTCTTTTTTCTCGATGGCGTTGCCGATTTCGACGTCGTAGGTGATTTGCACCCTGGGTGGGCGGACCCTGTCGAGCTTGTGCTGAGTACTTTCTGCCATGTTGGCTGACTCCGATGCATGAGCGGGCGCAATGCATCGGGAGGCCCGTTCATCGCTTTCCCTTGCTGGACCGTAGGTTAGAAAGGGTGGCAGATGGACCTGTCGTTCCTTTGACAAACCTTCCACATTCGGCATGGGGGGCCGAACTATCCAAGACGCTAGAACAGGTCTATAAAAATGCAAGCGAAAACAATTTTGGACAGACCCGAGAAAAGGACAATTCATTTTGATTGCACGTTTTCTTGCTTTCGCCTTGTTCCTCACCCTCGCCGGGTGCTCGTTTTTCGGGCCACGGGTGGACCTTGATAACCTGACCCTGGATGTCGCTCCCAAGGCCAACGACGACACTCCGATTGCCGTGGATTTCATCGCCGTGAATGATCCGGATCTGCTCAAGCAGTTGTCGGGCATCACGGCGCGGCAGTGGTTCGCCGAGCGCGACCAGTACCAGCGCGACTACCGGCAACTGATGACGGTCTGGGGGCTGGAGCTGGTGCCCGGCCAGTTCATCGACAAACAACCCTTCCCGTTGGGGGGCAAGCGGGCGACTGGACTTTTGGTCTTCGCCAGCTATAACACTCCCGGAGCACACCGGTTACGGCTGGATGACCAGAGCGATGCCTGGCTCAAGTTCGACAGTCGCGAAATGACGCTGGTCAGCAATACTCCGCAATGAACACATTGCCAGGCCGCTGGATTGCGCGGTGACGTAGACGTCGAAGGGAGTCGTATGAGCCTGTTACCTGACGCGGTTTGCTGGCACGAAGGCATGCAGTTGCTGCCCCAGCATTTTCAGTTGCAAGGGCTGCGAGCCGAGGCGTTGGTGGCGCATTTTGCCCAGGCCTGCAATCCCTGGTTCTGGGGCGTGAGCCGCGTCGAGTTCGACCCCGGCGCATTGAGTGCCGGGCTGGTGCGGTTGCTCGATCTGCAAGCGACGCTGCCGGACGGTTTGCCAATCAACCTGCAAGCGGGTGTCGGGCCGGCGTTGGAGCTCGATGTCAGCGAAGCGGTCAACGCGTCGGAAAACGCCACGGTCACGGTGTACCTGGCCGTCAGCCCCTTATGGCGTGCCGGTCAATTGCTGCCGCTCAAGGGACGGCTGCAATCGGTGATCGGCGATGCGCTGCCGGATTTGACCAGCGGCGAGTACCCCGAGTCGATCACGGTGTGGCGTCCGAATCCGCGGTTGTGCACGCAACTGAACAAGGCCGATTCCATCTGTTTGCCACTGCTCAAAGTCCGCAAGGAGGGTGGTGGTTTCCTTTCGTTGCCCTACACACCGCCCACACCGTGCCTGCTGCCCGAGTCGGTGTTGGGCCGCCGGGTGGCCGGGCTGTGCGCCAGAGCGCGGGAGAAATGCATGTTCCTGGCCGGCCGCCTGCGCCAGGCGCAACAGGCCGGCAATCAAGACGATGCGCTGGAAATCCGTCGACAACTGACGGCGCTCTGGGCGCGCCTGCCGGAGGTCGAGGGTACGCTGAACAGCCGATTGGCCACCCCGCAGGCATTGCACGGTTTGTTGCTCGGGCTGGCGGGTGCCTGGTCGGCGCTGGATCCTTTGGCCGGGGTTCCACCGTTCGCCCCACTGGATTTCCTGGAGCTGCAGCGCGGTTATGAACCGGTCCTGGACTGGCTCGAAAGAACCCTCGAACTGATCCGCGCCGGCTATCGCAGCCTGCCGTTTGAACGCAGTGAGCAGAGCTTTTCGATTCAACTGCCGGACGATCAGCCGAGCCAGCGCCTGGTCATCGGTTTGCGCATGCCCAATGGCAGTAGCGAACAGGCTGCCAGCGAATGGCTGAGCGGCGCGATCATCGCTTCGGCGCCGCATGTGCCATTGCTCAGTCGCCAGCGCATGAGCGGTTTACCCCATCAGGCGATGAGCCGTAACGAGCAAGTGGCCTACAGCGTCGGCGATGACACGCGGCTGTTTGTGGTGACGGCCGATGGTCAATGGTTCGACGGGCAATTGCCGTTGCTGATAGTCGCGCCGGCCGCCAAGCCTGCGAGCAGCCCATGGCAAGTGGTGTTGTTTGTGGCCCAGGCCAGTGAAGGTGCCTGATCAAGGAAGGGGCGTCGTATGTTTGAAGGGCATGCCGGGGCAGGTACACGGAGCTTGCGCGAAGCACCGTTGAGCAGTGCATTTCGCGAAGCCTGGTTGCAATGGTCCCGGGAGTGGATCCAGTTGCCCAGGGACGGCGACGACGATGCGCTGGTGGAGGCGGTGGTCGACCTGTCGACGCAAATTTCCCAGCGTCTGTGGCGCACGGCTTTCGCCCGGGTTGGCGAAGCGGCGACCGATCAGGTCAAGGCACTGGTCTATGCCTATGTCGCATTGATCGATGAAACGCTGTTGTTCACGTCGTGGCCGGGCCAGTCCGCCTGGCAGGAAAAACCGCTGGAATCGCGAATGTACGCCAGCCGTCAGGCCGGTGAAAAACTGCCAGCGGCGATCAAAACGTTGCTGGACGAGCAGATTCCCGCCACCCGCGATCTCGCCAATGTCTATTTGCAATGCCTGGTGCTGGGCTTTGAAGGACGGCTGCGCGGCGAGCAGAGTCAGACCCAGCATGAAAAACTGCGCCTGGCGCTGTTCGCGTTTGCCTGGCAGCACGATGCGGAGTATGCCGATGTCAGCGACCGGCTTGCGCAGCCTTCGGCGGTGCCACCGGTGCAGTTGCCGGTGCGGCAGTCGTTGCCGGATGGCTTTCGCCTTGGCCTGGTCATACTCGCCATGGTCATGATTCTGACCGGGCTGGGGCAGTTCTTCTGGCGTGACATTCGCCAGGAGCTCGACCCGGTGTTGCAGATGACCGACCCGGTTGTCACCTCGGAGCAAGACGCATGAGCACGCTGGGGATCGTCGGGCTGGTCATCGTCGTGTTGGTGGTGCTGGCGGTCATCGCGCTGGCGCTATGGTGGTTGCGCACCCAGAGCGGGGCGGCGATCCGCAGTTTTTATAGCGCGGTCCGCCATATGGAGCAGGAGCAAGGCGCTCAGGATCGTTACCAGATTCCATGGTTACTGATGCTCGGCGACGAAACCCAGGGCACCCGGCTGTGCAGCCAATGGCGCTTGCAACCGACGGACAAACCGGCCTGGTTCGGGCGCTGGTGGTCGGACCCCGAAGGTGCGGTGCTGGTGGTGCCACAGGCGTTGTTCTTGCCCGATGAAGGCATGAAACTTCAGCGCGGCGGCTGGTGGCGCTTGTTGAGCTTGATCCTGCGCTTGCGCAGTAAACGGCCACTGGACGGGGTGATCTGGACCGTGCCGGTCAGCTGCCTGGGCAATGTCGAGCAGGCCGCGAGCCTCGGTCTGGCAGCGCGCCGGCGCTTCATCGATCTGTTGCAGCGGTTTGGCCTGAGCCTGCCGGTGTACGTGGTGATCACCGGCATGGAAGAGCTGCCGGGTTTTCAGGAGCTGATCTCGGCGCTCCCGGTCGAAGCCCGCGAACGCACATTGGGTTGGTCTTCACCCTTTGGCCCCGACGCGGCCTGGCAGGCGCAATGGAGTGATCAGGCGCTGGATCAGGTGAATCGTGCCCTGTCGGAATCGATCATCGAAATCGGCGCGTTGTCCGGCCATCTCAAGGGCGAGCTGTTTGGATTGCCGGAACAGATCGAGGCCCTGAGGCGCCATCTGCAAACCGTTCTCGAACCGGTATTCCAGGGCAATGCCCAAGGCGAGGCACCACGTTTTCGCGGGGTGTACCTGACCGCCAGCCAGCCTTCGCAAGACGCCACCGACGAACTCTCGGCGCTTGACAACGGCTTGCAGCAAAGTGCGTTTGCCCGGCAATTGTGGCAACGCCGGGTGGTTGCCGAGCGCGGTCTGGCCCAGGTGGTGCCACGCTTGCTGCGCCTGCGTCAGCGTTGGCAGCGACTGACCGGTGTGGTGGCCCTGGTGGTCGGCCTGGTCTGGGCCGCCAGCATGCTCTGGGTCTGGCAGGACTCGGTCAAGGATGCTCATGAGCTGTCGCGTCTGCTGCAAGGCGCACAGAAGAATTACGTTGCAGTCACCGATGAGTCGCATCGGCTGGAGTCGACTCGGCGCAACGTTCAGGGGTTCTGGCGGGTCCTGGAAAAGGCTCCGCGCTGGAGCTTCACCTCGGTGGTGTTTCCCACCTCCTGGTTCTCGTCGCTGGACAGGCAAGTGGAGGACCAGCTGCGCTTGACTGCCCAAGGCCACATGCTGGAACCGCTGCATGATTTGCTGAAGGCGCAACTGGTGCAACTCAAGGCCATTCGCAACACCGAGCGACGTGGCAACGTCGAAAGCGAAGATCCGGCCCAATGGCAGAACTACGTCAAGGCCAAGGACCTGGTGGAGCGCGCGGTACGCCTCGAACAACAGAATCAATGGTTCAATCAAGCGCTGAACAACCCCAAGGCGCCGCTCGAAGATCTGGCGTTGCTGAGCAATAACGCCCTGTCCCTGAACCTCAATGCCGGTACGTTGCACCGTGCAGGTTTTTACAACCGGGTGTTGCTCGATGCCAATGGCGGTGATCTGAAGCCGCTGGACCTGGTCATGGAGCGTGCGGTCATCGAGGAGAACTTTTCCGGGCTCATGGAGCGTTGGCTTGACCAGTACTTTCTAGCCGACAACTTCGTCCGTCAGGCGGGTTATCTCAAGCTGCATCTGGAGCGGCTGGAGGCCGGCAGCGGCAATTCCCTGGCGGAACTCGAAGACTTGCGCGCACTGATCGACGACCTGCAAGCGCTGATCGGGCTGACCAATTCGGCCTGGAGTCGCGGCAAGGGCCAGGACCTGGTGCCAGGTTATCGCGAGATGATGGACAAGGTGCGCCAGAGCAGCCTGCTCGGCCCGCAGGTCGAGCAGCAGCTGGATCAGCAGGCGTCCAGGCTGCAGCAAAGCTTTCGTGATCAATGGATCGCCCAGGCGGGGGCGCGGGGTAACTTGCTGGTCCAGCAAGGCAGCGGGCAACTGTCCTTGCAAGTGCACGTCAACCAGTTGAACAACGCGGTACAGGCCCTGTTCAAACGCGATTTCGTGGCCATCGCCTTGCGTGCGGATCAGGCTGCCGGTGCCGCTCAGGGTCAGAACGTCGATGGCGATGACCTGAGTACGGCGCTGAACTATTTTGCCAGCTACAAGAGTTATGCCGCCGAGGAGCTGCCGCGCATTCCGCCGGCGTATCGCGATGCGCTGCTTCAGGCGGCTGAGGGCGCGGCGGCCCAGGCCATGTGGTTGAGTCTCAAGGATCAGAATGATCGACCCCAGCCCGACGGTGTGTTCAACGTGCTGGCGCCGCAGGCCGTGGCTTTGCAAAAAGCCTTCGTCGAGGTGCATCGCAGCGATTTGGCCATGCGTGTGCAAAACGCGCTGAATCGCCGGGCCATAGCCCAGGTGGCCAGCGGTCTGGATGAGATTACCGCGCAGCCGTTGTTCAGCGGGCGCAGCGAGATCAGTCAGTGGGACGGCTCGAAAAACCTTGGCCTGCAACTGTACGGCGCCATCGATGTGCAGGATTTGAAGCTCAGCCTCAAGCAGCAATTCAACACCATGCTCGGCATCACCGAACGGCGCACCTCGGCGCTGGAGTGGTTGAAGACCCAGCAACAGAATCTCTCGGCACTGGATTACGAGCGCGTCATGCAGTTCAGCGCGCTCAACGATGAACTGCTCAAGTACAAGGACCAGAATCCCGCCAGCTCGCCGGCCCAGATCGAGCAGTTGGTGAGCCGCGATTTCATTGAAATGGATGCCACATCCTGCGGCCAGATTTTGCAGACAGCCAGCTTGTCGGGCGGGCGCGGGACCTTGGCCCTGCGGGCCCTGGATCTGCAACAGAGCGCGATGCAACGCTGTCAGTTCTTGCAGCAGCAACAGGCAGCGGCGGCATGGGACGACCTGGCCGGCTATTTCAATCAATACCTGGCCGAGCGCTTCCCGTTTGCCAATGGCGTGCAGGCGACCGACGCCGATCCGGCCCGGGTCCAGCACTTCCTCGATCTGATCGACAAACGACTGCCCGTGGCGCAGGCCGGGTTGCAGCAGAGCCAAACGCCGGAGCGTCTGGCTGCCGAGGATTTCCTCAACCGTTTGAAGCTGGCCAGCACCTGGCTTGGTCCGCTGTTTGTGCGGGACAAGAGCGGCATCCTCGGTGTTGAAATGGACGTGCGTTGGCGCACCGATCGCGAGGAGGAGCGCGGCGCCGATCAAGTGATCGCCTGGGGTTTGAATGCCGGCAATCAACAAATCAGTTACCCCGGCGAGCCGCAGCCGAATCTGCGCTGGATGGTCGGCCAACCCGTCCGGTTGACTTTGCGCTGGGCCAGAAACGGCTCGCAACGCCCGGCCAATGATCCGTTGCAGCCCAACCTGATGGTGCGTGACTTCGAAGCCGGTTGGGAGTACAGCGGCCCGTGGTCGTTGCTGCGCCTGATCCGCTCGCATCAGTCGGTGCAGCGTCAGCCGAACATGGACTTCACTGATTTTCCGCTGACATTGCGCTTGCCGGTGACTGCACAGACCAGCGCGACCGGGCAGACACAGATGTTTGTGCGCCTGTCGTTAATGAGCCAGGGCTCGAAATTGCCGTTATCCATTGCGCCGCTGCCCACCCGGGCCCCGCGTTCACCGTTCATGCAAACCAGAACGACCGCGTCTGCGACAGTCATGACTCAGGAGGAGGGCTTGTGAACCTGACTTCACCACCGTTGCCGGAGCTGATTGCCCGATTGCTCGAACCGATCAGCGAACAGGCGCCCTGCGGCGAGGATTTGCGTTACGAGCGTGAGTTTGACCAGGCGCGTGAACTGCGCCGGGAGGACGACACCAGCTTGCCGACGGGGGTCTGGCAGTCTTCGATCAAGCGGGCGCAATGGCCCGAACTGGAAAAGCTGGCCACCACTGTGCTGCTTGAGCGCAGCAAAGACCTGATGGTGTGCGCCTGGCTCGGTGAAGCCTGGTTGCATCAGGACGGCCTGGACGGGTTGCCGGGCAGCCTCGCACTGGTCGCGGGCTTATGCGAGCGCTACCCCGAGCAGCTTCATCCCCGGGCCGAAGACGGTGACCAGTCATGGCGGGTCATTCCCCTGGAATGGCTGGTGCGGCGCTACAGCGAAGTGTTGTTGACGCGGGTGCCGTTGCTCGATCCGCGTCACGGTGAATTCGAAGGTTACTGTCTGGATGCGTGGCGGCGATTACAGCTGCAACAGGTACTGGTCAACGAAAGCAAAGCGGCAAAAACTGCGGCGGAAACAGCACGGGGCGAACAGAAAAAACTCACCGAGCTGATCCGCACCACGCCTCTGTCCCACTGGCTGCACCGTCAGGAGAACCTGATGGCGAGCCTGCAACATCTGCAACGGCTGGAAGCCTGGAGTGATGCTTACCTCGGCGCCCAGTCACCGGGCTTCAAGGGGCTGCAGGATGTGATCGAAGCGTTGTTGACACTGGTTCAGGAGTTCATCGCCATGCAGCCACGACCGTTGACCGGGGGGGCGGTCGAGCCGCCAGCCGCGCAGGTGCCAGGGTCGGCCGAGCTGGCACCAATGCCATCCGCGCCCCAGGTGTTTCGCGAGCCGGCGAGTCGCGACGAGGCCTATCGGCAATTGCTGTTGATTGCCGAGTACCTGACGCGTACCGAGCCCCACAGCCCTGTCCCTTATTTGATTCGCAGAGGGGTGGAGTGGGGCAACAAGCCGCTGAGTGAACTGTTGGGTGAACTGATCTCGGCCGATGCCGAATCCCGTCGACTCTGGACCCTGTTGGGCGTCCTTTAATCGGTGACCGAGTAAGGCGTGGTCGGCATGGGCAAGGCAATCGGCGTCAGCACCGGTTGCCGGGAGAAAAACGCCACGAGGTTCTTGCCCACCAGTTCGACGGTGCCCTGGGTGGCTTCCGGGGACAACCCGGCGACATGGGGCGTGAGGATCACGTTGCTCAGGGTCTTGAGCACATCCGGCACCTTCGGTTCGGCATCGAACACATCCAGTGCGGCACCAGCGATCCGGCGTTGCTCCAGGGCGGTGATCAGGTCGGCGGTGACAATCACGCTGGCTCGGGCGATGTTGACGATAAACCCATTGGGACCCAACGCGTCGAGCACCTGGCGATTGACCAGGTGCTTGGTGCCCAGGCCGCCGGGCGTGGCGACGATCAGGAAGTCCGAGGCGCGTGCCAGTTCGGTCGGGGTCGAGCAGAACGTGTAGGGCACATCGCTGCGATGCTGGCGGTTGTGGTAGCTGATGCTCATGTCGAAACCGGCACCGGCGCGTTTGGCGATGGCCATGCCGACCGCGCCGAGGCCAAGGATGCCCAGGCGCTTGCCGGCGAGGGAAGGGCGCATGATCTTCGGCCACTCGCCGCGCCGTACGGCGGCATCGCAGCGCGGCACGTCGCGTACCAGCGACAGCAGCAGCGCCATGGCATGGTCGGCGACGGACGAGGCGTTGACCCCGGCGCCATTGGTGACGGTGATGCCCCGGTCGGCGGCGGCCTGCAGGTCGACGTGTTCATAGCCGGCGCCGATCACGCAGATGATCTTGAGGTTGGGCAGCGCGGCGATTTCATCGGCATACAGGCCCAATGGGCCACGGGTGAGGACGGCGTCGATCTGCCCGGCGTGCCGGGCGATGGCTTCGGCGCGCTCGGCGGGCGTCGGGGCCAGAATCAGGTGGAAGCCCTGATGTTCGAGGATAGGCAGGTAATCATTGATGGTTTCAACCAGTACCAGAACGGTTACAGGCATGCTTGGCTCCCTGTGGGCATCGAAAAAACGGCTCGTACTTCGCTTGAGATTGCTGATTCAAGGATCGCTTGGCAACCACCAGTGATCGCCGCGTGCGCCAGTTCCTGAGCGATGGCGGGCAGCGCGGTGTGCTCGCCGTCGCGCTCGGTGTAGGGGCTGGCGAAGTATTGCGTGGGTCGAGTTCACTTTACTTCGACGGCGTGAGTACGGCCCGGGCAGCCTCGAGAATTTCATCCGACAGCGGGTCGCCGCGGGTGGCCCGGGACAGCATCAGTGCGCCAAACATCAGCGAATACTGCATCAGTGCCTGCTGCCGTTTACCGGCCTTGTCTTCTGCGTCCAGTAGCGAGCCGTAGGCATCGAGCAGGTTGTTCAGGCCCTGCAAATAGGTTTGGCGCAATCCGCTCTCGGCGGCCTCATGGCACATGTCCCCGGCAAAGGCCACCACCGGGCAGCTGTCACCCGGATTGTCCCTGCTTTCGTTGGACAGGTACGGTTCGACCACGGCGCGGCGGGCAGCGTCCTTGCTGTCATGCTCGGCCACTCGCGCTTGCCAGCGTTGTGCGGCTTGCTTGAAAGCCCGGCCACTGGCCTCTTGCGCCAGGGCTTCCCTGGATTCGAAGTGCCCGTAGAAGCCGCCGTGGGTCAGGCCCGCGGCGGCCATCACATCGACCACACTGATCCCGTGCAATCCGCGTTCGCGAAACAACCGTGTGGCGGCTTCGACGATGATCTCGCGGTTGAGGTCGGCTTGTTTGCGGGAAACTCGGGGCATGGGTCACTCTCGGGTCTACAGGTTGAACATCAGAGGGCGTATTGGGCAATCCCGTTGCCGAACGACCAGTTCTCTTTTTTCACTTCCACCAGATTGATGAAAACGTCCTCCAGGCGCACGGCCAGCTCTGCATGAAGGCTTTCGGCGATGGTCTTGTAGAGGAGTTTTTTCTGCTCCAGGGTTCGCCCTTCATTGAGGGTGATCTGGATGACGACCAGGTTATCGGTGCGATTGATGCCCAGATACTCGGGATCAAAGATGAAATGCTGTTCGTCGTGTTCGGCCAGGATCTGGAAGTTGTCGTGTTCCGGTACGCCAATGGTCTGGCGCATGGCGGCATAGATCAATTGGCCGATGCGCTTGGCGTGGGTGGGGTCCTGATGTTTTTTGATGTCGACGCGAACCAGTGGCATGGGAAGACTCCGGAAAGATACAGGTCAGTTAAAAATACATGACGTTTAACCTTTATCAAGTAAGGATTGGTACTTGCTGATGAAATGCCGATGAAGATCCTGAAAGTAACGTAGAAACCTGTGGGAGCGGGCTTGCCCGCGAAGGCGGCGGCACATTCATCATGGATGTGACTGACACACCGCTTTCGCGGGCAAGCCCGCTCCCACAGGTTATGTGTCGCTCACTCTCGCTCAATTGGTACCACCGTCCCTCACCTAAGTCTTTGCTTCTGCTCACTAATCCCCCAGAATGCCGCCCCTGTTTCGGCCGGGCGCTGCCTGTCGGGTATTCCGACGCGTCCTGGCCGGGTGGCAAGTGACCGGAATGTGGAGATCCCACCGGATGAATGATCAGGCCAATAGCGTCAACAAACGCTATGTAGCAGCAACACCCGCGACGCTTTCGAGCTGGAATCGCCAAGACACCACCTGGATGCTGGGCCTGTTTGGCACGGCGATTGGTGCGGGTACCCTGTTTTTACCGATCAACGCGGGTCTGGGCGGATTCTGGCCGCTGCTGGTCCTGGCGTTGCTGGCGTTCCCGATGACCTTCTACGCACACCGCGGGCTAACTCGTTTTGTGCTGTCCGGGCGCGAAGGCGCCGACATCACCGAGGTGGTGGAGGAGCATTTCGGCATCAAGGCCGGCGCGCTGATCACCTTGCTGTACTTTTTCGCGATTTTCCCGATCCTGCTGATCTACAGCGTGGCCCTGACCAACACCGTGGGCAGCTTCCTCGAGCATCAACTGCATATCATGCCGCCACCGCGCGCCGTGCTGTCGCTGGTGCTGATCCTCGGCCTGCTGGCGGTGGTGCGTTGCGGTGAGCAGCTGATCGTCAAGGCCATGAGCCTGATGGTCTACCCGTTCATCGTCGCCCTGCTGTTTTTGGCGGTGTACCTGATTCCCCACTGGAATGGCGGCATCCTGGCCACCGCCAGCGATGTGCCGGCGCCTTCGGCGTTGCTGCACACCTTGTGGCTGGCGATTCCGGTGATGGTGTTCTCGTTCAACCATTCGCCGATCATTTCGGCGTTCGCCGTGGACCAGAAGCGTCGCTACGGGGAGCACGCCGAGGAGCGCAGCTCGCAGATCCTGTCCCGCGCCCACCTGCTGATGGTGGTGATGGTGCTGTTCTTCGTCTTCAGTTGCGTGCTGACCCTGTCGCCAGCGCAACTGGCGGAAGCCAAGGCGCAGAACCTGTCGATCCTGTCGTACCTGGCCAACCACTTCAGTAATCCAACCATCGCCTTTGCGGCGCCGTTGATTGCCTTCGTGGCCATTTCCAAGTCGTTCCTGGGGCACTACATCGGTGCCAGCGAAGGCCTCAAAGGCTTGATCGTCAAGAGCGGCAAGCGTCCGTCCGCCAAGACCCTGGACCGTATGACCGCTGCGTTCATGCTGGTGGTGTGCTGGATCGTCGCTACGTTGAACCCGAGCATCCTCGGCATGATCGAGACCCTGGGTGGTCCGGTGATTGCGGCGATCCTGTTCCTGATGCCGATGTACGCCATCCGCAAGGTGCCGGCGATGGCGCGTTATCGTGGTCAGGCGTCCAATGTCTTCGTGACGGCGGTGGGGCTGGTGGCGATTTCGGCGTTGGTTTATTCGCTGAGTGCGTGATTGCTGTTTGATGGGGTGAGTGAATGACGGCTGATCCGGGTTTCGGGTTGGCCGTTTTTTTTGGAGGGTGGACATATCCATTGTTGTGGTAATGGCCACTATTGGTTCCGCCCTGACAGCGGGTTACTTGGAGAAGCCTGTAGGAGCGAGCTTGCTCGCGAGGGGTGTCAGGTGACCAGCGTCATCGTTGACGACCATCGCGAGCAGGCTCGCTCCTACAGGGGGAACGCGTTCACTTCAGCTTCGCCACAGGCGGCGATCTTTTGCTTTTGAGCTACAGTGGCGGCTGTGCGTATCACACGCGCAGCGGTTTTTTTCGCCTGGAGACACCGGATTGTCGAGCGCCTTACCGCCCAACCCCGTTGAGCCGTCCAATCGCTGGCAGGACCTGCTCGCCGGTTTGTCGATTGCCGGCCTGTTGCTGCCCGAGGCGGTCGCTTATTCGGGCATCGCCGCACTGGCGCCCCAGGCCGGGGTGATCGCCTTGTTTGCCGGATTGCTGTGTTATGGCCTGTTCGGCACCAGCCGTTTCGCCATTGTCTCGGCTACCTCATCTTCCGCCGCCGTGCTGGCCGCCGCGACCGCCACCCTGGCCAATGGCGACCCGCAACTGCGCTCGACCCTGGCCTTCGGCCTGGTGCTGGTGACCGGGGCGTTTTTCCTGCTGGCCGGGCTGTTCAAGCTCGGCAGCGTGACGTCGTTCATCGCCAAGCCGGTGCTGCGCGGTTTTGCCTTTGGCCTGGCGCTGACCATCATACTCAAGCAGGTCGCCAGCGTGGTCGGTGTGCATTTGACCGATGCCAACCTGGTGCGCTTTCTGCCGCAACTGCTGGAACAGTTGCCGCACTGGAACTGGGCGGCGGCTGGCGTCGGCGCGGTGGCGTTGACGTTGTTATGGCTGTTCGCACGGTTTCGACACCTGCCAGGTGGTTTGCTGGTAGTGGTCATTGGCATTGCGGCGGGGCAGTGGCTGGACCTGCCGGCTTATGGCGTGAAGCTGATCGGCGTGATTGACCTGAGTCTGGAGGTGCCGAAACTGCCGGTACTGCCGTTTGCCGACTGGCTGCGCCTGGGTGAATTGGCGTTCGCCATGGTGATGATCCTGTATGCGGAGTCCTATGGCTCGATCAGTGCCTATGCGCTCAAGCATGGCGATCGTGTCACTTCCAACCGCGACCTGCTGGCGCTGGGGGCTGGCAATCTGTTGTCCGGCCTGTTCCACGGCATGCCGGCCGGCGCGGGGTATTCGGCCACGTCGGCCAATGAGGCGGCAGGTGCCACTTCGCGCCTGGCCGGTATCGTGGCGGCGCTGGTGGTGCTGGTCATTGTCCTGACAGTGCTGCCTTACATCGCCCTGACCCCGGAGCCGATTCTCGCCGCCATCGTCATCCATGCCCTGGGGCGTGGCTTGAGCCTGCAGCCGCTGGGGCGGTATTTCATCTGGCGCCGTGACCGTTTGCTGCTGGTCTGCGCCGTGGGTGCGGTGTTGGTGCTGGGGGTGCTGGACGGCTTGCTGGTGGCGGTGGCGATCAGTGTGTTGCTGATGCTCAAGCAGATGTCGGCGGCGGATATCCAGATTCTGGGGCGCATCGATGGCGGTCACGACTTTGTCGACCTGCAACGCCATCCGGCGGCGCAAACCGTGCCAGGCGTATTGATTGTCCGGCCGGGGGAGGCGTTGTTCTTTGCCAACGTCGAGCGGATTCTTGGCGGCGCCTTGCGGCTGGTCCGGCACTCAGAGGAGCCTGTTCATTCAGTGATTCTCAGTCTTGAGGAATCCCCTGACCTGGATGGCACCAGCATCGAGGCGTTGCAGGCGTTTTTCGTGCGGGTGCACCAGGAGGGCAAGCGCCTGATTCTGGCGCGTCTGAAGGACGACGCGCAAACGGCGTTGGCGCAGGTGCAATCCAGCGGTGTGATTCTGAGTGGTTTGAGTGTGGATGGGGCGGTGCAGCAGGCCCTCCAGTTGAATGCATGACCCCCCTGTGGGGGGGGGGGGGGGGGGGGGGGGGGGGGGGGGGGGGGGGGGGGGGGGGGGGGGGGGGGGGGGGGGGGGGGGGGGGGGGGGGGGGGGGGGGGGGGGGGGGGGGGGGGGGGGGGGGGGGGGGGGGGGGGGGGGGGGGGGGGGGGGGGGGGGGGGGGGGGGGGGGGGGGGGGGGGGGGGGGGGGGGGGGGGGGGGGGGGGGGGGGGGGGGGGGGGGGGGGGGGGGGGGGGGGGGGGGGGGGGGGGGGGGGGGGGGGGGGGGGGGGGGGGGGGGGGGGGGGGGGGGGGGGNAGTGGTCCATCGTGGGCATAAAAAAACGCCGCTCATCTCACGATGGGCGGCGTTTTTCATTGCGTTGCAACGTTAGGCTTGAACGACCGGGATGTTGGCGTTCGCAGCAGCTTCACGGAACTCGGCGATCTGGTCGAAGGACAGGTAGCGGTAGACATCGGCCGCCATGCTGTCGATCTTGCCAGCGTACTCCATGTACTCCTCGACGGTCGGCAGGCGACCCAGGATGGAGGCTACGGACGCCAGCTCGGCCGAAGCCAGGTAGACGTTCGCGCCGTCACCCAGACGGTTCGGGAAGTTACGGGTCGAAGTCGACACCACGGTGGAGTTGGCTTCTACACGTGCCTGGTTACCCATGCACAGCGAGCAGCCTGGCATTTCCATGCGAGCGCCGGCCTTGCCGTAGATGCCGTAGTAGCCTTCTTCGGTCAGCTGGTGAGCGTCCATCTTGGTCGGTGGCGACAGCCACAGACGGGTTGGCAGCTGACCCTTGACCTGTTCCAGCAACTTGCCGGCAGCGCGGAAGTGACCGATGTTGGTCATGCACGAACCGATGAACACTTCGTCGATCTTCTCGCCAGCAACGCTGGAGAGCAGGCGAGCGTCGTCCGGGTCGTTCGGCGCGCAGAGCACAGGCTCCTTGATGTCGGCCAGGTCGATCTCGATGACTTCGGCGTATTCGGCGTCCTTGTCGGCTTCCAGCAGCTCAGGGTTGGCCAGCCAGGCTTCCATCGCTTGGGCGCGACGTTCCAGGGTACGAGCATCGCCGTAGCCTTCGCCGATCATCCAGCGCAGCAGGGTGATGTTCGATTGCAGGTACTCGGCAATCGACTCTTTGGACAGCTGGATGGTGCAACCGGCAGCCGAACGTTCGGCCGAGGCGTCGGACAGTTCGAACGCTTGCTCTACGGTCAGTTTAGGCAGACCTTCGATCTCCAGGATGCGACCGGAGAAGGCGTTCTTCTTGCCTTTCTTCTCTACGGTCAACAGGCCTTTCTGGATCGCGTAGTAAGGAATGGCGTGAACCAGGTCACGCAGGGTGACGCCTGGCTGCAGTTCGCCTTTGAAGCGAACCAGGATCGACTCAGGCATGTCCAGCGGCATGACGCCGGTGGCAGCGGCGAACGCGACCAGGCCGGAACCGGCCGGGAACGAGATGCCGATCGGGAAACGGGTGTGGGAGTCACCACCGGTACCGACGGTGTCCGGCAGCAGCATGCGGTTCAGCCACGAGTGGATGATGCCGTCGCCCGGACGCAGGGAAACGCCGCCGCGGGTCATGATGAAGTCAGGCAGGGTGTGGTGGGTGGTCACGTCGATCGGCTTTGGATAAGCCGCGGTGTGGCAGAAGGACTGCATCACCAGGTCGGTCGAGAAGCCCAGGCACGCCAGGTCTTTGAGTTCGTCACGGGTCATTGGACCGGTGGTGTCCTGGGAACCCACGGTGGTCATCTTCGGTTCGCAGTAGGTGCCCGGACGAACGCCGGTCACGCCGCAAGCCTTGCCGACCATTTTCTGCGCCAGGGTGAAACCCTTGGTGCTTTCAGCCGGTGCTTCAGGCTTCTTGAACAGGGTCGAAGGTGGCAGGCCCAGTTCGGCGCGAGCCTTCTCGGTCAGGCCACGGCCGATGATCAGCGGAATACGGCCGCCAGCGCGAACTTCGTCGAGCAGGACCGGGGTCTTCATTTCGAAGGTGGTCAGGACTTCGTCGGTGCCGTGCTTGCAGACTTTGCCAGCATGCGGGTACAGGTCGATCACGTCGCCCATGTGCATGTTGGATACGTCGAATTCGATTGGCAGTGCGCCAGCATCTTCCATGGTGTTGTAGAAGATCGGGGCGATCTTGCTGCCGAAGCAGAAACCGCCGGCACGCTTGTTCGGCACGTAAGGAACGTCGTCGCCGAAGAACCACAGTACCGAGTTGGTTGCCGATTTACGCGAGGAACCGGTACCGACCACGTCGCCGACGTAGGCGATCGGGAAGCCGGCATTGCGCATTTCTTCGATCTGCTTCATCGGACCGGTGACGCCTTGCTCGTCCGGAACGATGCCGTCGCGAGCCATTTTCAGCATGGCCAGGGCGTGCAGCGGGATGTCCGGACGGGACCAGGCATCTGGAGCAGGGGACAGGTCGTCGGTGTTGGTTTCGCCGGTGACCTTGAACACGCGCAGGCTGATCTTGTCGGCCAGGGTCGGGCGCTTCACGAACCACTCGCCGTCAGCCCAGGATTGCAGCACGCCCTTGGCGTGAACATTACCTTTCTTGGCTTTTTCAGCGACGTCGTGGAAGGCATCGAACATCAGCAGGGTGTGCTTGAGTTCTTCGGCAGCTACTGGTGCCAGTTCGGCGTCGTCCAGCAGGTTTACCAGAGTCACGATGTTGTAGCCGCCCTGCATGGTGCCGAGCAGTTCAACAGCGCGCTTCTTGTCGATCAGGGGGGATTTGGCTTCGCCTTTGGCGATGGCGGACAGGAAGCCGGCCTTGACATAGGCTGCTTCGTCCACGCCTGGCGGAACGCGATTGGTGATCAGGTCAACGAGGAATGCTTCTTCGCCAGCCGGGGGATTTTTCAGCAGCTCGACCAGGCCTGCAGTTTGTTCGGCGTTTAGCGGCTGGGGAACGATACCCAGTGCTGCGCGCTCTTCGATATGTTTGCGGTAGGCTTCAAGCACAGTTATTACCCTCATCAGTGGTCCCAAATGGGTGTCCGGGACGCTCATCCCGAAATTGCCGTACTCATGCGCTGCATGGCGTTGTGAGCCACTTAGCCAGAATTACCGACAATTCCTTACAGAAGCTGCTTTCAAAGTTTTACGCCTGCAGAACGGGAGCTGATGAGGGTTGGCGCCGGATTTTTCCCCGCTGGAAAAACCCTTCGCCAACACCGCTCTGAAGGAACGACTGTGCTCGTGACGCTTTGAAAACAGCTTCTAACGGACATTGGCGCCTAAAAAGGCAGGCTGATTCTACGGCAAAAAAAAATTAAAGGTAAGTCAGGTTTTATTGGACTTTGGTGGAGGCGGCCGGCAAACCCCGAATCACCCCGGGCCCTGAACTTTGAGGGGTGATCAATGGCGGACAAAGGGCTAACATGACCGCTTGTCCTGCTTTTTCGCGTTTTGCCTATCTATGCCCAATCAGACCATCAAGACACCCTGCGTCGGCCTCTGCTCCACTGTTTACGGTGACCTGGTGTGCCGTGGCTGCAAGCGATTCCACCACGAAGTGATCCACTGGAACGGTTACAACGAGGAAGAGAAGCGCGCGGTATGGCTGCGTCTTGAGCAGTTGCTGTCGCAGGTGATGGCCGCCAAGGTGGAAATTTTCGACCCGGCTGTGCTCAGGAAGCAACTGGAGCAGCGCAAGATCCGCTTCGTGCCCCATCAGTCGGAATACTGCTGGGCCTACCAGTTGATCGCGCGGGGCGCACGGGTGATCAACAACCTGGAAGCCTACGGCATGGTATTGCTGCCGGAGTTTCGCGACTGGAACCTGCCGGAATTGCGCGATGCCATTGATCGGGAATTTTTCCTGCTCTCCGAGGCCCATTACCAGCGCTACATTGCGCCGGGGTTCCTCAAGGATGCGTTTGGCGGGTAGTTTTCAAAGCTTCGCGAGCAGGCTCGCTCCCACAGTTGAAATGCATTCCCTTGTGGGAGCGAGCCTGCTCGCGAAGACGGCCTCAACAGCAACACAAATCCAGGAACTGTCATCAACCTCGACTAGGCTCAGCCAGTTCAATCTCCGAGCCCTCGCCATGCCAAAAGGCTTGTCCCTCATTTTCCTGCTGTTGCTCAGCGTCACGGCCCGGGCCGAATACTGGCCCTCCGAGCAANCTGACAGGCGCTACGAACTCAATGCTTGCTGGCAATCTCCTCCAGATGGTCCTCGATCTCCTGCGGCTTGAGCACCAGCACATCGCTCTCGACCGCATCCAGCACCACTTCCGCGGTATTGCCGATCAGGGTCCCGGACAAACCGCTGCGGGCCACGGTGCCGATCACCGTCACCGCCGCCTGCAGCTTGTGCACCATGAACGGAATCAGCACATCCGCCGGGCCTTCCTCGATGTGCAGGTGCTCATCGTCGATGTCGAATTCGGCCTGGAACGACTTGCATTGCTCGCGGTAGCGCGCCTGGATGGTTTCACTGAGTTGAAACGTCGGGTCGGCCGACGACAGCATCGGCGACGGATGGGCGCTGATCACGTGCAAGTGGGCCTTGGCCAGGGTTGCGATGTCATAGCCATGATCAATGATGGTGTCGTGCAGATGGCGATGTTCGCCGTCGGAATTGCCCACGTCGATCGCCGCCAGGATCACTTTGTCTTTCCATGAACCGGCGGTTTTCACCAGCAGTACCGGGGAAGGGCATTGGCGCAGCAGTTTCCAGTCCTCGGGTGTCAGCAGGGCCTTTTTCAGTGCGCTGTCGGGAAAGTGCTGCTTGACCACCAGTCCGCAGCCTTCGGCTTGCTGCACTTCGATGATGGTTTGATGCAGGCTGTGATTCCAGGCCTGTTCAGTGGTGACGTTATAACCGTCTGCCAGCAAAGCGGCCTTGAGCACACCCAACATCGCGCTGTGATCATGCTTGGGGTCGCACACCAGCAGGTGCAGATGCGCCTGGGTTACGCCTGCAATCAATTTGGCCCGTTTGAGCGCCAGGCTTTCGGAGTGTTCGGGGTCGATGACCACCAGAATGCTGCGTACGGCTTGCATGATCGGGATCTCCTGAAATGAAAAAGCACGGCGTTGCACAACTATAGTTGCTGCCTGCGATTCGGGGACTTGATGCATATCAACGGTTGGCGACTGGTGGTCTGCGGGCAGGCCGGTATAATCGGCGCCCTTCGTTTGAACCTATTTTTCCGTGAGCCCCATGATCCTTCCCGAAATTCACGAGTTCCTTGGCTGCCGCACCCCCGACGGCTGGGTTCAAGCCGCGCTGGCCGATCAGGAAACCCTGCTGATCGACCACAAGAACTGCGAATTCAAGGCCGCCAGCACGGCGCTCAGCCTGATCGCCAAGTATCACTCCCACGTCGACCTGATCAACATGATGTCGCGCCTGGCCCGGGAAGAGCTGGTGCACCACGAACAGGTCATGCGCCTGATGAAACGCCGCAAGATCGCGCTGCGCCAGCTGTCTGCCGGGCGCTATGCGTCGGGGCTGCGCAAGGTGGTACGCAGCCACGAGCCGGTGAAACTGGTGGACACGTTGGTGGTGGGGGCATTCATCGAGGCCCGCAGTTGCGAGCGTTTCGAAGCGCTGGTGCCGCACCTGGACGAAGAACTGGGCAAGTTCTATTTCGGCCTGCTCAAGAGCGAGGCCCGGCATTTCCAGGGGTACCTGAAACTGGCCTACCAGTACGGGGACGCCAAGGACATTGCCCAGGTGATCGACAAGGTCCGTGCCGCCGAGCAGGAACTGATCGAGTCCCCGGATGTGGAATTCCGCTTCCATAGCGGCGTACCGGCCGCGGCGTGAGCTTCCGGTAGCGCTCAAGACAGTGTCGCGCAGAACCTGGCGACTCAAACCCAGGCGTTCATGCCATTGCGCAATGGACTCTTCGGGGTACAGATCGAACTGTTGATCCCCGGATTGCGCCTGAACCTCCACCCACGGTGCTTTTGAGCCGAGCATCAGGTGCGTGTGTTCCGGCGGGTCTCCGGTGGCTCAAGTGATACAGATCAGCCTAGAAGACAGGGATCAGCAGTGCCGACGCCATCGCTGGCAAGCCAGCTCCCACAGGTGATGTGCCGGGCACAAGTTTTCTGTTCGCCTGCAATCCTTGTGGGAGCCGGCTTGCCAGCGATGAACGATAACGCGGTGCCACTGGACGCACACTAACGGCCCGGTCAGCATGAGCGCCTCGAAACCGGGATTTGAAACCCATGCGACGACTACCCTCCCTGGCAGCCCTCAGAACCTTCGAATGCGCCGCCCGCCACGCCCATTTCGGTCGGGCGGCAGCGGAGCTGTGCGTGACCGACAGCGCGGTCAGCCACCAGATTCGCCAGCTCGAAGAGCAGCTCGGCGTGTCGCTGTTCGTGCGCGAAGGCCGGCAGATTCGCCCGACCCTGGCCGCCGGGCGCCTGATGCAAAGCCTGCAACAGGCCTTCGAATTGATTGGCGATGCCTGCGATGAACTGCGCGATCCTTCATCCCTCGCGGTATTACGCCTGGCGGTCACCGCCGAGCTGGCGCAAAAGTGGCTGATGAGTCGTCTCTCGGATTTCTACGCACGCTATCCGCACATCACCCTGCATCTGTACGAACAACCGATCGACGCCACGGCGCCCGGGGAAGACATTGACCTGGCGATCACCTACGGCACCGGCCCGGTGGACAGCTCCGCGTATTTCGTCCGGCCGCTGCCGGCGTTGCAGTTCTTCCCGGTGTGCAGCCCCGGCCTGTTCAACCAGGGCACCCTGAAAGCCCCGAAGGACCTGGCCCGCCATTGCCTGCTGCACGACGACCAGGACGGCAAGACCTGGACCGCCTGGCTCACCAGCCATGCCGGCGACCAGCGCCCGGACCGCCAGTTGTATTTCGCCCATGCCGGGTTGGCGCTGGAAGCCGCCGCTCAAGGGCAGGGCGTGGCCATGGGCGACAACCTGACAGCCCAGGAAGACTTGCTCAGCGGTCGGCTGGTGCGGCCGTTCACGTCGAGCATGACCGCCCTGGGCCAATACGCGCTGGTGTGCGAGCGGGTGCGGCTGGAGCGTCCGGCGGTGGCGCAGATGCTGGAATGGTTCAACGATCAGTGGCTCGACTGATGAGTTGAATTCAACTATTCCGAAATAATCATCGTTGGCGAGCCTGTCGCCAACGCCCTTAGCCTGTGGTCATTCCAATCCCCGCTGAAGAGGTTTGACCATGGCACGTTTGCTCGACACCACTCCCAAACAGGACGGTTTCCGTCTGCCCGGCGAATTCGAAGCCAAGTCCGGTTGCTGGCTCGGCTGGCCGGAGCGCACCGACGTCTGGCGCAACGGTGCCAAGCCGGCGCAGAAAGTGTGGGTGCAGATCGTCACCGCCATTTCCATGAGCGAGCCGGTCACCGTGTGCGCCTCGGCGGCACAGTTCGCCACCGCGCGCCGCCAGTTGCCGCCGCAGGTGCGTGTGGTGGAAATGACCTGCAATGACACCTGGTTCCGCGACAGCGGCCCGTGCTTTGTGGTCAATGACCAGAGCGGCGAAGTGCGCGGCGTCGACTTCGAATTCAATGCCTACGGCGGGCTCGACGGCGGCCTGTACTACCCGTGGGACAAGGACGACCAGATCGCCAGCAAGATCCTCGAAATCGAACGCTTCGACCGCTATCGCGCGCCGTTGATTGCCGAACTGGGAGGCATCCAGAGCGACGGCCAGGGCAGCATCCTCACCACCGAGCAGTGCTTGCTCAATCGCAACCGCAACCAGCATCTGGGCAAGGATGAAGTGACCCGTCGTCTGACCGATTACCTCGGCGCCGAACAGGTCATCTGGCTTCCGCGGGGCTGCAAGTTCGACGAAACCGATGGCCATGTCGACGACCTCGCGTGCTTCGTGCGCCCTGGTGAAGTGGTGTTGCAATGGACCGACAACCGCGACGACCCGCAGTGGGAAATCTATCAGGAGGCCTACGACATCCTGCGCAGCACCCGCGACAGTCGCGGCCGCGAGTTGATCGTGCACAAGCTGCCGCAGCCGGATGTGCTGGAGTGGACGGCCGAAGAGGCCGAGGGGCTGGACCAACAGGACAGTACCCATACCCGCCAGGCCGGGACGAAAATCTGCGCGTCGTACATCAACTACTACGCCGGCAACCGTTCCATCGTGGTGCCGCTGTTTGGTGATCGCAACGACAACGTGGCGCTGGCGACCCTGGCCGAGCTGTTCCCGCAACACAGCATCGTCGGTATAGAAAACTCCCGGGAAATCCTTCTCGGTGGCGGCAACGTCGCGTGCATCACCATGCCGCAGTACGCCGCCACGACCGCAAGCAAAAAGGGAGCGTGACCGTGGGCCTGCACAAACTGACTCAAGCAATACTGCTGGTGCTTGCACCCCTGTGTGTGCAGGCCGCCGACACTGCCACACCGGTGGTTAACCTGTACATCTGGGGCGAGTACCTGGCCCCGGACACCTTGAAGAATTTCGAGGAAAAAACCGGTATCCATGTGGTGGCCGACCACTTCGATTCCCTGGAAACCGTCGAGACCAAGCTGCTCACCGGCCGCAGTGGCTACGACCTGGTGCTGACGGCGGGACAGCATCTGTCCCGGGCCATCGAGAGTGGTGCGGTACAGACGGTGGACAAACAGCAACTGCCGCATTTCGCCGGCGTCGGCGAGGAGTTCCGCCAGCACATGGCGGTGTTCGATCCGGGCAACCGCTATGCCGGGATCTACGCCTGGGGCACCACGGGCGTGGGGTATCAGCAAGAGGCCGTGAAACAGCGCCTGCCCGACGCGCCGACAGACAGTTGGGCGATGTTGTTCGATCCGGCCGTAGTCGCGAAATTCGCCGATTGCGGGGTCAGCCTGCTCAACGATCCCAACGAAGTGTTTGCGGCGGTCATGAAATACATGGGGCTGGACATCAACCGCCAGAATCTCGACGACCTGAAACTGGCCGAGCAACAACTGGCGAAGATTCGGCCGTACATTCGTTACTTCGACAACGACCTGAACATCAGCGACCTGGCCAACGGCAACACCTGCGTGGCGATGTCGTGGAACGGTAACGTGGGTATCGCGGCGGGCCAGGCCCAGGCAGCGGGCAAACCGTACTCGCTGACGTACCGCATTCCGAAGGAGGGTACCTTGATCTGGTTCGATGCCATGGTCATTCCCAAGGATGCGCCGCATCCAAAGGCCGGTCTTGCGCTGATGGACTATCTGATGACCCCGGAGGTGATGGCGCCGATCACCGACACCATCCACTACGCCAATGCGATCACGGCGGCGGACGGCTTGATCGACCCGGCGATCCGCAATGATCCGGGGACATATCCGCCGGCGGCGGTCAGGGCTTCGCTGTACAGCAAGAATGACAATGGCAAGGCGTTCAACCGGGCGTTGGTCCGGGCGTTCAGCCGGTTGAAGTCGGGGTTGTGACAGGTCGTTGATGTTGTGTTGACTGGACTGACGTCTTCGCGAGCAAGCCCGCTCCCACAAGGATCAGGCGAACCCTGTGGGAGCGGGCTTGCTCGCGAAGAACGATTACGCGGTCTACCGCCCGGGCACCCGCCATAAATACCAGGAGGCCACCGTCCGGTAAGGGCTCCACCCCAACCCGATCTCGATCATCTGCTTGCGCGTCGGCTGCACCTCCAGGCCCTTGAGTCGCTTGTAGCCCTCGCGCACGCCAAAGTCATCGGCCGGCAGGATGTCCGGCCGCTCCAGGCTGTAGATCAGCAGCATCTCCACGGTCCAGCGGCCCACGCCGCGCAACGTGATCAGGCGTTCGATCAGCGCTTCATCGTCCATGGCCAGCGCCGTGGCGTAATCCGGCACCACGCCGTCCAGCGATGCCTGGGCGATGCCCTGAATGGTCGCGATCTTGCTCGCGGAAAACCCGCAACTGCGCAACCTGTCGAAATCTGTCGCGACGATCTGTTCAGGCCTGGGGAACGAGCCCGAACCGAACAGCGCCAGCAGCCGGCCGACAATCGCATCGCCGGCCTTGGCATGCAGTTGCTGGTAGGCAATCGCCCGCACCAGCGACTCATACGGATCACGCGCCGCATGCGGCTGGTGCAGGCACGGGCCGATGGCGTCGATGTGGCGGCGCCAGTCGTCATCGATGGCGGCCAGGAACTCACTGGCCGCCTGATAGCCGTCAGACATGGGCTCAGGGTTTCCCGGACGGTTTCAACAGGGCGTTAATTTCGCCATAGGTGAAGGCCTTCAGGTCGTGGGTATCGAACTTGCCGGTTTGCAGAAAGCTTTTGGCAATGCCGGCCATGGCACCGTAGAGGAATTCGGCGATGCCCGAACCTGCGGACAGGCGGCGCACGCCCAGTGCCTCAAGCGCTTCGGGCGACGGCAGGCCCGGGAAGCCCAGCACATTCAATGGCAGCGAGGTGCCGTGGCACAGCGCCTTGATCTCGTACTCGGCGGTAACGCCGGCGGCAAACAGGCCATTGGCGCCGGCCGCCTGATACAGCGCGGCGCGCCTGAGGGTTTCGGCGACGCGATCCTCGGCAGGCACCAGGCCCCGCAGGTAGACGTCGGTGCGCGCATTGATGAACAGGTTCACCTGACGGCGATCGGCAACCCGGCGCGCGGTTTCAATCTTGCTTGCCAGCAAATCCGGCGGCGAAGAACCGTCCTCGATATTGATCCCGACCGCGCCGGCGGCGATCACTGCGTCAACCACCTCTGCCACCCGTTCCAGGTCATCGGAATAACCCGCCTCGATGTCCACGGTCAGCGGCACCGAAATGACCCGGGCAATCGATTCGACGGTCGAGACCAGGCGCTCAAGGGGCAGGGTGTTGCCGTCCGGGTAGCCATGCACCCAGGCCACCGCCGCGCTGCTGGTGGCCACGGCCTTGTTGCCCAGTTGCTCCACCAGTCGCGCCCCGGCGGCATCGGCGACGTTGGTGAGGATCAGCAAACCATCGTGATGCAGCTGGTGCAGGTGATTGTCGAGCCTGTCCATCGAGTTTCCTTCCGTATGAAAAGCCTGTGGGGGATCAGAACGCCAATGGCTCCGTGAGCTGTACCGCTGCGTTTTCCAGCCTGAGCAGAAACGCCTTGCGCGGCTGGCCTCCAGCGTAGCCGGTCAATGAACCGTCGGCGCCGATCACCCGGTGGCACGGCACGACAATCGATAAGCGGTTATACCCGTTGGCGAGGCCCACCGCACGGCTGGCACCAGGCTTGCCCAGCGTCGCCGCGATGGCACCGTAGGTGGTGGTCTGGCCGTAAGGGATCTTTTGCAGTTCCGCCCAGACCCGGCGGGAGAACTCGCTGCCAGGCATGTGCAGGGCAACGCTGAACGCCGTCAATGTGCCGGCGAAATACGCGGACAACTGCGTTTCGATCTGTTGCAAATGCAGGTTGTGTCCCGGTACCACGGCATAACCGAAACGGTTTTGCAGCGCCTCGATCGAAGGGTTCAGCGATGCCTGATCGAGAAACGCCAGCAACACCAGCCCACGCTGCTCAGCCATGGCGATCATCGGCCCCAGTGGCGTGGTCAGGCGGGTGAACAGCAGCGGCTCGCTGTTGGCCGCGCGGCCCGGAGTAATGTGAAACGACTTCTGAAAGGCATCGCGAAAACCGCTCAGGGATTCGTAGCCGGAATCGAATGCGACGTCATCGATGGAGTCGCCCTGTTTGATTCCGCCCAACGCCATGCCCAGGCGCCGGGCGCGCAGCCACGCGTGGAAGGTCATGCCGAAATGCTGCTTGAACCAGCGACGCAGTTTCAGTGGCTCGATGCCTTCGGCCAGTAGCTGGGCATCGGTCCAGCGCTGCTCCGGGGCGGCGTCTACCGACTTGAACAGTTTCTGCACCCAGTCCGGCGCGCTGGCGGCGCTGTCCAGTGGTTTGCAGCGCAGGCAGGCGCGATAGCCCGCCGCCAGGCATTGTTCGGTGTTGGCAAAGAACTCGACGTTCGCAGGCTTCGGGCTGCGGGCGGTGCAACCGGGGCGGCAGAAGATGCGAGTGGTCTTGACCGCCGTGAAAAACACCCCCTCGTAGGAGGTGTCTCGCTCGAGCATGGCGCGAACCATCTCGGCACGGGGCGGCAACAGCGTTTTTTGTAGGTTCATGGGCGCAGCATAGATCGCGTCATGGGTGGCCTCCACCGGAAAATCGACAGCGAATTTCCAGTCGAAAGGTGATTCCAATCTGTGGGAGCGGGCTTGCCCGCGATGGCGGCGTGTCAGGCGCCATAAATACTGAATGTGCCAGCCCCTTCGCGGGCAAGCCCGCTCCCACAGAAAAGAAGCAAAGCCTTCAGGCTCGACGCGCCATCAGCAACACCGAAGCCGCCGCCGACAGCAACCCGGCGCAGCAGCGGTTGAATATCCGCTTGCCCGACGGCCTGGCGAACCAGCGGCGCATGTGCAGGCCCATGTACGCATAGGCGCCGATGGCAATCCATTCCAGCACCAGAAACAGCGCGCCCAACACCACGAACTGCGGCGCAATGGCGTGGGTCGCGTCGACGAATTGCGGCAGGAACGCAGTGAAAATCAGGATGGCCTTGGGGTTGCCGGCCGCTACCAGGAATTCCTGCCGGGCCAGCGCCAGGGTGCCCACGGGTGCTGTGGTCACCACGTTTTCGACGCCAGGGTCGGCGCGCCACAATTGCCAGGCGAGGTAGAACAGGTACGCCGCGCCGAGGATCTTGATTGCGTAGAACAGCAACTCGGAGGTTTGCAGCACCACCGCCAGCCCCGCCGATGCGAGGGCGATCATCCCGGCAAACGCCAGCAACCGGCCGATGCCGGCCACACAGGCGGTGCGGTAGCCATAGCGGGTCGAATTGCTGACCGACAGCAGGTTGTTGGGGCCGGGTGCCATGTTGAGGGCGAAGCAGGCCGGCAGAAACAGGGTGAGGGTGGCGAGATCCATGCTGGGCTCCTGAAGCAAGAGCGCTATTTTTATCACAGCAACGCGGTGGCCAGACCCATACAGTGACAGGCGTAAACCACCGTACAAGGGGCTATCTGGCGAATTTTTTCGCCCCGGCGACGCAGAGGATCACGGCGACGGTGACACCCAGCATGCCGAGGCTGACCTGTTCATGCAGCAGGGTGGCGGCCAGGGTCAGGCCGAAAAACGGCTGCAGCAGCTGCAATTGCCCCACAGCCGCAATGCCGCCCTGTGCCAGGCCGCGATACCAGAACACGAAACCGATCAACATGCTGAACAGCGAGACGTAAGCCAGGCTGAACCAGGCCGGCGTGCTGATGCCGCTGAACGCAGCCGGTATGCGCATCCAGCTGAGCAGCGCCACGACCGGTAGCGACAGCACCAGCGCCCAGCAAATCACCTGCCAGCCACCGAGCGTGCGCGACAGCTTCGCGCCTTCGGCATACCCCAGGCCGCAGGCGAGGATGGCCAGCAGCATCAGGATGTCGCCTTGCGGGGAGGCGGTCAGCCCTTGGGACAGGGCAAACCCGACCACCAGCAAGCTGCCCAGCACCGAGAAAATCCAGAACGCCACCCGTGGCCGCTCGCCGCCGCGCAGAACGCCAAACACCGCCGTCGCCAGGGGCAACATGCCGACGAACACGATGGAGTGTGCGGACGTCACGTATTGCAGGGCCAGCGCCGTCAGCAGAGGGAAACCGATGACCACGCCCAGGGCGACGATCATCAGCGGTATCAGTTGAGCGCGTGCCGGCCGTTTTTCCTTGAATAACAGCAGCAGGCAAAGCGCCAGGACCGCAGCGATGGTTGCACGCGCGACCGTGAGGAACACCGGATCAAACTCCAGCACCGCCACCCGCGTTGCCGGCAGCGAGCCACTGAAGATCACCACGCCGATCAGGCCGTTGATCCAGCCGCTGCTGCTGTGTTGCAGCGTCCGGTGTTGCAGGTTCGAGGTCCGTTCCATTTGGCTCACGCTCATTGTCTGATTGCACTGAGCTGATCGTATGAGCGACTATCGATACAATCAAAAAATTGTCATGGATACATCTCGACATGCCTCGATCGCGCTACAAAACGCTGGTGGATGCCTTTGCCGCTGACATCCGTGCCGGGCGTTTGCCACCCGGTACGCGCCTGCCGACTCACCGGCAACTGGCCACTGAGCACGGCCTGGCATTGGTTACCGCCAGCCGGGTGTATGCCGAGCTGGAGGGCATGGGCCTGGTCAGTGGCGAAACCGGACGCGGGACTTTTGTCAGGGAAACCTCGCTGCCACCGGGCCAGGGCATCTCGCAGCACGTGGTGGCAGCAGGGATGATCGACCTGAATTTCAACTATCCGTCATTGCCAGGCCAGGCCGACCTGCTGCGCAATGCCTTGCGTCAGTTGGCGTTGTCCGGGGACCTGGAATCCCTGCTGCGCTATCAGCCCCACGCGGGGCGCCTGCATGAGCGGGCCTCGGTCGCGCGCCATCTGCTTGAACGCGGGTTGAGCGTGCCGGCCGAACAGGTGTTGATCGTCAGCGGTGCCCAGCATGGGCTGGCGGTGGCGATGATGACGGTGCTCAAGCCAGGCGATGTGATCGCCGCCGATGCGCTGACTTACCCCGGTTTCAAGACGCTCGCCGAAACGCTGCACCTGGAAGTCTTGGCCATTCCGGTCACGGATATCGGGCCCGATCTGCCCGCCCTGGAAAAACTCTGCCGCAGCCGGTCGGTACGGGCCCTGTACTCGATGCCGACCTTGCATAACCCGCTGGGCTGGGTGATGGACGCCGGTCAGCGCGAGCAACTGGTGGCGATAGCGCGCCGGCATGACCTGATGATCATCGAGGACGCCGCCTACGCGTTCCTGGCCGAAAACGTACCGCCGCCGCTGGCCGAGCAGGCGCCTGAGAGAACGGTGTACGTGTCCGGTATGTCGAAGAATGTCGCCACCGGGCTGCGCGTTGGCTTCATGGCCGCACCCACGCAATGGGTCGCCGCCTTCGAGCGCACCATCATGGCGACCACCTGGAACACCCCGGGCGTGATGACCGCCATCGCCACGGCCTGGCTCGACGACGGCACCGTCAGCCAGCTGGAAGCGCAAAAACGGGCGGACGCCCGGGCCCGGCAAGCCCTGGCCCGGGAGGTGCTGGCGGGGCTCAGGACGATCAGCCACCCGAACTCCTACTTCATCTGGCTGCCGTTGGCCGAAGACGCCCGGGCCGACCAGATCGCCATGGCGCTGATGCGCGAACAGGTGTCGGTGTCGCCAGCCGAACCCTTTGCGGTTTCTGCCCATGTGCCGCACGCGATACGCCTGGCGTTGGGCTCGGTGGACATGGACTCGCTGCGCATTGCCCTGAACAAAGTGAAAAGCGTCGTCGACTATCACTCATAGCGAGACCGGGCAGGGCAGTTTTGTTCAATACGCGAGTTGGTCGGCGCTTTACCTTGAGGACCTTGTTCAATTCAACGCAAGAAGGTGTGCAATGAGTCTGATGATGTCCATGGCAGCGTTTGCGCTGGTCGCGTCCATCACCCCGGGGCCAGTCAACATTGTTGCGTTGAGCTCTGGTGCGCGGTTCGGCCTGCGGGCCAGCCAGCGTCACGTGGCCGGCGCCACCCTGGGGTTTGTCTTGCTGCTGGTGCTGATGGGGTTGGGCCTGCATGAGTTGTTGCAACAGTGGCCCGCGCTGACGCAAGGGGTGCAATGGGCGGGCGTGGCCTTTCTGTTGTACATGGCTTTCAAGCTGGCGGCTGACAATGGGCAGGTGCAAACCAGTGAATCGGCACAGGCCCCGTCGATGCTGTATGGCGCCATCATGCAGTGGCTCAATCCCAAGGCCTGGCTGGCCTGCGTGGCCGGAATGGGTGCGTTTGTCGCCGATGGCGAGGCGTGGCTGGTGTGGCAGTTCGCCGCGATTTATCTGGTGATCTGCTACGTGTCGGTCGGTTGCTGGGCCTATGCCGGGACGTTTCTGCGCGGCTTTTTGAACAACCCGGCCGGCATGCGCCTGTTCAATCGCGCCATGGCGTTGTTGCTGGTGGTGAGTGCGGTGTATCTATTGCTGCCGTAACGGCAGATTCACCCCCGATACTGCCCCGGCGTCGCCGCCAAATGCTGTTTGAATGCCCGTTGAAAATGCGCCTGATCGGCGAACCCCGCTTCCAGCGCCACGTCGGCAATCAGCTTGCCGCTGCGCAATCGATCCTGGGCGAACTGGATGCGCCGGTTCACCAGGAAGGCGTGGGGCGTCATGCCGTAATGCTGTTTGAACGCGCGGATCAGGTAGGACGGTGACAGTTGCGCCGCCTCGCAAATATCTTCGAGCTTGAGGGTTTGCGTGCAATGGTCGCGGATGTAGTCGGCGGCGCGCTCCAGCTTGAAATTGGCTTCGCGCAGCGGTGGGTCGATCGGGTTCAATCGCAGCTGTACATCAGTGAAAAACTCCACCGCCACGCTGTGTTTGCGCAGCACATCCTGTAGCGGGTCGACCAATACTTCATACAAGCCCGCGAGGCCGGCAAACAGGTGGGTGTCCCGCGTATGGGTCAGCGAAAAGCGGCGAAACGCCGAGTCATCGCTGAACCCCAGCTGGTGCTGCAAATCGGTCAGCCACGGCGTATCGACGTACAGCATCAGGTACGACCAGGGCTGGTCTTCGATCGGGTTGCAGGCGTGGACGTCGCCGGGGTTCATCAGCACGACCGTGCCGGCGCAGACCTCGAATGCGCATTGCTCATGGATGTAAGTACTGCGCCCGGCGGTGATCGCCCCGATGGAAAAGTGCTCGTGGGCGTGCCGGGTGTAGCAGACTTCGCGCCCGTCGGCGATGGAGCGGGCTTCGATGAAGGGCAGGGCATCATCGCGCCAGAAGCGCGGAGCCTTGTCGGCGTTCTTGGCAACGGCGTGCTTCATGCTCACTCCTCGGCAGGTCAGGCCCCGAGTGTATTAGCTCTCGCCGTCAAAGGCTCGTTGCAGTTCGGCGATATCGAGTTTTTTCATCTGCATCATCGCCTGCATGGCCCGTTGCGATTTTTTCGTGTCGGGGTTTTTGATCATGTCCATCATTGCCACCGGGACGATCTGCCAGGACACGCCGAATTTGTCCTTGAGCCAGCCGCATTGCTGTGCCTCGACCGGCCCGCCGGCGCAAAGGTGTCCCCAGAAATGGTCGACTTCCTCCTGGGTCTGACAGTTGACCTGGAACGAGATCGCTTCGTTGAAGGTGAAGTTCGGGCCACCGTTAAGACCGGTAAAGGTCTGTCCGTCGAGTTCGAAGCTGACCGTCATGACCGAACCGACTTCCCGGCCATGGAACTCTTTTCCGGCCTCGCCGTAGTGAGTGATGGCGGTGATTTTCGCGTGATCGAAGATCGCACAGTAGAACTTGGCGGCCTCTTCGGCCTGACCATCGAACCATAGGCAGGGTGTGAGTTTTTGTACGTGCAGCATGGTGCCAACTCCTCTGCAGATTGCGCATGTCCCGGACTTTCAGCGTAGTCAGCCTCTGGTCGTCTGGCCGCACCGTAGATCGAGAAAATTGCAACAGGGTTGCGAAGATGTAGTCTGAATGACTTTCAATGGAGTCTAAATGACTATTTACAGGATGAGTCGTTTTGACTCGAGTTCGCACAAGTGCCTGGATCTGAAGGGGTAAAACGCTGGCACGGAACTTGATCGGGTAAACGTACAACTGAACGCCTTCAGGAGTACGCAAAATGCTCAACTGCTTCAGCAGCCCTCAGAACGTTCTTCATTTGTCGAGCCGTGTGCTCGGTGCTGGCCTGGCCCGGGTGCTGGCTTGATGCGCCGGCTTGCCGTTGCACCTGTCTTCAGTCTGGGCTTTCGGCCGTTCTTTCTCGCCGGTGCAGGGTTCGCCGCCATCGCCGTGGCTATCTGGGCCTTGTGGCTGTACGGGCGTTTACCCGGCGCGCAACCGCTGGGCGGCATGCTCGCCTGGCATCGGCATGAGATGCCCTTCGGATTCGCCTCGGCCATCATTGCCGGGTTCCTCTTGACCGCAGTGCCCAACTGGACCGGCCGACCGGGGCTCAGGGGCTGGCCGCTGATCGGCCTGGTGCTGGTGTGGCTGCTGGCGCGGCTGGTGTGGTTCCTGCCAATACCGGCGCCCTTGCTGCTGGCCGTGCAAGTGCTGTTTCTGCCGCTGCTGGTGTGGGGGTTGGGGCGCGATCTGCTGGCCGCGGGCAAGCGCGAGAATTATCCGATTCTGTTGATGGTGTCGCTGCTGGCCGGGTGTCAGGCATTGACGTTGCTGGGGTTTGCCGTTGATGACGCCAATCTGCAGCGCCGTGGCGTATTGGCCGCTTTGTGGCTGGTGGGCGCGCTGATGAGCGTGATCGGCGGGCGGGTGATTCCGTTCTTCATCCAGCGCGGTTTGAACCGTCCCGTAGCGCCTGCGGCCCATCCGATGCCGGGCAAGGTGTTGCTGGTCAGCGCCCTGCTGGCGGCGGTGTCTTTTGCCGTCGGTTTGAACGACTTCCCGCGTGTGTGGCTGGCGGTGTTGTTTGCGTTGATCAGCGCTTTGCACCTGTTGCGGTTGTGGCGCTGGCATGACCGCGACCTGTGGCGCGTGCCGCTGCTGTGGTCGCTGTACCTGGCTTACGCCTGGCTCGCGGTGGCGACGCTGGCCATGGCGCTGTGGCATCTGGGCGTAATGCCGCAACAAAGCCTGGCCACCCATTCGCTGGCCGTCGGAGGTATCGGCGGGTTGGTCCTGGCAATGATCGCGCGGGTCAGCCTGGGGCATACCGGGCGGCCGTTGCTGCCTTCGAAAGCAATCGTTGCGGGATTTGCCCTGGTGCTGGCGGCGGGTGTGTCACGGGTGTTGTTGGTGCCGTTTTCCGGGTGGGGGTTGGCAATGTCGGCGCTGCTATGGTGTATGGCGTTCGGGCTGTTTCTATCGCGTTACACCGGTATTTTGCTCAAGCCGAGGGTGTAGGAGCGAAGCTTGCTCCGGGCGGCGATCCGACGACGGACGTCAACGATAACGCACCCTGTCTGAATGACCGCGTTGTACTGACGTTTTTCGCGAGCAAGCTCGCTCCTACAGGTGACCGGTGGTCGATGCGCCACGACCTGCCGGCAAATTTGCGCTTAGCTGAAGGGATAGCCCGAGGCGTGCGCAGGTTGTACAGGACTGCAGCGACGCCCCTTCAGATCATCGTGAGTCTGAGGAACTGCGCCATGCTGACCCTGAACATCAATGGCCAGGATCAGGAGCTGGATGTCCCCGCCGACATGCCGCTGCTCTGGGTCTTGCGCGATGTCGCCCACCTCACCGGCACCAAATTCGGCTGCGGCATCGCCCAATGCGGGGCCTGCACCGTGCACGTCGACGGCGCGCCGCTACGTTCCTGTATCACCCCGGCCACGGCTGTGGCCCAAGGGCAACGGATTCTCACCATCGAAGGCCTGTCCGCGGACGGTTCGCACCCGGTGCAACAGGCCTGGGCGGAGCTTGACGTGGTCCAGTGCGGCTACTGCCAGTCCGGGCAGATCATGTCGGCGGCGGCGTTGCTGGCGAAGATCCCGAAACCGACCGACAACGACATTGATCAGGCACTGTCCGGCAACATCTGCCGCTGCGGCACTTATCCGCGGATTCGCGCCGCGGTCAAGCGCGCCGCCGAGTTGGGTTGAGGTCGCCATGAGCAGCATCAACAGGTTATCGCGCCGTGGTTTTCTCAAGGGCAGTGCCTGGCTGGGCGGTGGACTGGTGGTCGCGTTTGTCATTCCCGGCGCGCATCGGTTCGCCATGGGCGCGCAGGCCCAGGGCAGTGTGTTTGCGCCAAACGCCTTCCTGCGCATTGGCAATGACAACAGCGTCACCGTGTTGCTCGGGCACTCGGAAATGGGCCAGGGCATCTGGACCGGCCTGACCATGCTGATTGCCGAAGAACTCGACGCCGACTGGTCGAAAATCCGTGTCGAGCATGCTCCTGCATCGGCCGCCGATTACGGGTTGGCCGGGTTTGGCGGGATGCAAATCACCGGTGGTTCGACCTCGACCTGGATGGAGTTCGACCGCTATCGCCAGGCCGGTGCGGCGGCACGCTTGATGCTGATCGAGGCGGCGGCCAAGCGTTTCGATGTCGCGCCGTCGCAGATTCAAACCGAGTCGGGCGCGGTCATCGCTGGCGAGCATCGGGCCACCTATGGCGAATTGGCCGATGACGCCGGGCAGTTGCCCCGGCCGGACCCGGCCTCGATCAAACTCAAGGACGCCAAGGACTGGCGGCTCATCGGTAAACCCACCAGGCGCCTGGACACGCCGGAGAAAATCACCGGCCGGGCAAAATTCGGCATGGATGTGCAGTTTGACGGGTTGATGACGGCGATGGTCGCCCGTTCACCCACCTTCGGCGGTAGCGTCAAATCCTTTGAAGGCGCCGAGGCGCTGGCGATTCCAGGTGTACACAAGGTGGTGCAGGTGCCGACAGGCATCGCGGTGATAGCCGATCATTACTGGGCGGCGAAGCTGGGCCGCGATGCGCTGAAAATCGACTGGAACCCCGGGCCGAATGCCGGGCTCAATAGCCAGGCGCTGCTGGAAAGTTTCCGCAAACTCGCCACCATCCCAGGCCTGAACGCCGGTCAGGCCGGCGATACCCAGGCTGCGCTGGGCAAAGCGGCGAAGACGATCGACGCTGAGTACAGCGTGCCTTATCTGGCCCACGCGCCGATGGAACCGCTGAACTGCACGGTGCGCATCACCAAGGACAAGTGTGAAATCTGGACCGGCACCCAGTTTCAGACCCTGGACCAGATGGTCGCCGGGAAAATCACCGGGCTCAAGCCCGAACAGGTCGAGATCCATACCGAGTTTCTGGGTGGCGGCTTCGGGCGACGGGCCAATCCGACGTCGGATTTCGTCAGCGAAGCGGTGTATGTCGCCAAGGCCGCAGGTGCACCGGTGAAGACCGTGTGGGCGCGGGAGGACGATATCCGTGGTGGCTATTACCGCTCGGCGTTCCTGCACCATGCGCGCATCGGGCTCGACGCCGACGGCCTGCCACTGGCCTGGAAGCATGTGATGGTCGGGCAGTCGATCATGGCCGGCACCTCGCTTGAAGCAAGCATGGTCAAGGACGGGATCGACAAGACCTCCGTCGAAGGCGTGGCCGACAGCCCCTACCTCATGGGGCTGGCCGATCACCAGATCGAACTGCACTCACCGAAGACCGGGATCAGCGTGTTGTGGTTGCGTTCGGTGGGGCACACCCACACCGCGTTTGTCATGGAATCGCTGATCGATGAACTGGCCACGGCAGCGGGCAAGGATCCGGTGGAATATCGGCGCACCTTGCTCAAGGACCATCCGCGCCACCTCGGCGTGCTGAACCTTGCGGTGGAGAAAGCCAACTGGAAGGCGCCGCTGCCGGACGGCCATGCCCTGGGCGTGGCGGTGCACGAGTCGTTCGGCAGTTACGTGGCTCAGGTGGCCGAAGTGTCCCAGGACAATCTCGCCATACACGTGCACCGGGTGGTGTGTGCGGTGGACTGCGGCATCGCGGTCAACCCGCAGAGCATCGCCGCGCAGATGGAGTCGTGCATTGCCTTTGGCCTGGGCTTCACCTTGCACAGCAAGCTGACCCTCAAGGACGGGCAGGTGGTGCAGTCCAACTACCACGACTATCAGGTGCTGCGGCTCAACGAAATGCCGGTGGTCGAAGTGCATATCGTGCCCAGCAGCGACAAACCCGGCGGCATCGGTGAAGCCGGTGTGCCACCTACGGCGCCGGCAGTGGCCAACGCGGTGTTTGCCCTGACCGGGCAGCGCCTGCGGGAGCTGCCGTTGCAGCTGTCGGGGGTGTGAGATGAAGCGACATCACTGGTTGCTTGGGGCGGTGATCCTGGTCTGCCTGATCGCCTACGCATCGCACGTGCTGGCCGATGACAGCGAGGCCTTGCAGGCGTTCGACACCGTGCAGAAGGTCTTCCAGAGCCCCCGTTGCCAGAACTGCCACATTCCCGGTGATTCACCGCTGCAATTCGATGCCGGGGTGCCGCACGCGATGAATGTCGTGCGTGGCATGGACGGCAAGGGCTCGGCCGGGTTGCCCTGTGCAACCTGCCATGCGCGAAGCAATCCGCCGGCCAGTTATGGGCCTCACGCGCCGCCCGGAGCGCCCCACTGGAGCCTGCCGCCGGCGGCGCAGCGGATGGCCTGGATCGGCCTGCCGGCCGACCGGCTATGCGCGATGATCAAGGATCGCTCGAGCAACGGCGATCGGGATTTCGCCGCGCTGATCAAACACGTCAGCGACGACAAGCTGGTGCTATGGGGCTGGAATCCGGGCGGTAACCGCGCGCCGGTGCCGGTGCCCCACGATATCTTCGTCGCCCGGTTCAAGCGCTGGGCCGACGCGGGAGGGCCGTGCCCGGTCTCGGGTAGCTGACCAGCGGCACGCTAACAGGGAGTCAATGCGGGCATGGGCGACTCTAACGTGCATACCTGCAAAAGGAGTGAACGATGTTGATCTCAGGCAAAGCGGGCAAATCGGGTCGGTCCGCCAACCCGTTGCTCACCCCACAGCAAGAACGTGAACGGCTGCGCGATCTGGCGCGCCAGGCCGAGCGATCGTTGGCGGGCGTGCAAATGGCGAGCATGGACGAGCTGACGCTGTTGTCCAACCGCCATGGCTTCAGCGAACTGGCCCGGCTCGGGTTGGACGCTTGCCGGACACTGCAGACGCCGGCGACGCTGCTGTACTTCACTCTCGATGAATTCAAGCTCATCTGCTATCTGTATGGCCGGGCCAAAGGTGACGACGCGCTCAAGACATTCGCCGATGTCCTGCGCATCGGCTTTCGTGAGAACGATGTGGTCGGGCGGCTCGAAGGCGACCGGTTCGTGGCGCTGCTGACCGGTTCCAGTGCCGTGGAGATTGCCGCGATCAAGGCACGACTCAATGAGATACTCGACGAGCGCAATGCTGCGGCGCATCGCAGTTATGACATTCGCTTCAGTGTTGTCCAGGTCGAGTATGACCCTGAGGTTCATGATTCGATCGAGGAGCTGCTGAGTGAGGTCGAGAGTGTGATGAGCCGTTAGTTATTGGGTGGTTTCTTCGCAAGCACCCTGTATGTCATGTGCTGTCAGGACAGTTTTTTGTCTCTTAAAGACAGTTCTACTGTCATTTATGACAGTAGTTTTCATTTCTCCCATTACCTCATAGTGAATTGTCGCTAGATAAAAATGACATTTCAGAGGATGAGAGCATGTCTGCACGAGCTGATATACAACAAATGGCAGGGGAGTTGGATGAGAGCTTTGCCGAAGAGGGTTTGATCAATATTCCAGACTCGCGCAACAGTTCGACTCGATGTGTTGTTGAAACGAGCCAGCAGAAACTTGTTTACGCCGTTTATCAAGGTGGTGCTTGTTGGTTGCGTCGAGCAATGCCTGACGGCTCGGACGATCCCGGGTTCGGGCAACAGGATGGTGTCACTCAATGGCAATTTGAAATAGGTACAGACGCCAGGCCGACACAGCTACTGGCTCAAGCAGATGGAAAGATTTTGTTGATTGGCTCAACAGGTAGAGATCCATTCATGCGGCGCGCAGCTGTAACGCGATTCAATGAAAACGGCACTCCGGATCTGATCTTTGGCACGAAGATTCTCCCGTTTCCGGTTGAGCCCGTTCCCCCGGATCATGGCTTGACCACTTTCACTCCGGTGGGGTGCATCAGTGTTGATGGTCAACTTCTGTTGGCGTCTGGTTATTTGTTGAGTTCCTTTGACGGTTCAGTTCTAGAGGGGGTGGGACTGCTGAATCGATTTGATGCATCTGGCGCGCCCGATTTGAATTTTGGAACACGCAGAGTGCAATTCAAAGGTGAAGAGTCGACGGTCCACAGTGTCAATTTGTTGTCAGATAACCGCATTGTTGTGTTCGGCAGTCTTAATCGTCCGGATCAGGGAAAGGCACACATGAGGTCCGCGTTAGCTTGCTATACATCGGACGGTGAGCTGGATCAGGAGTTTGCGAGTCAGGGGTATTGGGAAGCAGACGACTACAGTCTACTTGGCAAAATGCAGGTGTATGAAGATAAAGTAATTTATGCATCGATTAGTAGGCTCAATGAAGTGCCTTACATTGCAGTGAACCGCTTGCTGGCTGATGGCTCCGCAGATATGTCGTTTAACAGTGGTAAAGAGGTATTGATTGATTTGGAGGTGCCCAGCGTTTTTCCCATGTCCGTTACCGTACAGTCGGACAGGAAAATCGTGGTGGCCGGTCATACCTTTGATGGTCAGCAGTTGTTGTTCTGGCTGCGCATCAGTGACGCGGGTGTGCTCGATGAGAGCTTCGCAGATCAGGGGGTATTCAGATACGTGGACGGCTATTTGAGTGATGGCATTGTTCAGCGTGCCAGTGGCCGAATCATTTTTGCCGCTGACGTGGGGCCACGCACTGGAGCGAAGGATCCTAAAGTCATAGGGGTTAAAAGTTAGTATCAATCGAATGGTTGTCGATAAAAAAACCCGCCGGAAGAGGCGGGTTTTTTTTGGCTGGCCGAAGATTACTCTTCGATGCTGCCCATGGCCGTGGTGTTGAAGCCACCGTCCACGTACATGATTTCACCGCTGATGCCGGACGCCAGGTCCGAGCACAGGAAGGCGCCGGCGTTGCCGACTTCTTCGATGGTGACGTTGCGGCGCAGCGGGGTTTGCGCTTCGTTGGCGGCCAGCATCTTGCGGAAGTTCTTGATGCCGGAAGCGGCGAGGGTGCGGATCGGGCCAGCCGATACGCAGTTGACGCGAGTACCGTCCGGGCCCAGGGAGCCGGCCAGGTAGCGTACGCCGGCTTCCAGGGAAGCCTTGGCCATGCCCATGACGTTGTAGTTCGGCATGGTGCGCTCGGCGCCCAGGTACGACAGGGTCAGCAGGCTGCCGTTGCGGCCTTTCATCATTTCGCGGCCGGCCTTGGCCAGGGCCACGAAGCTGTAGGCGCTGATGTCGTGGGAGATGCGGAAACCTTCACGGGTGGTGGCTTCGGTGAAGTCGCCGTCCAGTTGGTCGCCAGGGGCGAAGCCGACGGAGTGCACG
Organism: Pseudomonas sp. 18173; assembly: GCF_050432945.1. Taxonomy (NCBI): domain Bacteria; kingdom Pseudomonadati; phylum Pseudomonadota; class Gammaproteobacteria; order Pseudomonadales; family Pseudomonadaceae; genus Pseudomonas; species Pseudomonas sp. 18173. The sequence goes on from NZ_JBKFTN010000010.1 coordinate 171,119, forward strand.
ATGCAGTCCAGGCCATCCCACTTCTTGCTCAGCTCTTCGAAGACCTTGGCGATTTCTTCATCGCTGGCCACGTCGCACGGGAAGCACAGCTCAGGGCTCGAACCCCAGCCTTGTGCGAACTCTTCGACACGACCCTTGAGTTTGTCGTTCTGATAAGTGAAGGCAAGCTCAGCGCCCTCGCGATGCATGGCGGCAGCAATGCCGGATGCGATGGACAGCTTGCTGGCGACACCGACGATCAGTACGCGCTTACCGGCGAGAAAACCCATGTGTTGCTCCTCTTTCAGGTTATTGCGCAGTGGCTGGAGCCAGGAAAGCGGCTTCCAGCAACTGCTGTGTATACGGATGTTGGGGGGCGGCAAAAATGCTTTGCGCGTCTCCCTGTTCGACCACTTGGCCATGCTTGACCACCATCAACTGGTGGCTCAGCGCTTTCACCACAGCCAGGTCATGGCTGATAAACAGATACGTCAGGTTGTACTTGGTTTGCAGCGAACGCAAAAGCTCCACTACCTGGCGTTGTACCGTGCGGTCGAGGGCCGAAGTCGGCTCGTCCAGCAAAATCAACGCCGGTTTTAACACCAATGCCCGGGCAATGGCGATTCTCTGCCGTTGCCCGCCGGAAAATTCGTGGGGGTAGCGGTGCCGGGTTTCCGGATCCAGGCCTACCTCCTTCAGTGCTGCAATGATCGCTTGTTCCTGTTCCGCCGCGGTGCCCATCTTGTGGATTCGCAAGCCTTCGCCAACGATCTGGCTCACGCACATTCGCGGGCTCAGGCTGCCGAACGGGTCCTGAAACACCACTTGCATCTCCCGCCGCAGCGGCCGGACCTGTTGCTGCGTCAGGCTATCGAGCGCCTGGCCTTCAAAGCGAATGGCGCCTTTGCTGGCGATCAACCGCAAAATCGCCAGGCCCAGCGTCGATTTGCCGGAACCGCTTTCTCCCACTATCCCCAGGGTCTGGCCCTGGGGCAGGCTGAAATTGATGCCGTCGACCGCCTTGACGTAATCCACCGTGCGCTTGAGCAAGCCTTTCTTGATCGGAAACCAGACTTTCAGGTCCTCGACCGCCAGCAAGGGCGGGCCGATCACGTTGCTTGCAGGCTTGCCGCCGGGCTCCGCTGCCAGCAGTTCCCGAGTGTACGGATGCTGCGGCGCGCGGAACAATTCTTCGCACGATGCCTGTTCGACGATGCAACCTTGCTGCATGACACATACGCGATGCGCAATTCTTCGCACAAGGTTCAAATCATGGCTGATCAGCAGCAGGGCCATGCCCAATCGAGTCTGCAATTCCTTGAGCAATTCGAGGATTTTCAGCTGAACGGTCACGTCCAGCGCGGTGGTCGGCTCGTCGGCGATCAGCAGTTCCGGCTCGTTGGCCAGGGCCATGGCGATCATCACCCGCTGACGCTGGCCGCCAGACAATTCATGGGGCAGGGCCTTGAGGCGCTTGTGCGGCTCGGGGATGCCGACCATCTCCAGCAGTTCCAGCGTGCGTTTGGTCGCGACCTTGCCGGTCAGCCCCTTGTGGATGCCCAGCACCTCGTTGATCTGCTTTTCGATCGAGTGCAGGGGATTGAGCGAGGTCATCGGCTCCTGGAAGATCATCGCGATGCGGTTGCCGCGAATGTGGCGAATGGTTTTCTCTTTCAGGTTCAGCAGGTTCTGCCCGGAATATTGGATGGTGCCGGACGGATGCCGGGCGAGCGGGTAGGGCAGCAGGCGCAGGATCGAATGGGCGGTGACCGATTTGCCGGAACCGCTCTCGCCGACCAGGGCCAGGGTTTCGCCGCGCTTGATGTCGAAGCTGACGCCTTCGACGGCCCGCTGGCAGCGATTGCCGACGACAAAGTCGACGGACAGGTCGCGCACTTCGATCAGATTGTCCTGATTCATTTCACTTCCTCGGGTCGAAGGCATCGCGAGCGGACTCGCCGATGAACACCAGCAAACTCAACATCAAGGCCAGCACCGCAAAGGCGCTGATGCCCAGCCACGGCGCCTGCAGGTTGGATTTGCCCTGGGCCACCAGTTCACCCAGCGAAGGGCTGCCCGCCGGCAGGCCGAAGCCGAGGAAGTCCAGGGCGGTCAATGTACCGATGGCGCCGGTGAGGATGAACGGCATGAAGGTCATGGTCGAGACCATCGCGTTGGGCAGGATGTGGCGGAACATGATCGCACCGTTCTGCATGCCCAGGGCGCGGGCCGCACGCACGTATTCCAGGTTGCGCCCGCGCAGGAACTCGGCGCGCACCACATCCACCAGGCTCATCCACGAGAACAGCAGCATGATCCCCAGCAGCCACCAGAAATTGGGCTGCACGAAACTGGCGAGGATGATCAGCAGGTACAACACCGGCAGCCCGGACCAGATCTCCAGGAAGCGCTGCCCGGCCAGGTCCACCCAGCCGCCGTAGAAACCCTGCAAGGCCCCGGCGATCACGCCGATGATCGAGCTGAGCACGGTCAGGGTCAGGGCGAACAGTACCGAAATGCGGAAGCCGTAGATCACCCGGGCCAGCACATCGCGGCCCTGATCGTCGGTGCCCAGCAGGTTGTCCGTCGACGGTGGGGCCGGCGCCGGTACTTTCAGGTCGTAGTTGATGCTCTGGTAGCTGTAGGGAATCGGCGCCCACAGCACCCAGGCGTCCTTGGCCTTGAGCAGCTCGCGGATGTACGGGCTCTTGTAGTTGGCCTCCAGCGGAAACTCGCCGCCGAAGGTGGTTTCCGGGTAGCGCTTGAGCGCCGGGAAGTACCAGTTGTTGTCGTAATGCACCGCCAGCGGCTTGTCGTTGGCAATCAGCTCGGCGCCGAGGCTGGCGCCGAACAGGATCAGGAACAGCCACAGCGACCACCAGCCACGCCTGTTGGCCTTGAACAGTTCGAAGCGTCGGCGATTGAGGGGGGACAGGTTCATCTCAATGCTCCCGGCTTTCGAAGTCGATGCGCGGATCGACAAGGGTGTAGGTGAGGTCGCCGATCAGTTTCACCACCAGCCCGAGCAGGGTGAAGATGAACAGCGTGCCGAACACCACCGGGTAATCGCGGTTGATCGCCGCTTCGAAACTCATCAGGCCGAGGCCGTCGAGGGAGAAGATCACCTCCACCAGCAATGAGCCGGTGAAAAAGATGCCGATCAGGGCCGAAGGGAAACCGGCGATCACCAGCAGCATGGCATTGCGGAACACGTGGCCGTACAGCACGCGGTGATTGGTCAGGCCCTTGGCCTTGGCGGTGATCACGTACTGCTTGTTGATCTCGTCGAGAAAGCTGTTCTTGGTCAGCAGGGTCATGGTCGCGAAGTTGCCGATGACCAGCGCGGTCACCGGCAGCGCCAGGTGCCAGAAATAGTCGAGGATCTTGCCGCCCATGCTCAGTTCATCGAAGTTGTTCGAGGTCAGCCCGCGCAACGGGAACCAGTCCAGGTAACTGCCGCCGGCAAATACCACGATCAACAGGATGGCGAACAGGAACGCCGGGATCGCATAGCCGACGATGATCGCCGAACTGGTCCAGACGTCGAAGTGGCTGCCGTGCCGCTTCGCCTTGGCGATGCCCAGCGGGATCGACACCAGGTACATGATCAGCGTGCTCCACAACCCGAGGGAGATCGAGACCGGCATCTTTTCCTTGATCAGGTCGATGACCTTGGCGTCGCGGAAGAAGCTGTCGCCGAAATCCAGGGACGCGTAGTTCTTGACCATGATCCACAGGCGTTCCGGCGCCGACTTGTCGAAGCCGTACATGTGCTCGATTTCCTTGACCAGCGCCGGGTCCAGGCCCTGGGCGCCGCGATAGGCCGAGCCGGCCACCGACACTTCGGCACCGCCGCCGGCGATGCGGCTGGTGGCGCCTTCGAAGCCTTCGAGCTTGGCGATCATCTGCTCCACCGGCCCGCCGGGAGCGGCCTGGATGATCACGAAGTTGATCAGCAGGATGCCGAACAGGGTCGGGATGATCAGCAGCAGTCGCCGAAAAATGTACGCCAGCATCTGATTACTCCGTGCCCGCAGGTTCGGCCTGCAATGTGGTTTCGACTTCTATCGCCGGCTTGATATCAGGCTTGACCCACCAGGTGGCCGTGCCGATGTCGTATTTAGGCGAGACCTTCGGATGGCCGATGTGGTTCCAGTACGCCACGCGCCAGGTCTTGATGTGCCAGTTGGGTATTACGTAATAGCCCCATTGCAGAACGCGGTCCAGCGCACGGGCATGGGCCACCAGGCTCTTGCGCGAATCGGCGTTGATCAGTTGCTCGACCAGCTGATCGACCACCGGATCTTTCAGGCCCATGGAATTGCGGCTGCCGGGTTTGTCGGCGGCGGCCGACATCCAGAATTCCCGTTGCTCGTTCCCCGGCGAGTTGGATTGCGGGAAGCTGCCGACGATCATGTCGAAGTCCCGGGAACGCACGCGGTTGATGTATTGCGAGACGTCGACCCGGCGAATCACCAGGTCGATCCCCAGGTCGCTGAGGTTGCGCTTGAATGGCAGCAGCACCCGTTCGAATTCGGTCTGGGCCAGCAGGAACTCGATGACCACCGGTTTGCCGGTGGCGTCGACCATCTTGTCATCGACGATGCGCCAGCCGGCCTCCTGCAGCAGTTGATAGGCTTCGCGTTGCTGGGTGCGGATCATGCCGCTGCCGTCGGTGCTCGGGTTCTGGAACGCCTCGCTGAATACCTGCGGTGGCAGCTTGCTGCGCAACGGATCGAGGATCGCCACCTGATCGGAATCCGGCAGGCCGGTGGCGGCCATTTCCGAGTTCTCGAAATAACTGCGGGTACGCGCATAGGCGCTGTTGAACAGCTGCTTGTTGGTCCATTCGAAGTCCAGCAATAGCGACAACGCCTGGCGCACGCGCACATCCTGGAATACCGGGCGGCGCAGGTTGAACACGAACCCTTGCATGCCGGTCGGATTGCCGTTGGGAATCTGCTCCTTGACCAGGCGGCCTTCGGTGACCGCCGGAATGTTGTAGGCGTTGGCCCAGTTTTTCGCGGTCATTTCCAGCCAGTAGTCGAACTGTCCGGCCTTCAATGCTTCCAGGGCCACGGTGTTGTCGCGGTAGTAGTCGGTGGTCATTACGTCGAAGTTATAAAAACCCCGATTGACCGGCAGGTCCTTGCCCCAGTAATCCTTGACGCGCTCATAGCGTACCGAGCGCCCGGCCTTCACTTCGCTGACCTTGTACGGGCCGCTGCCCAGCGGAATCTCCAGGTTGCCCTTGTTGAAGTCACGGTCGGCCCACCAATGCTTGGGCAGCACCGGCAGTTGGCCAAGGATCAGCGGCAGCTCGCGGTTGTTGGTGTGCTTGAACTTGAACAGTACGGTGAGCGGATCTTCAGCGACCACCTCCGCCACGTCGTTGTAGTAGCCGCGGTACATCGGGGCGCCGTCCTTGGTCAGCATCTGGAAGCTGAACACCACGTCTTCGGCGCGTACCGGATGGCCATCATGGAAGCGCGCTTCGGGGCGCAGGTAGAAGCGCACCCAAGCGTTGTCCGGGGCCTTTTCGATCAGCCGGGCGATCAGGCCGTACTCGGTGAACGGTTCGTCCAGGCCTTGCTTGGCCAGGGTGTCGTAGATCATGCCGATGTCGTCCGCCGGCACGCCTTTGCTGATGAACGGGTTGAGGCTGTCGAAGCCGCCGAAACCGGCCTGGCGGAATATCCCGCCCTTGGGCGCGTCCGGATTGACGTAGTCGAAGTGCTTGAAGTCGGCCGGGTATTTCGGCGGCTCGTTGTACAGGGTCACGGCGTGTTGCGGGGCGGCGCAGGCCAACCCGGCGAACAACAGGCCGCTGGCCTGCAGGAGCAGGGTGCGGATGGGCTTCATTGATCTTTCTCCGAAGATTTCAGCCACCACGCGTTCAGGCCCAGGGTATAGGGCGGCGTGGTGACGAAGGCGAGCCGGTTGCGGTACGCCAGACGGTGATAATCGAGGTACCAGTTGGGAATCATGTAGTGCTGCCACAGCAGCACGCGGTCGAGGGCCTTGCCGGCGGCGACTTGCTCATCCCGGGTCCGGGCGGCCAGCAGCTGTTCGAGCAGATGGTCGACCACCGGGTTGGCGATGCCGGCGTAGTTCTTGCTGCCCTTGACCCCGGCCTGGCTGGAGTGAAAGTACTGCCACTGCTCCAGGCCCGGGCTGAGGGTCTGGTTGAGGGTCATCAGGATCATGTCGAAATCGAACTGGTCGAGGCGCTGCTTGTATTGCGCGCGATCGACCGTGCGCAATTGCGCATCGATGCCGATGCTGGCGAGGTTCTCGACGTAAGGCTGGAGGATGCGTTCCAGGTTCGGGTTGACCAGCAACAGCTCCAGCCGCAAGGGTTGCCCGGCGGCGTTTTGCAGGCGCTGGCCATTGAGCTTCCAGCCCGCTTCGGCGAGCAGGCCGAGGGCTTTGCGCAAGGTCTCCCTGGGGATGGCGCGCCCGTCGGTCTGCGGCAGGCTGAACGGTTCGGTAAAGAGCCTGGCCGGCAGCTGTTCACGATAGGGCTTGAGCAACAGCCATTCATGTCCGACCGGCAAGCCGCCGGCCGAGAATTCACTGTTGGGGTAGTAGCTCATGGCGCGTTGGTAGGCGCCGCCGAACAGTGTGCGGTTGGTCCATTCAAAGTTGAACATCAGTCCCAGCGCCTCACGGACCTTGGCGTCGGAGAACGTCGGACGACGGCTGTTCATGAACAGGCCCTGGGTCTGGGTCGGGATCTGGTGGGGGATCTGCGCCTTGATCACTTCACCGCGGCGTGTGGCGGGAAAGTTGTAGCCGGTGTCCCAGTTCTTGGCCTGATGCTCGATATAGATGTCGAATTCACCGGCCTTGAAAGCCTCGAACGCCACGTCGCTGTCGCGGTAGAACTCGACTTCCATGCGGTCGAAGTTGTACTTGCCGCGATTGACCGGCAGGTCCTTGCCCCAGTAATCCTTGACCCGTTCGAAGACGATCTGTCGCCCTGGCGTGACCGACGTGATGCGATACGGTCCGCTGCCCAGTGGCGGCTCGAAGGTGGTGGCCTTGAAGTCGCGACCTTTCCAGTAGTGCTGCGCCAGCACCGGCATTTCGCCCAGGCGCAGGATCAGCAGCGGATTGCCGGCACGCTTGAACACGAAACGGACCCGCTGCGGGTTGAGGATGTCGACCCGCTGCACTTCCTGGAGGCTGGTGCGGTACAGCGGATGACCTTCCTTGAGCAGCAGGCGATAGGAGAACGCGACGTCGTAGGCGGTGATCGGCGTGCCGTCATGGAAGCGTGCTTCGGGACGCAGGTTGAACACCACCCAGCTGCGGTCCTCGCTGTACTCCACCGATTGGGCAATCAGGCCATAGCTGGACGCGGGCTCGTCACCCGAAGGCGCGTACTGCCCGGTGCCGACCATCAGCGGTTCGTTGAGCTCATTGATACCGTATTGCAGGAAGTTCGGTGTGGTGACCGGGCTGGTGCCCTTGAAGGTGTACGGATTGAGCGTATCGAAGGTGCCAAACGCCATTACCCGCAACGTACCGCCTTTGGGCGCTTGCGGGTTGACCCAGTCGAAGTGGGTAAATCGGGCCGGATACTTGAGCGTGCCGAACTGCGCATAACCATGGCTTTCGCTGATCGTCGCGCTTGCGGTGGAGCTCAAGGCCAGGCTGATCAGGAGCAGTGGCAGGGGACGCTTCAAATAGGGGATCCGATCCAGGCCGCTTGGGCATTATGGATCGTACAGTAACAGCTTGTATGGACAGGAAAAAGACGGGGGCAAGTGCGCAATATCGGTCGACGACAATTCTGTGGGAGCGAGCCTGCTCGCGAAGAGGCCGGTAGAACCGACGCATTTTCGTGACTGAATCATCGCTTTCGCGAGCAGGCTCGCTCCCACAGTTGTTTTGTACTCACCAAAACGACTGTGCAGACATGAAAAACCCCTGAAGTCAGGGGTTCTTTTTAATGCGGGTTGGCCACCGTCAGCATCTGTCCGGGCTTCAGCGCCTGGCCGACGCGCGGGTTCCAGCGCTTGAGGTGCTGCATCTCTACGTTGAAGCGCTTGGCCACGATGTACAGCGAGTCACCTTGCTGGACCTTGTACTTGGTCTGCTGCTTCTTGGTATTGGCCGCAATCACGGTGTTGACCCGACCGGAACTGCGTTTGCTGTTGTCCTGCATGACCAGGGTCTGGCCGGGCTTGAGGTTCTTGCCGGTCATTTTGTTCCAGCGTTGCAGGTCCTTCACGTCAACGTTGTTGGCCTTGGCGATGGAGCCGAGGTTGTCACCCCGTTTGACCCGGTAGGAACGCCTGGCGCTGGCGACCTGGGTGTCGTCGGCACCTTCGAAGACCGGCTTGAGCGATTTCTTGCTGATCAACTCTTCAGGGCGCATGGTCTGCAGGCTGCTGGTCAGCAGTTGCGCCTTGGAGGTCGGCACCAGCAGGTGCTGCGGGCCGTCGATGGTGGTGCGTTGCTTGAAGGCCGGGTTGAGCTGGAACAGTTCGTCTTCGTCGATATTGGCAACTTCAGCGACCTTGGACAGGTCCATGCGCTGATTGATTTCGACGACCTGGAAGTAGGGTTCGTTGGCGATCGGGTTGAGGTTCACGCCGTAGGCTTCCGGTGCCATCACCACTTGCGACAGCGCCAGCAGCTTCGGTACGTAGGCCTGGGTTTCGGCCGGCAGCGGCAGGTTCCAGTAGTCGGTCGGCAGGCCGAGACGCTCGTTGCGCTCGATGGCCCGGCTGACGGTGCCTTCGCCGGCGTTGTAGGCCGCCAGGGCCAGTAACCAGTCGCCGTTGAACATGTCGTGCAGACGGGTCAGGTAATCCATCGCGGCGGTGGTCGACGCGGTGATGTCGCGACGGCCATCGTAGAATCGGGTTTGACGCAGGTTGAAGTAGCGCCCGGTGGAGGGGATGAATTGCCAAAGACCCACCGCGTCGGCCCGGGAATAGGCCATCGGGTTGTAGGCACTTTCAATCACTGGCAGCAATGCCAGTTCCAGCGGCATGTTGCGCTCTTCAAGGCGTTCGACGATGTAGTGAATGTAGAGGCTGCCACGTTCGCCGGCGTTTTCCAGGAACGATGGATTGCTGGCGAACCACAGGCGCTGTTGCTCGATGCGCGGGTTGACGCCCAGCCCGTCCTGCAGCTGGAAGCCCTGCCGCATGCGCTCCCAGACGTCCTGTGGAATTTGCGGACTGGGTTTTTCGCTCAGCCAGATCGGCTTCTGCTTGGCGCGCGCGGCGACGTTCGGCGTGTGCGCCGCATCGGTCTGCGGCGCATGGCTGGAACAGCCCGCCAGGGTGGCGGACACAGCCACCGCTATGGCTTGAGCCAAGCGGGTCAATGCGTCGGAACTGATGGCTTTGCGAATAGGTGACGACATTGGCTGGAAGTAAGTTCCGGGCAAAAATGTCGGGCGATTCTAGAAAGCGCACCCTGTGCGGTCAACCTTTCAGAATTGTTGCAACCTTTTGAGCTCCCTTTAGAACCTGTCTTTCCAGGCTCGAATTGCAGCAAAAACCATATCGGGCGCCGAGTTATCGGTGCCGGTCCGTTCGTCCGCTTTTTCTTTAACAGATGTTTCGGTGGCACGCAAAAACGGGTTTGTGAGCTTTTCCAGTGCCAGTGTCGATGGCAGCGTCATGATCCCGGACTCCCGTTGGCGGATGACTTTGGCCAGGCGCTCGGCGGTGTGCGTATTGTCCGGTTCGACGGCCGCCGCAAATTTCAGGTTACCGAGAGTGTATTCGTGGGTGCAGTAGACCAGCGTGTCTTCCGGCAGCGCCGCGAGGCGTGTCAGCGAGCTGTGCATTTGTTGTGGCGTGCCCTCGAACAACCGCCCGCAGCCCGCGGCAAACAGGGTGTCGCCACAGAACAGCAAACCGTGATGGTAATAGGCGATATGCCCCAGGGTGTGGCCAGGGACCGCGATGACGTCGAAGTCCCAGCCGAGCACGCTGACCTTGTCGTTGTCCTTGAGCGCGACGTCCCGTGCCGGGATCGTTTCGCTGGCCGGGCCATAGACTTTCGCGTTTGTCGCTTTCTTCAGCAACTCGACGCCGCCGACGTGGTCATGATGGTGGTGAGTGATCAAAATATCACTCAGCACCCAGCCCGGATTGGCCGCGAGCCAGGCTTGTACCGGGGCGGCATCACCCGGGTCGACCGCAACGCAGCGTTTGCTGCCGTGGTCTTGTAACAACCAGATGTAGTTGTCGGTGAAGGCGGGCAGGGCAGTGATCTGTATCATCGTCGGATTCGCCAAGCGGAAAACAATGGCGCATCTTAGAACTTCCTGGCGCGTTGGAGAATGCAATGACTGATAAAGCGTTCGCACAAGCCGATCCCGACTGGCTGGCGTTGATCAGCGCCGCCCGCGAGTGGCTGGCGGGCCCGCTCGGGCAATTTCTGCTGGACGAAGAGCGGCGCATGCTCGAAGACGAGCTCGGGCGGTTCTTTGGTGGCTATCTGGTGCATTATGGCCCCTCGGCCCAGCCCCCGCCGTCAGCGCCGCAGGTGCAGCGCAATGTGCGCCTGGGTGCGCCGTTGCCGGGGGTCGAGATCGTTTGTGAAGAGCAGGCCTGGCCGCTGAGCGAGCACGCTGCCGATGTGGTGGTGCTGCAGCATGGCCTGGATTTCTGCCTGTCGCCCCATGGTTTGCTTCGCGAGGCGGCGAGCAGCGTACGTCCCGGCGGGCATTTGCTGATCATTGGCATCAATCCCTGGAGCAGTTGGGGCCTGCGGCATGTGTTTGCCCAGGATGCGCTGCGCAAGGCGCGCTGCATTTCTCCGTCACGGGTTGCGGACTGGCTGAACCTGCTGGGCTTCGCGCTGGAGAAACGCCGCTTCGGGTGCTATCGTCCGCCGCTTGCGTCACCGGCATGGCAGACCCGCCTGGCCGGCTGGGAGCGCAAGGCCGGTGACTGGCAACTGTCGGGCGGCGGCTTCTATTTATTGGTGGCGCGCAAGATAGTGGTCGGCCTGCGACCGGTCCGTCAGGAGCGGCGCGAGCCAATGGGCAAGCTGATTCCATTGCCGATGGCCAAGGTCAACCGTCGCAACATCGAACCCTGATACACACTTTTTATTTGCGGCCGGGTCTGTCCCGGCTTCGGGCGTCGTCGATCAGCGATCGGCGGGCCAACGCATTTTCTGGATAGATTGGCATGAGCGATAGCGTAGAACTGTTCACCGACGGCGCCTGCAAAGGCAACCCTGGCCCGGGCGGCTGGGGCGCACTGCTGGTGTGCAAGGGTGTCGAAAAGGAACTCTGGGGCGGCGAAGCCAATACCACCAACAACCGCATGGAGCTGATGGGCGCGATCCGTGGCCTGGAAGAGCTCAAGCGTCCCTGCGACGTGCTGCTGGTGACCGACTCCCAGTATGTGATGAAAGGCATCAACGAGTGGATGGACAACTGGAAGAAGCGCGGCTGGAAAACCGCGGCGAAGGAACCGGTGAAAAACGCCGACCTGTGGAAGTTGCTCGACGAACAGGTCAATCGGCACAAGGTCACCTGGAAGTGGGTGCGCGGACACATTGGCCATCATGGCAACGAACGGGCCGACCAGTTGGCCAACCGTGGCGTCGATGAAGTGCGCGGGTACAAGCAGGGCTGATTCCGGTATTGCCGATGAACCGCGCCGTGGCCTTCGCGAGCAAGCCCGCTCCCACACTGGATTTGTGTCGTCCACAAAGTTGTGAGCTGACGCCGATTCAATGTGGGAGCGGGCTTGCTCGCGAAGGCGGCGACTCGGTGTATCTGAAACACCCCGGCGAGCGTGTTAACATCGCCGCTTTTGCACGATTGACCGATTGAGAGCTGAGCACTGATGGCCACCAGATCCGTTGTACTCGACACCGAAACCACCGGCATGCCGGTGACCGACGGCCACCGGATTATCGAAATCGGTTGTGTCGAGTTGATCGGCCGGCGCCTGACGGGCCGGCACTTTCACGTGTACCTGCAACCCGATCGCGAAAGTGACGAGGGCGCCATCGGCGTCCACGGCATCACCAACGAGTTCCTCGTGGGCAAGCCGCGTTTTGCCGAAGTGGCCGAAGAGTTCTTCGAGTTCATCAAGGGCGCGCAGCTGATCATCCATAACGCGGCGTTCGACGTTGGCTTCATCAACAACGAATTCGCCCTGATGGGGCGCCAGGACCGCGCGGACATCACGCAGCACTGCTCGATCCTCGACACCCTGATCATGGCCCGGGAGCGTCACCCCGGGCAGCGCAACAGCCTCGACGCCCTGTGCAAGCGTTATGGCGTCGACAACTCCGGCCGTGAACTGCACGGCGCCTTGCTCGACTCCGAGATTCTCGCCGACGTCTACCTGACCATGACCGGGGGGCAGACCAGTCTCTCCCTGGCCGGTAATGCGTCCGATGGCAATGGATCCGGTGAAGGGGCGGACAACTCAGCCACCGAGATCCGCCGTTTGCCGGCGGATCGCCAGCCGACGCGCATCATTCGCGCCAGCGAAGACGACCTGGCCCGCCACGCCGCGCGCCTGGAAATCATCAGCAAATCCGCGGGTGCCCCGGCCTTGTGGGTGCAACTGGCCGAGGCTGAAGCGCAGGCCTGACCCTTTCAAAAAGCGGACACCCTGTGACCCATTTCAGTGCATTCCGCTCGCTACATCCGCTGCAACACTCTACCCTGAGGTGATTGGCAGGCTCTGGTCTGCCGCCTCGGGACACTGAGCCTCATGTATAAAGATCTGAAATTCCCGGTCCTGATCGTTCATCGCGACATCAAGGCCGACAGTGTCGCCGGTGACCGCGTGCGGGGGATCGCCCGGGAGCTGGAGCAGGAAGGGTTCAGTGTCGTTTCGGCGGTGGACTACACCGAAGGGCGACTGGTGGCGTCGACTTACCATGGCCTGTCCTGCATGTTGATTGCGTCAGAGGACGCCAGCACCCATTCGCATTTGTTGCAAAACATGGCTGAACTCATCGGTCTGGCACGAGAGCGTGCACCGGATCTGCCGATTTTCGCCCTGGGCGAAAAGGTGACCCTGGAAAACGCGCCCGCCGACGCCATGGCCGAGCTCAATCAGTTGCGCGGCATTCTTTACCTGTTCGAAGACACGGTGCCCTTTCTCGCCCGACAGGTAGCCCGCGCTGCACGCAAATACCTTGATGGCCTGTTGCCGCCGTTTTTCAAGGCGCTGGTGCAACACACGGCGGATTCCAATTATTCCTGGCACACCCCCGGTCACGGCGGCGGCGTGGCGTATCACAAAAGCCCGGTCGGGCAGGCGTTTCACCAGTTTTTCGGGGAAAACACCCTGCGCTCGGATCTGTCGGTGTCGGTGCCGGAACTTGGTTCCTTGCTCGATCACACCGGTCCGCTGGCGGAAGCCGAGGCCCGGGCAGCACGCAATTTCGGCGCAGATCACACCTTTTTCGTGATCAATGGCACGTCCACGGCCAACAAGATTGTCTGGCACTCGGTGGTCGCTCGCGATGACCTGGTGCTGGTGGACCGCAATTGCCACAAGTCGGTGCTGCACTCGATCATCATGACTGGCGCGATTCCACTGTACTTGTGTCCGGAGCGTAACGAGCTGGGGATCATCGGCCCGATTCCCCTGAGTGAGTTCAGCCGCGAGTCGATCCAGGCCAAGATCGATGCCAGCCCGCTGACCAAGGGGCGCTCGCCGAAGGTCAAGCTTGCCGTGGTGACCAATTCGACCTATGACGGCCTCTGTTACAACGCCGAACTGATCAGGCAGCAACTGGGCAATAGCGTTGAGGTGTTGCACTTCGACGAGGCCTGGTACGCCTATGCCGCATTTCATGAGTTTTTTTCCGGGCGCTACGGCATGGGCACGTCCCGTGATGAAGGCAGCCCGTTGGTGTTCACCACCCATTCCACCCACAAGTTGCTGGCGGCATTCAGTCAGGCGTCGATGATTCATGTGCGCGATGGCGGTGCGCGGCAACTGGATCGGGACCGCTTCAATGAAGCGTTCATGATGCATATCTCGACCTCGCCGCAGTACGGCATCATCGCCTCGCTGGACGTGGCCTCGGCGATGATGGAGGGGCCGGCCGGGCGTTCGCTGTTGCAGGAAATGTTCGACGAAGCCCTGAGTTTTCGTCGGGCGCTGGCTAACTTGCGACAGCACATTGGCGCTGACGACTGGTGGTTTTCGATCTGGCAACCGCCGTCGGCGCAAGGCATCGAGCGGGTCGTCACCGAGGACTGGTTGCTGCAGCCCGATGCCGACTGGCATGGTTTTGGCGGCGTGACCGACGATTATGTGCTGCTCGATCCGATCAAGGTCACGCTGGTGATGCCGGGGTTGACGGCCGGTGGTGCCCTCAGCGAGCGCGGGATTCCGGCGGCGGTGGTCAGCAAGTTCCTTTGGGAGCGTGGCCTGGTGGTCGAGAAAACCGGGTTGTATTCGTTCCTGGTGCTGTTCTCCATGGGCATCACCAAAGGCAAGTGGAGCACGCTGCTCACCGAACTGCTGGAGTTCAAGCGCAGCTATGACGCCAACGTCAGTCTGGCCAGTTGCCTGCCTTGCGTGGCGCAGGAGAATGTCGCACGGTATCAGGGCATGGGCCTGCGGGATTTATGCGATCAGTTGCATGCCTGTTACCGCAGCAACGCCACCGCCAGGCACCTCAAGCGCATGTACACCGTATTGCCGGAAGTCGCGATGAAGCCGGCAGACGCCTATGATCAATTGGTGCGGGGTGAGGTTGAAGCGGTGTCGATCGATGCGCTGGACGGGCGGATCGCCGCGGTGATGCTGGTGCCGTATCCCCCCGGCATTCCGCTGATCATGCCGGGCGAGCGCTTTACCGAATCGACTCGCTCGATCATCGATTACCTGGCGTTTGCCCGTACGTTCGATAGCAGTTTCCCGGGGTTCGTTGCTGATGTGCACGGATTGCAACATGAAGACCAGGGCAGTGGGCGGTGCTACACCGTCGATTGCATCAAGGAGTGAGGACCTTTCCCAGTATGCAGCCAGTTATGAATCCGATTTACCCAGGCTTGTCGGTACGGGTTGCCGATGACGGCTTTGCCGCCTATATCTGGGGCAGCGATTTCAGTTTTGAAGTCGCGGCCTACGGTGCGGCCGAAATAGGTGCGCCAGTGGCACGGTGGCCGGTCACCCCGATCACGCCTTATCGCAAGTGCTACGGCATCGACCCGGAGGAATTCAGCAGCTTTCGCGATGCTGCCGACAGTGCGATTTTCATGGCCTATCTGGATGACCAGCCCGTGGGGCACCTGGTGGTCAGCACCAACTGGAACGGCTTTGCCCATATCGACGAACTGGCGGTGCATGCACCGGCCCGGCGACACGGAGTGGCCAAGGCCCTGCTGGATGTGGCGCAATTCTGGAGCCGCAAGAAAAAGCTCCCGGGCATCATGCTCGAAACCCAGAACAACAACCTGGGCGCCTGCAGGCTCTATGAACGCTGCGGGTACGTGATTGGCGGGATTGACCACCTGCGTTATCGCGGCATCGATCCGAATACCGCCGAAGTGGCGCTGTTCTGGTATCGGCTGTTCGAAAATCCGCTGGAAAGCCCGCTCAGTTCGTCAGCATCGCCGCGGCTTGTTCCGTGACGATGGCCAGCAGGGCCTGAATGGCCGCAGACGGTTCGGCGTTTTTCAGGGTCAGGGCATAGAGACTGATCGGAACGGCGGGCGCCAGCGGGCAGGTGTCCAGCCCCGAGGCTTTGGCGCCGAGGGCGGTGAAGGGGTCGACGATGGCCAGGCCTTCGCCGGCCTCGACCATGCTGCGCATCATCTGATGCGTCTGCACCCGGGTCTGAATCACCGGTGCAGGGCGCAAGCCGTGCAGTTTGTTTTCCAGTGCCGGGCTCAGCGGGTCGTGCCCCTCCAGGCCGATCATTGCCTGGCCGGCCAGATCCTGCAGTGAAATGTATTTCTGTTTCGGTTGCAGCCAGCCATGGGGGGCGAGCAGCTGAAGTTTGCCCTGGGCTATCACCTGGCAATCGAGGTCGGCGTGTTCGGGGTCGTGCAGGCTCAGCCCCAGCTCGCTTTCACGCAGCAGCAGGCTTCTGACGATGTCGCGGGTCGGCTGGCTCAGCAATGTGCAAGGCGCGTCGGGCAGGCGTCGGCGCAGGGCTGCAATGCTGTGTGGCAGCAATTGGTTGGCCAGCGGCGGGGTGCAGATGATGCGCAGCGGCGGCGCCAGGTATTGCCTGAGGCTGTTGGCCAGGCGCTGTACGGGTTCGAGCGCGTCGTAGACCCGGGCAATCTCCACCTGCAGTTCCCGCGCTTCGCGGGTGGCCTGCAATCGTCCGCGCACGCTGGCAAAGAGCATGAAGCCCAACTGATCCTCGGCGTCGCGCAGCAAGCGCTCGACTTCGGTCACCGGCAACTGCAGCCATTCGGCGGCGGTGCCCAGGTGACCGGTCTGCAACAGCGCCTGGATCACTTCGATATGGCGTAAGCGCATGCGTGAAGTCCATGTTCAGCAGGTGGAGGAGTCAGTGGCTGAATCCTACCCCAAGTCCGGGCATATGACTTCTGCTCATAACGACGCGTTATGAAACGCTGATGGTTTGCGGTTCGCGGGTAAGGGTAATGCCGGTTTGCACCAACAGAAACTCGTTATCGTCGACCTTGTTGACACGGTCGCCAATGGCGAGCTTGTAGGTGGTGACAGGCTTTGAACCCTCTACCGCCGGGGTGGATTCCTGGAACTCGTGCACCGAATAAATACGGCCTTCCGCGTCTCTTGCATGGAACTGACCGACGAGTACTGCTGCCATCTGCTTAGAACCTCTGGAGATAAATCACTCAATTTGCGGCTCTGTAGACCGTGCTTTGGTGGGGTAAGTTTTCCTACGGGAAAAAAATAGTCAGGGACGGCGTTTTCAGTCGCCCGCTGCTTGAATCGTCATCTATAACTACAAGCTCTTCATATCGGACAGTCGAGAAATTCCCATGAGCAACGTCTATACGGTCGCCGTCCTGGTCGGCAGCTTGAGAAAGGAATCGATCAACCGCAAGGTCGCACGGGCCCTGGCAGAACTGGCGCCGGCCAATCTCAAGCTCAACATCGTCGAAATTGGCGATCTGCCGCTGTATAACGAAGACATCGATGGCGCTTCACCGCCGGCAGCCTACAGCACTTTCCGGCAACAGGTGAGTTCTTCCGACGCGGTGCTGTTCGTGACCCCGGAATACAACCGATCGGTGCCGGCTCCGCTGAAAAACGCGATTGACGTGGGGTCGCGTCCGTATGGCAAAAGTGCCTGGAGCGGTAAGCCGGGCGCCGTTATCAGCGTTTCGCCAGGGGCCGTCGGCGGGTTTGGTGCCAACCACAACCTGCGTCAATCCATGGTGTTTCTCAATGTGCCACTGATGCAGCAACCGGAGGCCTATCTGGGGAACGCCGGTTCGGCGTTCGACGAGGCGGGCAAGTTGTCCGAGTCGGTCAAGCCGTTCCTGCAAAGTTTCATCAATGCCTACGGGCAGTGGGTCGAGCAGCACAAGAAAGTGTGATGTTCTTTGTGGCCGGCGCTTCGGGCTACGAAGCGCTGGCCAATCGGCTGCAAATCATCGATTCCATTTCCGACAGCCAGGTGGCGGTTTGCTCCGCCGTCGGTTGTACCGTGACGCAATAGCGGCGACCGCCCCAGGCCATGATGACCCAGGCGTCAATCGTCGCTGCCGATGGCTGCATCGGCAAATCGCTACAAGCAGCCAGGGCTTCCCGCCATTTTTGCGACAGTTCTGCGTACACCCTTCGATGATGCTTGGGTTCGGCGATCTGATGCTCGATGAGTGACACGGCATGGTTGAACAGGGGTTGTCGGGCGTCGTCGGGATTGCAGGTCAGGTGTATCAGGCGCTGGATGCGGGTCGGCCAGTCCAGTTCGGTTGCCTGGATGACGTCCTGATCCATTTGCGCCAGCAAGGCATCCAGGCGATGACGGATGTAACCCGAGAGCAAGGCTTCCTTGCTGGGGAAATAGTCATACAGCGTGCCAATCGCCACGCCGGCTTCCAGTGCCACTTCCCGGGTGGTCAGCCCTGACCAGCCGTCACGCTGCCAAATCCGAACAAAAGCCTCGTAAATCGCCTCGACGGTGAAAATCGCCCGAGCCTGGCTCGGCCGTTTCAGTGGCTTGGCGCGGGAATTGAGGGTGGGCAAGCGGCCCTTGGCGTTTCCGAACCCGCTCTTCATTGGCTGTCATTACTCTTGTGTGACCCGCCACTGTGTCGCAGCAGGAGACTGAACATGCAGGACCTCACCACGGTAACACGCCTGATTACCCGTAAAAATGCCCTGGACCAGAGCCGAATAGAGCAGGAGCAGCGCAGCCTGATACCGGCCGCAGGCGAGGTGATCTTGAAGATTGATCGTTGCGCCTTGACCACCAACAACATTACGTACGCGGCTTATGGCGATTCAATGAATTATTGGGGGTTTTTTCCTACAGGCCTGGAGGATTGGGGGCATGTCCCGGCCTGGGGGTTCGCCAACGTCATTGCGTCAACCGTGGCAGGCATCAAGGTCGGCGAGCGTTTCTACGGGTACTTTCCGCTGGCCAGCCACTTGTGGATGCGCCCGGAGCGGGTCACCGAACGTGGCTTTTACGATGGGGCCGAGCATCGGTCGGGGTTGACCTCGGCGTACAACCAATACACGCGTTGCAGTTGGGATGCGTACTACAGCCCTGAAACCGAAAACCTGCAGATTCTGCTCAAGCCGTTGTTCCTGACTTCGTCGATGCTGGCGGACTTCCTGCAGGACAACCGGTTTTTCGGCGCGACCCGCCTGGTGTTCTCCAGCGCTTCCAGCAAAACCGCCTATGGCACGGCCGTGTGTCTGGAGCAGCACCCGCAACTGCAGCGCGTGGCGCTGACGTCCGCCGGCAACAAGGCGTTTGTCGAAAAGCTCGGCTGTTACGAACAGGTGGTGCCTTATGCCGAGCTGGCAAGTCTCGCCGCTGACCGTCCTACGTTGTATGTGGATTTTTCCGGCGACCTGGGACTACGCGATCAGGTTCACCAGCATTTTTCCGGGCAGCTGGTCTACAGCTGCTTCGCCGGGTCTGCGCAAAGTACCGATGAGGCACGGCTGACCGCCATCGAGGGGCCGCAACCGGTGTTCTTTTTTGCGCCGATCCAGATCCGCAAGCGCAATGCCGAATGGGGGCCGGAAGGGGTCAGCCAGCATATCGGCGAAGGGCTGGTACGGTTTTTCCGGCAGCTGGCGGTGAGCGAAAAGCCGTTGCTGGAAGTCGTTGAAAGTCGGGGGTTCGAGGCGGCAAAAAGCGTCATCTCCCGTTTGTTCCATGGCCAGGTTCCACCCGTCGAGGGGCATGTGATTCGCTTGTAGGCGGGGCAGTCTTCGTGCAACTGGGGTTCCTGAGTTAGACCGTGGTGACTTCTTCGCGAGCAAGCCCGCTCCCACATTCGATCTCGGTCGAGTACAGATTTTGTACCCACTGAAGATCCCTGTGGGAGCGGGCTTGCCCGCGAAGGGGCCGGCTCAGGCAATACGAGATTCAACCTTGTCCCGGCACATTCGGCCAAAGATCCGCCACCAGAAACAGACGTTCTGCTTCTTCCCAGTCGCCGCTGGCATTTTCCGTCAGGCGCACCAGCAATTGTGCCGGCGCCAGCGGGTCGAGCTCATCAAGCCACGCCTGCATCTGTTCAGGGTTCCAGGTGTGTTCCGCCGCATAGTGCGCCGGCGCCAGCCAGGCATGGCGGGGCAGGGGTTGCCAACGCCCCGGCGGGCTCTGGGCCGACAACGCCGGCCAATCCCTTTGATGCAGCCAGCGCCCGCGCAAATGTTGCGGATGTGCGCCTGACGGCGGGGCGGCCTGTCCGGGCCACGGGTACAGCAGATATCCCCCCAGCCACAAATGCGCACTGAACGCCTGGATGTCCAGCCCCGCCAGCACTTCACGGCTCTCGGGACGAGCGGAAATCGGTAGTTGATGCTGGCTCAGGTGCGCCAGTTTGCGGTCGAGCCGGTCATGGCACCCCGGACCCAACCACTGGGCAGCGTCGTGTCCGTCGCCGGATTGCGGGCCGAGGTAGAGCTTGATCGCCAGTTCCAGGTGATGCACGCCGTCGCGGTCGCGCAGCAGCATGTCCAGTTCACCCAGGGTGTGCCCCTCGCGCCGGATCGGCATGTTGGCGGCAATCAATTCAATGCCCGGCGCATGCTGCACGGCAAATTGCCAGAGGCGTTCGTAGTACAGGCCCAGGCGCCGGGTGCGGGCCTGGGCCAGCCAGTGCAGCAAGCCATAACTGTCGCGGTCCAGCTGCCGCAGCCAGTGCTCGAGCTTTTGCGGTGCCAGCACCCAGTCGCTACCGGCCAGCGGGTGGCGCTGCGGCCACGGGGTATCGCCCAGCATGGGTGGCGCGAGGATGACCCACGCCAGGTCACGCACTTCAGGATGGCGTAACTGATGGGGCAGGTGGAGCAAATCCGGAAATAGCATCATCTTGCGAGCATAGCGCGAAACCCGGGCACACCCTTGAAGCTGAAAGGATTTTGTCTACGGCCGGCTTTCGCCCATAATCGTGGTTTTCGCCGCCAGACAGATCCCCGCAGGAGCCCCATGGAGCAATTTCGCAATATCGGCATCATCGGTCGCCTGGGCAGTTCCCAGGTGCTGGATACCGTCCGCCGACTGAAACGGTTTCTGCTCGATCGTCACCTGCACGTGATCCTCGAAGACACCATCGCCGAAGTGCTGCCAGGGCACGGCCTGCAAACCTCGTCGCGCAAGATGCTCGGCGAAGTCTGCGACATGGTCATTGTGGTCGGTGGTGACGGCAGCTTGCTCGGAGCCGCCCGGGCGTTGGCAAAGCACAATATTCCGGTGCTCGGCATCAACCGGGGCAGCCTGGGTTTCCTGACCGACATTCGCCCCGACGAGTTGGAAACCAAGGTCGCCGAAGTACTGGATGGCCACTATCTGGTGGAAAACCGCTTCCTGCTGCAGGCCGAAGTCCGCCGCCATGGCGAGGCCATCGGCCAGGGCGATGCCTTGAACGATGTGGTGCTGCACCCCGGCAAATCCACGCGAATGATCGAGTTCGAGCTGTACATCGATGGCCAGTTCGTCTGCAGCCAGAAGGCCGATGGCCTGATCGTCGCCACACCGACCGGTTCGACCGCTTACGCGCTGTCGGCGGGCGGGCCGATCATGCATCCCAAGCTCGACGCTATTGTGATTGTGCCGATGTACCCCCATACCTTGTCGGGTAGGCCGATTGTGGTCGATGGCAACAGTGAGCTGAAAATCGTCGTGTCCAAGGATATGCAGATTTACCCGCAAGTCTCGTGTGACGGTCAGAACCACTTTACCTGCGCGCCCGGCGACACCATTACCGTCAGCAAAAAAGCCCAGAAGCTGCGGCTGATTCACCCGCTCGACCACAACTACTATGAAGTCTGCCGGACCAAGCTCGGCTGGGGCAGCAAGCTGGGGGGTGGAGGCGACTGATGCTCGATCCCGCGCGTAGCTACGACCTGATCGGTGACGTGCATGGTTGCGCTCTGACCCTGGAGCACTTGCTCGACCGACTCGGTTATCACAAGCAGGGTGGCGTCTGGCGACATGCCTCGCGCATGGCGGTGTTCGTCGGCGACATCATTGATCGCGGCCCGCGGATTCGCGAGGCGCTGCACATCGTCCACGACATGGTCGAGGCCGGTCAGGCCCTGTGCATCATGGGCAACCATGAGTTCAATGCACTGGGCTGGAGCACGCCGGCGCTGCCGGGCAGCGGCAAGCAGTTCGTGCGCGAGCACACGCCGCGCCATGCCCGCCTGCTGCATGAAACCCTGACCCAGTTCGAACATCATCCCGGTGACTGGCACGACTTCCAGCAATGGTTCTATGAGCTGCCATTGTTCGTTGATGCCGGGCGTTTTCGCGTGGTCCACGCCTGCTGGGATGCCGGGCTGATCGAGCCGTTGCGGGCATTGTTCCCCAACGGTTGCATCGACGAGCCATTTCTCCAGGCGTCGGCGCAGTCGGGTTCGTTTGCCTGCACCGTGTTCGACCGGCTGCTGCGCGGCACGGACATGCGCTTGCCCCATGGCCTGACCATGACCAGTGGCGATGGTTTGGTGCGTTCGTTCTTCCGCACCAAGTTCTGGGAAGACGATCCGAAAACCTACGGCGACATCGTGTTCCAGCCGGATGCACTGCCGGAACCCGTGGCCCGGACGCCGCTGACGTCCACCGAAAAGAACAGCCTGCTGCGCTATGGCATCGATGAGCCACTGCTTTTCGTTGGCCATTACTGGCGCAGCGGCAAGCCGGCACCAATCCGGCCGAACCTGGCCTGTCTGGATTACAGCGCGGTGCTGTACGGCAAACTGGTTGCCTATCGACTGGATCAGGAAACCTGCCTGGATCCGCAAAAATTCGTCTGGGTCGATGTCGAGCGGCCGGAGGTACTGCAATGAGTGCTGTAGCGGTATTGCGTCTGCCACTGGCGGTGGACCTGAGCGGGTTCGTCACGCTGCTCAAGCGCATGCAAGTGCCCCATCGGGTCAGCGAGGAAGCGGGCGAGCAGGTGCTGTGGGTGCCAGACAACATCAGCGAAGACGTGCGCGCGCTGTACGAGCGCTTTCCGGCGGGCGATCCCGACCAGCAACTGGACATCCCGGTGGCGCAAACCATCAAGCGTCCGGGGTTCGTCGAACAATTGAAATACGCCAGGGCCACCGCACTGGTGCTGCTGCTGAGCCTGATCGTCGGTGCAGTGACGTTGCTTGGCGACAACCTTGAAACGATGCGCTGGCTGACCTTCCTCGAGTTCCGCGTGGTCGGTGAATACCTCCACTTCACGCCACTGGCCGATAGCCTGGCGGCGGGGCAGTGGTGGCGCCTGTTCACGCCGATGCTGATCCACTTCGGCATCCTGCACCTGGCGATGAACGGCATGTGGTACTGGGAACTGGGGCGGCGCATCGAGTCGCGCCAGGGCAGTATCAACCTGATCGGCCTGACCTTGCTGTTCAGCCTGGTGTCCAACTTCGCCCAGTATTTCTTCAGCGGCCCGACCTTGTTCGGTGGCTTGTCCGGCGTACTGTATGGCCTGCTCGGGCATTGCTGGATCTTCCAGCTGCTGGCGCCGAACCCGGCTTATCGCCTGCCGCGCGGCGTGCTGGTGATGATGCTGGTGTGGTTGCTGCTGTGCCTGTCCGGGCTGGTCTCGATGATCGGCTTCGGCGAAATCGCCAACGCGGCCCATGTCAGCGGGTTACTCATCGGATGCTTCACCGGTTTGTTGGGCGGTTTGTATAACCGCCGTAAACTGGCCGCCTAATTCAGACACGCAATAAAGAGCACGGAGACCTGATGTCCTCTTTTAACGAAATGATCAAAAACATCACCCCCGATATCTACGAGAGCCTGAAGCTGGCTGTGGAAATCGGCAAGTGGTCCGACGGTGGCAAACTCACCGCCGAACAACGCGAGCTGTCGTTGCAGGCGATGATCGCCTGGGAAATCCAGAACCTGCCAGAGGACCAGCGTACCGGCTACATGGGGCCGCAGGAATGCGCCTCGAAGTCGATCGAAGTGCCGAATATCCTGTTCAAGTCGGATGCCATCCATTGATCGAGATTGGCCGCGGTGCAATCAGCAAAATGTCGGCGCGCCTTGACGGGGCGAACGTGCAATACGCTTTCCGCCTGGGCGAAACCGAGGTCCCGGTCAATCCGTTGATCGGCACCACGGTGCGCCTGGAATACCTGGGTGCGATTCACTGCATCCATTGCGGACGCAAGACCAAAACCAGTTTCAGCCAGGGTTACTGCTACCCCTGCATGACCAAACTGGCCCAGTGCGACGTGTGCATCATGAGCCCGGAGCGCTGCCACTTCGACGCCGGCACCTGCCGCGAGCCCGAATGGGGCGAGAAGTTCTGCATGACCGATCACGTGGTGTACCTGGCCAACTCGTCGGGGGTGAAAGTCGGGATTACCCGCGCCACACAGTTGCCGACCCGCTGGCTCGACCAGGGCGCGAGCCAGGCCTTGCCGATCATGCGCGTATCGACCCGGCAACAGTCCGGTTTCGTCGAGGACCTGTTCCGTAGCCAGGTGGCCGACAAGACCAATTGGCGTGCTTTGCTCAAGGGCGACGCGGCGGCCGTGAATCTGGCCGAGATCCGCGATCAGTTGTTCGACAGCTGCGCCGAAGGCCTGTTGGGGCTGCAGCAACGATTTGGTTTGCAGGCGATCCAGGCGGTTACCGATGTCGAACCGCTGGAAATCCGCTACCCGATCGAGCACTACCCGGCGAAGATCGTCAGCTTCAACCTGGACAAGAACCCGATTGCCGAAGGCACACTGATGGGGGTCAAGGGCCAGTACTTGATCTTCGACACCGGCGTGATCAACATTCGTAAATACACGGCTTACCAGCTCGCCGTGCATCAGTAAGGACTCCAGCATGCGCACCGAACAACCGAAGATGATCTACCTGAAGGACTATCAGGCACCCGAGTACCTGATCGACGAAACACACCTGACCTTCGAGTTGTTCGAGGACCACAGCCTGGTCCATGCGCAACTGGTGATGCGCCGCAATCCCGAGCGTGGCCCGGGGCTGCCGCCGCTGGTACTGGACGGCCAGCAGCTGGAGCTGTTGTCGGTCACTTTGGCCGACCAGGAGCTTTCTGCCTCGCAGTACCAGCTGACCGAGAATCACCTGACCCTGCACCCGACCAGCGCCTCCTTCACGGTCGATACCAGCGTCAGGATCCACCCGGAAACCAACACCGCGCTGGAAGGCCTGTACAAGTCCGGCACGATGTTCTGCACCCAGTGCGAGGCCGAAGGCTTTCGCAAGATCACCTATTACCTCGACCGTCCGGACGTGATGAGCACGTTCACCACCACGGTCGTCGCCGAGCAACACAGCTATCCGGTGCTGCTGTCCAACGGCAACCCGATTGCTTCCGGTCCTGGCGAAGACGGCCGGCACTGGGCGACCTGGGAAGACCCGTTCAAGAAACCGGCGTACCTGTTCGCGCTGGTGGCCGGTGACCTGTGGTGCGTCGAAGACAGCTTCACCACCATGAGCGAGCGCACTGTGGCGCTGCGCATTTACGTCGAGCCGGAAAACATCGACAAGTGCCAGCACGCCATGAACAGCCTGAAGAAGTCCATGCGTTGGGACGAAGAGGTCTACGGTCGCGAGTACGACCTGGACATCTTCATGATCGTCGCCGTGAATGACTTCAACATGGGCGCCATGGAGAACAAGGGCCTCAACATCTTCAACTCCAGCGCCGTGCTGGCCAAGGCCGAAACCGCCACCGATGCCGCGCACCAGCGGGTCGAGGCGATCGTCGCCCACGAATACTTCCACAACTGGTCGGGCAACCGCGTGACCTGCCGCGACTGGTTCCAGCTGTCGCTCAAGGAAGGCTTCACCGTGTTCCGCGATGCCGGTTTCTCCTCGGACATGAACTCGGCCACGGTCAAGCGCATCCAGGACGTGGCGTACCTGCGTACCCACCAGTTCGCCGAAGACGCCGGCCCCATGGCGCACGCCGTGCGCCCGGACAGCTTCATCGAGATTTCCAACTTCTACACCCTGACCGTGTATGAAAAGGGCTCGGAAGTGGTCGGCATGATCCACACCCTGCTCGGCGCCGAAGGCTTCCGCAAAGGCAGTGACCTGTACTTTGAACGCCATGACGGCCAGGCGGTGACCTGCGATGATTTCATCAAGGCCATGGAAGATGCCAATGGCGTCGACCTGACCCAGTTCAAGCGCTGGTACAGCCAGGCCGGTACACCGCGTCTGGCGGTGAGCGAGTCCTATGACGCGGCGGCGAAAACCTACAGCCTGACCTTCCGCCAGAGCTGCCCGCAAACCCCGGACAAGGTTGAAAAACTGCCGTTCGTGATTCCGGTCGCTCTGGGGCTGCTGGATGCCAAAGGGGCCGCGATTGCCCTGCGTCTGTCTGGTGAAGCCAGTGCGCAAGGCACCTCGCGGGTCATTTCCGTGACCGAGGCCGAGCAGACCTTCACCTTCGTCGATATCGCCGAACAGCCGCTGCCGTCGTTGCTGCGTGGTTTCTCGGCGCCGGTGAAACTGAGCTTCCCGTACAACCGCGACCAGTTGATGTTCCTGATGCAGCACGACAGCGACGGCTTCAACCGCTGGGATGCCGGTCAGCAACTGTCGGTGCAGGTGCTGCAAGAGTTGATCACCCAGCAGCAGAAGGGCGAAGCGCTGGTACTCGATCAGCGCCTGGTGTCCGCGCTGCGCACGGTGCTCGCGGATGAGTCGCTGGATCAGGCGATGGTGGCGGAAATGCTGTCGCTGCCGAGCGAAGCGTACCTGACCGAGATTAGCGAAGTGGCGGATGTCGAAGCGATTCACACCGCCCGCGAGTTTGCCCGCAAGCAACTGGCTGACGCGTTGTTCGATGGTCTGTGGCTGCGTTATCAGGCCAACCGCGAATTGTCGAAGCAGACGCCGTATGTGGCCGAGGCCGGGCATTTTGCCCGTCGTGCCTTGCAGAACATCGCGCTGTCGTACCTGATGCTCAGCGGCAAGCCGGAGGTTTTGGCGGCGACGCTGGAGCAGTTCGAGGCGTGCGACAACATGACCGAGCGCCTGACTGCACTCGCCGTGTTGGTCAATTCGCCGTTCGAAGCCGAGAAAGCCAAGGCACTGGCCAGCTTCGCCGAGCACTTCAAGGACAATCCGCTGGTCATGGATCAGTGGTTCAGTGTCCAGGCCGGCAGTGTGTTGCCGGGTGGTCTGGAGCGGGTTCGTCAGTTGATGCAGCATCCTGCGTTCAACATCAAGAATCCGAACAAGGTGCGGGCGCTGATCGGTGCGTTTGCCGGGCAGAACCTGATCAACTTCCATGCCGCCGATGGTTCGGGGTATCGCTTCTTGGCCGACCTTGTGATCGAGTTGAACGGGTTTAATCCGCAGATTGCTTCTCGGCAGTTGGCGCCTTTGACTCGCTGGCGCAAGTATGACGATGCTCGTCAGGCCTTGATGAAGGGGGAGCTGGAGCGGATTCGGGCTTCGGGGCAACTGTCTAGCGATGTGTTTGAGGTGGTCAGCAAGAGTTTGGCTTGATTTTGGCTTTTGACCTTGGCGGCCTTTGGGCCGACCAGGTTCTTGGTTGACTGTGTACATATCCGTTTCTTTGGTAACGGCCACTTATGGTTTCGCCCTTACGGCGCCTCACTTTTTTTGACAAGCGCCTCAAAAAAAGTAAGCAAAAAAAACGCTCGCCCCGAACGTCCGGCCCCTCGCCGAGGCTCGGGGTTCCTTCGCTCCGGCATTCATCCGGGTGCATTGCCCTACGGTGTGCTTCGCGGCACCTCCCTGCAATGTTTGCGGCTTCGCCACACGGCGCTACGCGCCATTCCCCGGATGAACACCTCCACTCAGCCTGCCGAGGGGGCGGGTGGCTCACGATCAAGAGCGGCAGGCGAGCTAACGCTCGGCCTGTTGAGTGGTGAAAAGCGTGGGTGTTCGCCGGTCTGCTTCGCTCTGCTTTTGCTCTTCTGTGGGAGCTGGCTTGCCAGCGATGGCGGCCTGACAGTCGACCTGAATTGCGCGGGGGTACTCAGTCCTCTGTAGGGGCGCGCTTGCTCGCGATGGACGTCAACGATGACGCGGGCTGTCTGACTGCCCGCGGTGTCCCGGCGTTTTTCGTGAGCAGGCTCGCTCCTACAGGGGGAACGCATTCATTTGTCGTCAGGTCGGCTGTCAGGCCGCCTCGGGTTAGCCGCTTACGGCCGGGGATGGCCGATCGCGGCGGGCCCAGTAGGAGC
The DNA here is from genome assembly GCF_050432945.1 of Pseudomonas sp. 18173. Taxonomy (NCBI): domain Bacteria; kingdom Pseudomonadati; phylum Pseudomonadota; class Gammaproteobacteria; order Pseudomonadales; family Pseudomonadaceae; genus Pseudomonas; species Pseudomonas sp. 18173. The sequence continues at coordinate 198,910 of NZ_JBKFTN010000010.1, forward strand.
GAGCTTGCTCGCGATGGACGTCAACGATGACGCGGGCTGTCTGAATGCCCGCGGTGTCCCGGCGTTTTTCGTGAGCAGGCTCGCTCCTACAGGGGGAACGCATTCATTTGTGGTCAGGTCGGCTGTCAGGCCGCCTCGGGTTAGCCGCTTACGGCCAGGGATGGCCGATCGCGGCGGGCCCAGTAGGAGCGAGCTTGCTCGCGATAAACGGCAGAACACCGCGGGGTGTCAGGCTGCCAGCGTCATCGTTGACGACCATCGTCGGAACGCCGCCCGGAGCAAGCTCGCTCCTACAGGCTTTTCCAAGTGACCCGCCGCAAAAACGGATATGCACACCGAACCCGCAATCACCCCACCTGATACCCAATCATTCAGAACACCCCCCATCCCCCCTCGGTTAACAAAACATAACGTGGCGTCGATTGTCAGACATTAAAAAACACCGATAGGATAAGCCAGCTTCCGAAGGGGCTCTGGATTGCGGGTTTCAGGACTATGCTCTGAAACAGCGATGCAGACACGCACCCTTGCGGCGCCCAGAAAGGTTGAACGACCTAACAATAATAATGGGGGAAGGTCTATGAGTGAGCCTGTCATGGGTGTGGGTATCTGCCGCCCGCCGGCACTGCGCAAATTCGCGTTGCTGGCCACAGCGCTCTCGCTGTTGGGCTCTGCCATGCTGTCGGCACCTGCGCTGGCCGCTGCAGCGCCAGCATCCGACGTTGTTTATTCCATTGAATCTGCCAAGGCTTCCAAAAGCCTGATGCTCGATGTCGTCCACGCCGGCAAGCGCCTGGTGGCGGTCGGGGATCGTGGGCACATCCTGTATTCCGATGACCAGGGTGCCACCTGGACCCAGGCCAAGGTCCCGAGCCGGGCCCTGCTCACGTCGGTGTTCTTTGTCGATGACAAGCACGGCTGGGCCGTCGGCCATGACGCGCAGATCCTCGCCAGCGAGGACGGCGGTACGACCTGGACCCGTCAATTCGAAGATCTGAAACGCGAATCGCCGCTGCTCGATGTCTGGTTCAAGGACGTCGACAGCGGCTTTGCCGTGGGCGCTTATGGTTCGTTGATGGCCACCACCGATGGTGGAAAAAACTGGGAAGACGTCAGCGACCGCCTGGACAACGAAGACCAGTACCACCTGAACGCGATTGCCGCGGTCAAGGACGCCGGGCTGTTCATCGTCGGCGAGCAGGGCAGCATGTTCCGCTCCGCCGACTGGGGTCAGACCTGGGAGAAACTCGAAGGTCCGTACGAAGGCTCGCTGTTTGGCGTGATCGGCACGGCACAGCCCAATACGCTGCTGGCCTACGGACTGCGCGGCAACCTTTATCGTTCCACGGATTTCGGCAGCACCTGGGAGCAGGTCGAGCTCAAGGCCGAGCGGGGCGACCTGGAGTTCGGGCTGTCCGGCGGCACGCTGCTCGACGATGGTTCCATCGTGATCGTCGGCAACGGCGGTTCGGTGATTCGCAGCAGCGACGATGGCGAAACCTTCAAGGTGGTCAACCGTCCGGACCGTATTTCGGTTTCGGCAGTGACTGCGGCAGGCAATGGCAATCTGGTTCTGGCCGGGCAGGGCGGCGTTCGCGTCACTTCGCCGAGCGGCACCGAGTCGGGCAAATGAGCCGGGTTAATAATAAGAAGGCGGGGCTATGACTTCCTTGAGTACTCATCACCAGGACAAGGCGACGTTCCTCGAGCGCCTGATCTTCAACAACCGCCCGGCAGTGATCACGATCTGCCTGCTGGTCAGCATTTTCCTGTTCTGGCAGGCCACGCTGATTCGTCCGTCCACCAGTTTCGAAAAGATGATCCCGCTGGAGCATCCCTTCATCCAGAAGATGATGGAGCACCGCAATGACCTGACGAACCTGGGCAATACCGTGCGGATTTCGGTGGAAGCCACCGATGGCGACATCTTCTCCAAGGAGTACATGGAGACCCTGCGTCAGATCAACGACGAGGTGTTCTACATCTCCGGTGTCGATCGTTCCGGCCTCAAGTCGCTGTGGAGCCCCAGCGTACGCTGGACCGAAGTGACGGAAGAGGGCTTCGCCGGCGGTGAAGTGATTCCGCAGAGCTACAACGGTTCCCAGGCCAGCCTCGACCTGCTGCGCAACAACGTGCTCAAGTCCGGGCAGATCGGGCGGCTGGTGGCCAACGACTTCAAGTCGAGCATCGTCGATATCCCGTTGCTGGAGTCCTACCCGGACCCGCAAGACCAGGGCAAGCTGCTGGCGCTGGACTATCGCAAGTTCTCCCACGAGCTTGAAGACAAGATCCGCACCAAGTTCGAAGTACAGAACCCCAACGTGAAGATCCACATCGTCGGTTTCGCCAAGAAAGTCGGCGACCTGATCGATGGCCTGGTGATGGTGGTGATGTTCTTCGGAATCGCCTTTGTCATCACCCTGATCCTCCTGCTGTGGTTCACCAACTGCCTGCGCAGTACCGTCGCCGTGTTGAGCACGACGTTGGTGGCGGTGGTCTGGCAACTGGGGTTGATGCACTTCTTCGGTTTCGGGCTCGACCCCTATTCGATGCTGGTGCCGTTCCTGATCTTCGCCATCGGTATTTCCCACGGCGTACAGAAGATCAACGGCATCGCCCTGCAATCGAGTGAGGCGGACAACGCCCTGACGGCGGCACGGCGGACGTTCCGTCAACTGTTCCTGCCAGGGATGATCGCGATCCTCGCCGATGCCGTGGGTTTCATCACGCTGCTGATCATCGATATCGGCGTGATCCGTGAACTGGCGATTGGCGCGTCCATCGGCGTGGCGGTGATCGTGTTCACCAACCTGATCCTGCTGCCGGTGGCGATTTCCTATGTCGGCATCAGCAAGCGTGCCGTGGCCCGCAGCAAGAAGGACGCAACCCGCGAACATCCGTTCTGGCGCCTGCTGGCGAATTTCGCCAGCGCCAAAGTCGCACCGGTTTCCATTCTGCTGGCGCTGATCGCCTTTGGCGGCGGCCTCTGGTACAGCCAGAACCTGAAGATCGGCGACCTCGACCAGGGTGCCCCGGAGCTGCGTCCGGACTCGCGCTACAACAAGGACAACAACTTCATCATCAACAACTACTCCACCAGTTCCGATGTGTTGGTGGTGATGGTCAAGACCAAGGCCGAAGGGTGCTCGCGCTACGAAGCCATGGCGCCGATCGACGAGTTGATGTGGAAGATGCAGAACACCGAGGGCGTGCAGTCGGCAATCTCGCTGGTGACCGTGTCCAAGCAGATGATCAAGGGCATGAACGAGGGCAACCTGAAATGGGAAACCCTGTCGCGTAACCCGGATGTGCTGAACAACTCCATTGCCCGCGCTGACGGCCTGTACAACAACAGCTGTTCCCTGGCGCCGGTGCTGGTGTTCCTCAACGACCACAAGGCCGAAACCCTGGATCGCGCAGTGCATGCGGTGCAGGAGTTCGCCAAGGAAAACAACAAGGAAGGCCTGGAGTTCATCCTCGCGGCCGGTAACGCCGGTATCGAGGCGGCCACCAACGAGGTGATCAAGAAGTCCGAGCTGACCATCCTGATCCTGGTGTACATCTGCGTTGCAGTCATGTGCATGATCACCTTCCGCTCCTGGGCGGCGACCCTGTGCATCGTGCTGCCGCTGGTGCTGACCTCGGTACTCGGCAACGCCCTGATGGCCTTCATGGGCATCGGCGTGAAAGTCGCGACCTTGCCGGTCGTGGCGCTTGGGGTGGGGATCGGCGTGGACTACGGCATCTACATCTACAGCCGCCTGGAAAGCTTCCTGCGTGCCGGCCTGCCGCTGCAAGAAGCGTACTACCAGACGCTGAAGTCCACCGGTAAAGCAGTGCTGTTCACCGGCCTGTGCCTGGCCATCGGCGTGTGCACCTGGATCTTCTCGGCCATCAAGTTCCAGGCCGACATGGGTCTGATGCTGACCTTCATGCTGTTGTGGAACATGTTCGGTGCACTGTGGCTGTTGCCGGCACTGGCGCGGTTCCTGATCAAGCCTGAGAAGCTGGCGGGGCAGAAGGGCAACTCGTTGTTCGCCCACTGATCGAGGCTGAAATGAAAAAGCCGCAACCTCAGGGTTGCGGCTTTTTTGTGCCTCGAATTTCACTCTGACCCTTTGTGGGTTGTTCGACGGTCAGGAAGGATCGCTACCCAGCACCACATTCAACGCACTGCGCGCATCATCCAGTTGCACCAGCGTCGCATGCCGCGCGCCGAGGGCGTCGCGGTTTTCGATGGCGGTCAGGATCGCCTTGTGCCGGGGCAGCGCCAGTTCATGCAGGTTCGGTCGCTGGTTCGAGTGCTTCAGGGCTTCGGCGATGGCCACCGAGAGCATGTTGCACAAATTGGCCAGCAAGTCGTTGTGCGTGGCATCGGCGATGCGACTGTGGAAGTCCAGGTCAGGCTGCAACAGCGCCTCCGGCGTCGGCGCGGCTTCCATGCGCTGGTAGGCTTCAGCGATGGAGGCAATGTCCGCTTCGGTGGCGAACTGTGCGGCGAGGGCGGCAGCGGCCGGTTCGATGATGCTGCGCACACTGGTCAGCAGGTCGAAGAACTGATTCTGTGGACTGCTCTGCATCAGCCAGTGCAGCACGTCCGGATCGAGCATGTGCCAGTCCTTGCGGGGCTTGACCACGGTGCCGACGCGCGGGCGGGAATACACCAGGCCCTTGGCAACCAGTACCCGGGTGGCTTCTCGCAGCACCGGTCGGCTGACCGCATATTCTTCGCACAACAGCGCTTCGGCGGGCAGTTTGTCGTCCGGCAGGAAACGCCCCGAGACGATCTGCATCCCCAGTTCCTGGACGATGCGCGAGTGCATGCTTTTGCGGTCGGAAGGTTTGCGGTAATCCATGGGGAACGGCGCGGTCCTGTGCAATGAGGTGTCGCGCATGATAGCAGGCGCGGCGAGTCGACTGTAGGAGCGAGCTCGCTCGCGATGGACGTCAACGATAACGTGGGGAACCTGACACCCCGAGGCGGTCTCGGGTCCATCGCGAGCAAGCTCGCTCCTACAGGGGGGGCGGTGGGGTTAGTGGGAGTGGCGCGGCACTTCGGCGCCGCGGCAGCCGACCAGGAAGTCGAAGTCGCAACCCTGGTCCGCCTGCAGCACGTGGTCGATGTACAGCTGGCGGTAGCCACCCACCAGCAACTGCTGTGGCGGTTGCAGGTCGGCCATGCGCGCGGCCAGTTCGGCATCGGGTATGTCCAGGTGCAAGCGGCCGCTGGCGCAATCGAGTTCGATCCAGTCACCTTCCTTCACCGCGGCCAGCGGTCCGCCGGCGGCGGCTTCGGGGGCGACGTGCAGGACAACGGTACCGTATGCAGTGCCACTCATGCGCGCATCGGAAATCCGCACCATGTCGGTCACGCCCTGGGCCAGCAGCTTGGCCGGCAAGCCCATGTTGCCCACTTCGGCCATGCCTGGATAACCCTTCGGCCCGCAGTTTTTCATCACCAGGATCGAGTCGGCATCCACGTCCAGTTCCGGGTCGTTGATTCGCGCCTTGTACATGTCGAAGTTCTCGAACACCACCGCGCGGCCGCGATGCTGCATCAGTTCGGGGGTGGCGGCGGACGGCTTGAGCACAGCGCCCAACGGTGCCAGGTTGCCGCGCAGCACACAGATGCCACCATCGGCGCGGATCGGGTTGTCGAGGGTGCGGATCACTTCGTCCTCGCCATAGATCGGTGCGTCCCTGGTGTTCTCGCCGATGGACTTGCCGTTGACGGTCAAGGCGTTCGGGTTCGGGATCAGATTGGCCTCGCCAAGGCGGCGCAGCACCGCTGGCAAACCGCCGGCGTAGTAGAACTCTTCCATCAGGAAGCGCCCCGACGGTTGCAGGTCGACGATGGTCGGCATGCCGCGACCGATACGGGTCCAGTCATCCAGGTCCAGCTCCACGCCGATGCGCCCGGCGATTGCCTTGAGGTGGATCACTGCGTTGGTCGAACCGCCGATGGCGGCGTTGACCCGAATGGCATTTTCGAAGGCTTCCTTGGTGAGGATCTTCGACAGTTTCAAGTCTTCGCGCACCATCTCCACGGCACGCATGCCGGACATGTGCGCCAACACGTAGCGGCGCGCATCCACGGCGGGAATCGCCGCGTTGTGGGGCAGGGAGGTACCGAGCGCTTCGGCCATGCAGGCCATGGTCGAGGCGGTGCCCATGGTGTTGCAGGTGCCGGCCGAACGGGACATGCCACCCTCGGCCGCAAGGAAGTCATCGATGCTGATGGTGCCGGCCTTGACCTGTTCGCTGAGCTGCCAGACCACGGTGCCGGAGCCAATGTCCTTGCCCTTGTGCTTGCCGTTGAGCATCGGCCCGCCGGTGACGACGATGGCCGGTACGTCGCAACTGGCGGCGCCCATCAATAGCGCCGGGGTGGTCTTGTCGCAGCCGGTCAGCAGCACGACGCCATCGATCGGGTTGCCGCGAATGGCTTCCTCCACGTCCATGCTCGCCAGGTTGCGGGTGAGCATGGCGGTCGGGCGCAGGTTCGATTCGCCGTTGGAGAACACCGGAAACTCCACCGGGAAGCCCCCGGCCTCGATCACTCCGCGTTTGACGTGCTCGGCAATCTGGCGGAAGTGCGCGTTGCACGGGGTCAGTTCCGACCAGGTGTTGCAGATGCCGATGATCGGCTTGCCATGGAACTGGTGGTCGGCGATGCCCTGATTCTTCATCCAGCTGCGGTACATGAAGCCGTTCTTGTCGGCGGTGCCAAACCATTGGGCCGAGCGCAGGGTGGGTTTCTTATCAGACATGATCGATTCTCTTATTGTATGACTATATTGTTCGTGGTTGGCGTAACATAAGCGCAAATTGCACTGTTTGGAAGTGTTGTTGAGTAAATAGTATTACTATATAGTCCGCTCAAACGGAGGGATGGTCCTGGTGAACATTTCGCGAGAGGCGTCCCCCGAGGTTCCATAACAACAACAATCGGAGACCGATCTCATGAGCCAGGAACTGCGGCTTATCCGTCGCATCACGCTGAAACTGATTCCCTTCCTGATCCTGCTGTATCTGATCGCCTATGTGGACCGCTCCGCCGTGGGGTTTGCCAAGCTGCACATGGGTGCCGACATCGGCCTGGGCGATGCGGCCTACGGCCTCGGCGCCGGGCTGTTCTTCATTGGTTACTTCCTGCTGGAAATCCCCAGCAACCTGATGCTCGACCGCTTCGGCGCCCGACGCTGGTTCGCCCGGATCATGGTCACCTGGGGCGCCATCACCATCGGCATGGCGTTCGTCCAGGGGCCGAACAGCTTCTATGTGATGCGTTTCCTGCTCGGTGCAGCCGAGGCCGGGTTCTTTCCGGGTGTCCTGTACTACATCACCCAATGGTTCCCGGTACGTCATCGCGGCAAGATCCTCGGGTTGTTCATCCTGTCGCAACCCATTGCGATGATGATCACCGGCCCGGTGTCCGGTGGCTTGCTGGGCATGGACGGCGTGTTGGGGCTGCACGGCTGGCAGTGGCTGTTCATCGTCATCGGCACCCCGGCGATCCTGTTGACCTGGCCGGTGCTGCGTTACCTGCCGGACGGCCCGCAACAAGTGCAGTGGATGGACCAGGCGGAAAAGGACTGGCTCAGTGGCGAGCTGAAAAAGGATCTGGACGCGTATGGCCAGACCCGCCACGGCAATCCGCTGCACGCCCTCAAGGACAAGCGCGTCCTGCTGTTGGCGCTGTTCTACCTGCCGGTGACGTTGAGCATCTATGGCCTGGGCCTGTGGCTGCCGACCTTGATCAAGCAGTTCGGCGGCAGCGACCTGGTGACCGGTTTCGTTTCCGCGGTGCCGTACATTTTTGGGATCATCGGCCTGCTGATCATTCCGCGCAGTTCCGATCGTTTGAATGACCGCTACGGCCACCTCGCCGTGCTTTACGTACTGGGTGCGATCGGACTGTTCCTCAGCGCCTGGCTGTCGGTGCCGGTGCTGCAACTGGCGGCGTTGTGCCTGGTGGCATTCGCGCTGTTCTCCTGCACGGCGGTGTTCTGGACCTTGCCGGGCCGCTTCTTTGCCGGCGCCAGTGCGGCGGCGGGGATCGCCTTGATCAACTCGGTGGGCAACCTCGGCGGCTACCTCGGTCCGTTCGTGATCGGCGCACTCAAGGAATACACCGGCAACCTGGCGTCGGGCCTGTACTTCCTGTCCGGGGTGATGGTGTTCGGGTTGGTGTTGACTGGTGTGGTGTATCGCTTGCTGGAACGCAAACACGTTCTGCCAGCCGATGAGTTTGCGGCGAGTGCGCGTGGGGCGTCGCGTACCTGATTCTGAGATTCAACACCGATCAACTGTGGGAGCGAGCCTGCTCGCGAATGCAATTGGACATTCAGCATTGATGTTGGCTGCCACACCGCTTTCGCGAGCAGGCTCGCTCCCACATGGGTTTTGCATTGATTTGAAGTTTTGGTTTACAGGAGAAAATTCATGCGTTTGGTTCAGTTCGAATTGAGTAACGGCGAACGCCGTGTCGGCGTTGTCGAGGCCGGCCTGGTGCGTGAAGTGCAGGACGCGCGCACGGTTCGCGACCTGGCATTGGCGGCGATCGAGGCCGGCGCCAGCCTTGAGCAACAGGTGCAAGGTCTGGGGCTGGGCATCAGCCATGACTATGCCGAGCTGCTGACGAAACAGCGCATCCTGCCGCCGCTGGATCATCCGGACCCGGCGCACATGCTCATCAGCGGCACCGGCCTGACCCATCTGGGTAGCGCGTCGGCGCGGGACAAGATGCATCAGCAAGGTGGCGACGAAGCGGCGATGACCGACACCATGCGCATTTTCAAATGGGGCGTGGAGGGCGGCAAACCGGCGGCGGATGAAGCAGGTGTGCAACCGGAATGGTTCTACAAGGGCGATGGCAGCATTGTCGTAAGGCCGGGCCAACCCTTTGCACTGCCGCCATTCGCCGAAGACGCCGGTGAAGAGCCCGAGATCAGTGGCCTGTACGTGATCGGTCGTGACCGCAAACCGTATCGCCTGGGCTTTGCCGTGGGCAACGAATTCTCCGATCACGTCATGGAGCGCAAGAACTACCTGTACCTGGCTCACTCGAAGCTGCGCAGTTGCAGCTATGGCCCGGAACTGCGGGTCGGCGAACTGCCGCAGCATCTGGCGGGCACCAGTCGCATCCTGCGCGACGGCCAAGTGCTGTGGCAGAACGAGTTTCTCAGTGGCGAGGCGAACATGTGCCACAGCCTCGCCAATCTGGAATTCCACCATTTCAAGTACAGCCAGTTCCTGCGCCCGGGGGATGTGCACGTTCACTTCTTCGGCACCGCGACCCTGTCTTTTGCCGATGGCATTCGCACGCAACCGGGTGACGTGTTCGAGATCACCCAGGCCGAATTCGGCGCGCCGTTGATCAACGGCATCGCACCGGTCGCAGCGGCTTTCGAACCCGGCACCGTCGGCACACTTTGAGGACTTACCCATGACCCGGATTCTTGGTCACAACTACATCGGCGGCCAACGCAGCGCTGCCGGCAGCATCAAGCTGCAGAGTGTCGATGCGACGACGGGCGAGGCCTTGCCCCACGATTTTTATCAGGCGACAGCGCAGGAAGTCGCTGCGGCGGCCACTGCTGCGGCGTCCGCGTATCCGGCCTATCGCAGCCTGAGTGCGGAGCGACGGGCGCAGTTTCTCGATGCGATTGCCGATGAGCTGGATGCCCTCGGTGATGATTTTGTCGCTGTGGTCTGCCGCGAAACGGCGTTGCCCGCAGGGCGGATTCAAGGCGAGCGTGGACGTACCAGCGGGCAGATGCGCCTGTTTGCCAAAGTGCTGCGTCGCGGTGATTTCTACGGCGCACGGATCGACCGGGCCTTACCGGAGCGTCAACCGTTGCCGCGTCCGGACCTGCGTCAATACCGTATCGGCCTCGGGCCGGTGGCGGTGTTCGGTGCCAGCAACTTTCCGCTGGCGTTCTCCACCGCTGGCGGTGATACCGCATCGGCGCTGGCCGCCGGGTGCCCGGTGGTGTTCAAGGCCCACAGCGGTCACATGGCCACGGCCGAGCAGGTGGCCGACGCAATCGTTCGTGCCGCGGAAAAAACCGGTATGCCGGCAGGCGTGTTCAACATGATCTACGGCGCGGGTGTCGGCGAGGCACTGGTCAAGCATCCGGCGATTCAGGCCGTGGGTTTCACCGGTTCGCTCAAGGGCGGTCGAGCCTTGTGCGACATGGCCGCGGCACGTGCGCAACCGATTCCGGTGTTCGCCGAGATGTCGAGCATCAACCCGGTGATCGTATTGCCCGAGGCGTTGCAGGCGCGGGCGGATACGATCGCCCGGGACCTCACGGCGTCGGTGGTTCAGGGCTGCGGGCAGTTCTGTACCAATCCCGGTTTGGTGATCGGCATTCGTTCNATCGTATTGCCCGAGGCGTTGCAGGCGCGGGCGGATACGATCGCCCGGGACCTCACGGCGTCGGTGGTTCAGGGCTGCGGGCAGTTCTGTACCAATCCCGGTTTGGTGATCGGCATTCGTTCTGCGTCGTTCAGCGCATTTGTGCAGCAAGTAGCCGGGTTGATGGGGGACCAGCCGGCGCAAACCATGCTCAACAGCGGCACCTTGGGCAGCTATGGCCAGGGCTTGCAAAAACTCCTCGCGCATCCCGGCATCAAGCACCTGGCCGGTCATCCGCAGCTGGGCAACCAGGCGCAGCCGCAGCTGTTCAAGGCCGATGTCAGCTTGCTGATCGACGGCGATGAAGTACTGCAGGAGGAAGTGTTCGGTCCGACCACCGTGGTGGTTGAAGTGGCCGATCACACGCAACTGATGGCTGCCTTGAATGGCCTGCACGGCCAATTGACCGCCACCCTCATTGGCGAGCCGGAAGACTTCGAAGAGTTCACCGGGCTGACGGCGATGCTGGAACAGAAGGTCGGGCGAATCCTGCTCAACGGCTATCCGACCGGTGTGGAAGTCTGTGATTCGATGGTCCACGGCGGGCCTTACCCGGCAACCTCCGATGCACGTGGTACGTCGGTGGGCACGCTGGCCATCGATCGTTTCCTGCGACCGGTGTGCTTCCAGAACTACCCCGACAATTTGCTGCCGGATGCGCTGAAGAACGGCAATCCGCTGCGTATCCAGCGACTGGTGGATGGCCAGCCATCGCGTGAGGCGTTGTAACAGACAAACACCATCCCTGTGGGAGCGGG